>NZ_SMKY01000182.1 GCF_004349235.1 Actinomadura darangshiensis | reverse complement strand
GAGCCGGGGGTGGAGGCGTGGGAGGCCACCAATCTGCACACCGTGGCGTCCGCGATCGTGGCGGCCGCGCGGCGGCGGGAGGAGACGCGCGGGAGCCACTGGCGGGAGGACTTCCCCGAGCGTGCGGACGGGACGTGGCGCGGCCACCTCGTGACGCGGCTGGTGGGGAACGCGCTGACCACCTCGTACGAACCTCTGGAAGGAAACGACTCATGACACCTGAACTCTCGCAGCGGCTCACCGACGCCGGGCTCGATCCCCGAACTGTGGAAAACCTCGTCCGGACGGCGCTGGCCGAGGACGGGGAGGTCGACGTCACCAGCACGCCGATCTTCGCGCCGGGCGACACCGCAAGCGGGGAGCTGAAGGCGCGCGAGGAGGGCGTCGTCGCAGGCGTCCCGGTGGCGTGTGTCGTCTTCGAGGCGCTGGACGTGGCCTACGAGGCGAAGGCGAGCGACGGCGACCGGGTCGTCCCGGGGCAGGTCCTCATCGCGGTCGGCGGGCCGACCAGGGCCGTGCTTCGGGCGGAAAGGACGGCCCTGAACCTGCTCACCCACCTGTCCGGAATCGCGACGGCCACCCGGCGGTGGACGGACGCCATGGAGGGCACCAAGGCCAAGGTCCGTGATACGCGCAAGACCATCCCCGGCATGAGGGCCTTGCAGAAGTACGCCGTCAAGTGCGGCGGCGGCGTCAACCACCGGATGGGCCTGCACGACGCGGCCCTCATCAAGGACAACCACATCGCGGCGGCCGGAAGCGTCACCAAGGCGTACGAGGCGATCCGCGCCGTGTACCCGTCTCTGCACGTCCAGGTGGAGTGCGACACCCTCGCGCAGGTCGAGGAGGCGCTCGCGGTGGGCGCCACGAGCATCCTGCTGGACAACATGACCGACGCCGAGATGACCGAGGCGGTGCGGTTCGTGGCAGGGCGGGCGGAGCTCGAGGCCAGCGGTGGCCTTACCCTGGAGCGGGCCCGAGACGTCGCCGTGACCGGGGTGGACTACCTTGCCGTCGGCGCGCTGACGCACTCGGCGCGCGTGTTCGACATCGGCCTTGACTTCTCCTGACCAGCGGGGACCGGATGCTGCTCTCCATCGACGTGGGTAACACCCAGACCGTGCTCGGCCTGTTCGAGGGCGACGAGGTGATCGAGCACTGGAGGATCAACACCGATCCGCGGCGCACCGCCGACGAGATCGCGGTGGTCCTGCAGGGGCTCGTCCAGCAGAGCCCGCTGCTGGCGGACACCGACATCAGCGGCATCGCGCTGTGCTCCACGGTTCCGTCCGTCCTGCACGAGATGCGGGAGATGTGCCGCCGCTACTACGGCGACGTGGCGGCGGTGATCGTGGAGCCGGGCGTCAAGACGGGCGTCCCGGTCCGGATGGACAACCCGAAGGAGGTCGGCGCCGACCGCATCGTGAACGCGCTCGCCGCCGTCCACACCCATGGCGGGCCCGCGATCGTGGTCGACTTCGGCACCGCCACCACGTTCGACGCCGTGTCCGCCAAGGGCGAGTACGTGGGCGGCGCGATCGCCCCCGGCATCGAGATCTCGATAGACGCGCTGTCCTCGCGCGGCGCGCAGCTGCACAAGATCGAACTGGTCCGGCCGCGCAGCGTGATCGCGAAGAACACCGTCGAGGCGCTGCAGTCCGGGATCATCTTCGGGTTCGCCGGGCAGGTGGACGGCATCGTCGAGCGCATGACCGAGGAGCTGGTCGACGAGCCGGAGGAGGTCACGGTCATCGCCACCGGCGGCCTGGCCCCGCTCGTCCTGGAGGAGTCCCGCAGCATCGACGTGTTCGAGCCGTGGCTCACCCTGATCGGCCTGCGCCTCATCTACGAGCGCAATACTCCGTGACGCCGTCCGGACGCGTCCGGTAGGAGACGTAGGCGAGGCACGCCGCGGCCAGCGCGGCCATGGCGGTCAGGACCGCGCCGAGCGGGACGGCCTTGGCCGCGACGGTCAGGAGCAGCGGCGAGAACATTCCCGCATAGACCAGGGCGTAGGCGACGGCCGTGAGGCCGGCCAGCTCGCCCGGCGCGGCGATGCGGGCGACCTCGCCGAGCCCGTAGGTCAGGACGAACCCGTACCCGGCGCCGAGCACGACCGCCGTGACGGCGTTGAGGACGGGCAGGTCGGCGGCCACGGTCAGCGCGGCGAGGAGCAGCCCGCAGGTGATCGCGCCGAGCCCCGCGCGGGCGACGAGCCGCGGGTGCCGCGCCTCCAGCCGCCGCGCGATGGGCTGCGCGGCCATGCCCGACAGCAGCGTGAGCGCGGTGATGACGCCCGCGTAGACGGTCTGCAGGTGGTGGACGGGGACGAGCGTCGGCAGCAACGCGAACGCGCTGACCGGCGCGGCGAACGTCCAGATCGCGACCGGCACGATCGTCCGCCGGAACGCGGGATGCCGAACGCCCGACATTCCGGCCGTCCCACCTCTGGGCGTCCCGCCCCCGGGTGTCCTGGCTGCGGCCAGGCCGGGTCCGGCCGCCCCACCTCCGGCCGCGGCTGTCGTGCTCGGGGCGGTTGCGGCTGCGGGGGTTCTCTCGTCCCGATGGGGGGCGGCGCGGGTCTCCGGGACGCGGAACGCCGGCGGGACCGCCACGAGCATGATCAGGAGGTGCGGCAGGTAGGCGGTGACCAGGGGGTGCGGCGCCCACTGCGCGACGAGGGCGGCGGCGAGCGGGCCGGCGCCGAAGCCCGCCGAGACGGCGAGGGCGGTCATCCGGGTTCCCGACACCGGCTCCAGTTCCTTCACCCACGCGGTCCCGGCGGCGAGGACGGCGCCGGTGACGACGCCCGCGAGAAGCCGTCCCGCGTAGAGCAGCGACGGGGCCGCGACGCCCGCCATCAGCACCAGCGTGACCAGGGCGGACAGGCATGCGAACGGGAGCGCGATGCGGCGCCGGCCCCACCGGTCGGACGCGGGCCCGCCGAGCGCCAGTCCCGGCACCAGCCCGAGCGCGTACACACCGAACATCGCCTGCGCGCCGCCGTCGCCGAGGTGCAGCCGCTCGGTGTAGAGCCCGAGCAGCGAGGCGAACTGATTGGCGCCCCAGCCGACCCCGAACATGATCGACGCGACGGGGAGCCACCGGGAACCACCTGCCATGCCCCCTGTCTAGAACGTCCGGAAGTGCGCGTCCCCGCCCCTTCGCGATTCGTGAACGGCAGGAAGGGTGATGGCGGCCACGTCCGTGGTCGTCGCTGGGCCGGGTGTTTGCGACGGTCAGGACGGGTGGTGACCAGCACGTCCGTGGTCGTCGCCAGGCGGGTGTGTCGGTCGGCGGAGCTTGGTTCGGCAGGTCGCACCCCGGGGGACATGTGCGGACGAATGGGTGGTTACCGTGACGAGCATGGAACTGCGCGAGCTGGCCTCCTTCCTCGCGGTCGTGGAGGAAGGGCAGTTCGCGCGGGCGGCGGCGCGGCTGTTCCTGTCGCCGCCCGCGGTCACCGCGCACGTCCAGCGGCTCGAACGGGAACTGGGCGTCCGCCTGCTGGAACGGTCCCCGCTGCGGGTCACCGAGGCGGGGGAGCGGCTCGTCCCGCATGCGCGGGCCGCCCTGGCGGCCGTCGACCGGGCGGCCCTCGCGGTCGCGAGCCCGAGCGGTGAGGACGCGCTGCGGGTCGGCGTGATGGGCCACGGCTCCGCCGAGCTGACGCCCGCGATCGTCCGCGCGTACCGCCGCGCCTGGCCGCACGCCCGGCTGGTCATCACGCCGCTCGACTTCACCGAGCACGTGTCGGCGCTGGTCGAGCGCCGGGTGGACGTCGCGTTCGTGCGTCCCGCGCCGGACGACGACCGGGTCGAGAGCGACGTCCTCACCACCGAGCCGCGCATCGTCGCCGTGCCCGCGGACGGGCTGTTCGCGGAGACGGGTGCGCTGCGGCTCAAGGACGTCCTCGACCTGCCGATCGTCGCCGTCCCCGACATCACGCCGGCCGTGTTCACCGACTACCTCTACTTCACCGCGGCGGTCAACGGCGAGCGCGGGCTGCGCGGCCCTGACCTGGCGCGAACACCGCAGGACGTGCTGCTCAGCGTCGCCGCCGGGCGGGGCGTCGGGTCGGCGCTGCGGTCGTTCGCGCGCTTCTACCCGTGGCCGGGCGTCCGGTATGTCCCGATCGTGGACGCGCCCTGGGACAGCAGCGTCCTCGCGACGCGCCGCGGCGACGCGGACCCGCGGGTCCGCGCGTTCCGGTCCCTCGCCACCGCGCTCGCGCGCGACCTCGGCCCGCTCGTGTCCGCCGCCCGCCTGGGCGATCATGCGGAAGTCGTTCGCGGCGCACCGGACGGCCTGGATAGCCTTGCGATGTGAGTGACGAGACCTTCGACGAGCTCCCGGAGCAGATGCGCGTGCGCCGGGAGAAGCTCGACCGGCTCCGCGAGAGCGGGATCGACCCCTACCCGGTGACCTTTCCGCGGACGGCGGCGACCGCCGAGATCCGGGAGAAACACGCCGGCCTGGAGCCGGGCACCGAGACGGGCGAGAAGGTCGGCGTCACCGGGCGCGTCATGCTGGTCCGCAACGGCGGGAAGCTGTGCTTCGCGACGATCCGGGACGGGTCCGGCGAGATCCAGGTCATGCTGTCGCTGGCCAAGGTCGGCGAGGAGCAGCTCGACTTCTGGAAGCGCGAGGTCGACCTCGGCGACCACGTCGGCGTCGAGGGCGAGGTCATCACGTCCCGCCGCGGCGAGCTGTCGATCATGGCGGACCGGTTCGCGATCACGTCCAAGTGCCTGCGGCCGCTGCCCGACAAGCACGCGGGGCTGACCGACCCGGAGGCGCGGGTCCGGCAGCGGTACGTCGACCTCATCGTCAACGACGAGGCCCGCCAGATGGCGCGGATCCGGAGCGCGACCGTCCGCGCGGTGCGGGACTTCTGGCACGAGGAGGGCTACCTCGAGGTCGAGACGCCCATGCTCCAGCCCATCCACGGCGGGGCGGCGGCGCGTCCGTTCAAGACGCACATCAACGCCTACGGCATGGACCTCTACCTGCGCATCGCGATCGAGCTGTACCTGAAGCGGCTCGTCGTCGGCGGCATCGAGAAGGTCTTCGAGATCAACCGGAACTTCCGGAACGAGGGCGCGGACTCCACGCACAACCCGGAGTTCACGATGCTGGAGGCCTACGGGACCTACCTCGACTACAACGACATGGCCGACCTGACCCAGCGGATGTACCAGAAGGCGGTCGTCGCTGCCCTGGGCACCACGGTGGTCGTCCATGACGGTGCGGAGATCGACCTCGGGCTGCCCCAATGGCCGCGGATCACGCTGTACGGGTCGGTGTCGGGCGCGCTCGGTGAGGAGATCACCCCGCACACGCCGATCGAGGCCGTGCGCAAGCTCGCGGACGCCCGCGACATCTCCTGGGACCCCAAGTGGGGGCAGGGCAAGCTCGTCCAGGAGATCTTCGAGGAGCTGATCGAGCACACGCTCGTCCAGCCGACGTTCGTCATGGACTACCCGGTCGAGACGTCCCCGCTGACGCGCCAGCACCGCGAGGAGCCCCTCCTCACCGAGAAGTGGGACCTCATCGGGTTCGGGACGGAGCTGGGCACCGCCTACTCCGAGCTGGTCGACCCCGTCGAGCAGCGCCGCCGGCTCACCGAGCAGTCGCTGCTCGCGGCGGGCGGCGACGCCGAGGCCATGCAGCTCGACGAGGACTTCCTGCGCGCGCTGGAGTACGCCATGCCCCCGACGGGCGGGATGGGCGCCGGCATCGACCGGATGATCATGGCGTTCACCGGCAAGGGCATCCGCGACACGATCCTGTTCCCGCTGGTCAAGCCCGAACAGTGACCGGCAGGTCGCGCAGTCCCCGCAGGACGAGGTTGTCCCGGTAGACGAGGTCGCCCGAGGCGAGGGCCACGTCGCGCTCGAACAGTTTCCCGAGCGCGACCTGGCCCTCCAGCCGGGCCAGTGGTGCGCCGAGGCAGAAATGGATGCCGTGCCCGAACGACAGGTGCTTAGGTGCGTCGCGTCCCTCGGCGTAGCGCGTTATGTCGAGCCGGTTCGGATCGTCGAAAACGGACGGGTCGCGATTGGCGGCTCCGGTCAGCAGTAGGACGAGCTTGCCGCGCTCTATGAGCGTTCCGTCCAGGTCGACGTCTTCCAAGGCGGACCGTAGCGTCAACTGAACGGGCGGGTCGTAACGCAGCAATTCCTCAACGGCCGCTTGGACGAGGCCAGGACGCTCGCGGAACAGGGCCAGTTGCGCAGGATCGCGGAGCAACGCCAGCGCGCCGTTCCCGATGAGGTTCACGGTCGTCTCATGGCCTGCCACAAGCAGCAGGACGCACGTGGCGAGGAGTTCATCCTCCGAGAGGACGTCTCCGCCGTCAGAGACGCTCACAAGGGCGCTCAGGAGGTCGTCCCTAGGCTCGGTGCGGCGTTTGGCGGCCAGCTCACGGAAATACGTCCCGAACTCCTCGCGGGCCTCGTCCCGTTGCGCGATTTCGGCCTCCGGTAGGAGGAAGTCCGGGTCGAGGCCGCGTGCGAGGCTGTCCGACCAGCCCTTGAACAGGTCGCGATCCTCCGGGGGGACGCCGAGCATCTCGCTGATCACGATGACGGGCAGCGGATACGCCAGCGTCGCGATCAGGTCGGTCTCGCCGGAGACGTCCCGCAGCAGTTCGTCGACGAGCGCCTCGACCCGGGGCCGCAGCCGCTCCACGAGGCGTGGCGTGAACGCCTTGCTGACCAGCCGCCGCAGGCGGGTGTGGTCGGGCGGGTCCATGGTCAGGAAGGACCGGTTGCGCGCGACCGTGGCGCGCCACGGCTCGCCGCCGTCCGGCCGGTGCCCGAACCGCGGATCGCGCAGGACGCGCTCGCACAGGTCGTAGGACGTGGTGACGCGCAGCCCGACGTCCGTCCGGGTCAGGCGCCGTCCGTGCGATGTGAGTGTCCGGTAATGGGCGTACGGGTCGGCCCGGAATGCCGGATCGCCCGGGTCGAACCCGAGAATCGCCGCCGCCCCCGCCTGTTCAGCCGCCGTGCCCGCCTGCCCCGTCCCATCGTCCATGCCACCAGGGCACCCGAATCTGAGACGGACTGTCAACAGCGCCGGCGGGCCGGTCCGCTAAGCGCTTTCTCGGATCACGAGCTCGGGCCGCTGGACGACCTGGCGGTGCTGGTGCGACTTGCCCTCGATGATCTCGGCCATCGCCAGTTCGGCGGCCTCCCAGCCCAGCTCGCGGCGCGGCTGCCGGATCGTGGTCAGCGGGACGGCGGCGCTCGCCGCCAGCTCGATGTCGTCGTAGCCGATCACCGCGATGTCCGCCGGAACGCGGGCGCCGAGCCGGGTCAGCTCGTTGATCAGGCCGATGGCCAGCAGGTCGTTGGCGCAGAACACGCCGTCCGGCCGCGGCGACATCGCCATGATCTGGTGCGCGGCGGCCTGCCCCTCGGTCGGGCTCAGGGCCTCCTTCACCAGGGTCGGGGGCTTGCCGAAACCCGCCTCGACGATCGTCCGGGCGGCCCCGTCGCGGCGTTCCACGCAGGGTTGCGGCTCCGGGACGCCGGTCACGAACGCGATCCGCTCGCGGCCGATGCCGAGCAGGTGCGCGGCGGCGATCTCGCCGCCCGAGACGTGGTCGACCTGGGCGGAGCACGCGTCGGCCGCGTCCCGGTCGATCAGCACCACGCTCATGCCCGCGCTGCGGAGCCGCGAGATGTCGCGGGCGCCCATCCCGACCGGAATGATCAGCACCCCGGCGGCGCGCTGCTCCTCCAGGAGGTCCAGCGACCGGCGCTCCTTGGCGGCGGAATGATCGCTGGAGAGCCAGAGGGCGTCGTGGCCCGCCGCGTTGAGCGCCGCCTCGGCGCCGCGCGCCACGTCGGTCGCGTACGGATTGGTGAGGTCTTCGACGACGACGCCGAAGGCCCGGCGCGGCTGGTCGCCGAACTCGCCCGCGGTGCGATCGGGCCCCGTCCGGAGCCGGCGCGCGGACTCGTTCCGGACGAATCCGAGCTCCTCGATCGCCGCGCGAACACGGTCGCGGGTAGCTTCGGCCACGAGATCTGGCCGGTTTAGGACATTCGAAACGGTCCCAACTGAGACTCCAGCCCGCCTCGCGACCTCACGAATACTGGTCGTTGCCAACTCGCTCCTCGTCCCGCCCCAGGGGTGTTTTCCCAGGTAGTGGAGTTTTCCATGACACAGTGCGCAATCCTCGGTCACGTCTGGTGAGCAATCGCGCACATAATGCCATTGACCGGCGCTTGACGGGCCGGATCCGGCCGCCTAGCGTTCCGAGCCGAAGCGTAGCTTGAAACGATTCACGATCTTCGCCTGCGGCGTGACCCGGCGGGTCCGGCGAGAAGGGACGGGTACGGATGGCTGGCGACCTCATCCCGTCTCCCTCGGCAGGCCAACGAGTGAATCGTCACCCGGAGTTCCCCCGTACACCCCCGCAATCGGCCAGGCGGCCACCTCCGGCCAAGCTCGCGAGACAGAGAAGGAACTCCGATGATCTAGTCCGGAGGGCTCCGGACCCGGCAACCCAACGCGTACATATAGGCCAACCCCGTGCCTGTGCAGCGGACGGCTGCATCCCCGCGGTCATCACCACGGACGAGGGAGGACGGAGTGGAAACAGCCACACTCGCACGTCGTGGCACCGACGATTTCGGGCTCAATGAGGAGGAGATCCGGCTGCTCGCCCAGATCGCGAGCGGTGTCACCGCCGATGTGGCGGCACGCAAGCTGGAGCTGAGTGCGCGGACCTTGCGGCGCCGGTTGCGGACGATCTGCGACCGGCTGGAGGTCAACACCCCTATCGAGGCCGTGGTGTGGGCGGCCCGGAGGCAGCTCATCTAGCCGGCGTACCCCCGACGCCCGCCAGGGGACGGCAGGCGTCACCGGAAACCGGTCGGCCCGTCCGGATATCGTCCGACCCCGCAGCGGCGGCGCCGCGGCCCTGACAGGTAGGTCCCTGCAGGGGGCGCCGCCGCGGACGACATTCGACCGCGCCCTGACCGACGGCACACGCCGAGCAGGCGTGAACCCTGGCTGAGACGGCGCTCCAGTCTGCTCTTGCGCGCCTGCAGAGCCGTGCGAGCCGCACGGCCGGAAGCCCACAGGCGGACGGGCGGCCTCGGGCGCCGGCCAGGTTGGTCGGACGGGGGGCGATGGACTGTCCGGGTCAGGCGACTCGGACGCCGCCGGCGAAGGGGCGTCCGGACATGGAGGCGATCTTGACGACGTCGCCGGTGTGCGGGGCGTGCAGCATCATGCCGTTGCCGACGTACATCCCCATGTGGTGGAGGTCGGAGTAGAAGAACACCAGGTCGCCCGGCTGGAGCTGGCCGCGCGACACGTGGGTGCCGGCGTTCCACTGGCTGCCGGTGTAGTGCGGCAGGTTGATGCCGACCTGCTTGTAGGCCCACATCGTCAGGCCGGAGCAGTCGAAGGTGCTCGGCCCGGAGGCGCCCCACACGTAGGGACGGCCCCGCTTGCCCATCGCCAGCCGGAGCGCCTGCGCGGCCTTGCCGGTGCCGACGACGGGGAGGTTCGCGAGCTGGGTGGGGTCGCGGTCGACCAGCGTGCCGCGGACCTTCGAGTAGGTCCCGGTGACCTTCTTGCGCTGCGAGTCCAGCTGCGAGCGCAGGTCCTTCACCTGCTTGGCGCGCCCCTCGGCGGACTTGCGGGCCCGCTGGGCGGACTGCATGGCCCGCATCAGCCCGAGGACCTGCGTGCTGTCCTGCTTGGCGAAGTAGTGGAGCGTGGCGGCCTGGTCGAGGACGGCCTGCGGGTCCTGGGACGCGACGAACGAGACCGTGGGGTCGGAGCCGCCCTGCATGTAGCTCGTCGCGGCGAGCGAGCCGACCTTCTGGCGGATCGCCTCCAGGGACTTCTCTTGCCGCTCGGCGTTCTCAGTGGCGACATCGGCCGCGCGCTGGGACTGCGACAGCTTCACCTTGAGGCCGTTGTACTGCTCGGTCAGCTGCTCCAGCTGATCGGCGAGCTTGAGGGCCTTGGACCTGAGCTCCTTGGTGGACGGCTTCGGATCGGCGTGCGCGACGGCGGCCGTCTGCGGCGCGACCGCGTACGGCCCGGCCGTGAAGGCGATGAGCGCACCGGCCACCGTGGCCGCACGGCCACGGAATCGTGAAAGGGATGCAGGGCGCGATCGCTCCACGAATACTCCTCTCCTTGTCGCCTACCGGGTTAGCTGACGGGTTGGGGCTGGAGCAGCCCGTCCGCAGGCGTGCGAATCGCTTCGCGCGGGCTGCGGATTCACCCCTCACGGCGGCATCCCAGGGGCGGTCCCCTGAGCGCTCCGAAAGTGGGTCCCCGGTTCCTCGGGGCGCTGGTTGCGGCCCGGGGATTCGGCGTTTCGGCCTCCGTTCTGCGGTCGGCCGACGTCAGCGAAGGACACTAACGGAACCCGCATTGGATGCCAACCAGAACATGCGAAATCCCAGGTCGTAGGGCCCGTCGCACATGGATCCGCCGGGTCCGCCCGCAGGTTCCGGCTCACTGCTCGCCGCGGCGGTGGTCGTGCGGGGGCTCACCGCGCGCACCCGGAGCCGGACGCACGGTCAGCCGGGGCATTCGATAATCTCGCCTGTTTGTGGAAGTCGTGATCCGGCGTGCCCGTACCGCCGACGTCCAGGAGATCCGCAGGCTGGTCGACCTGTACGCGGGGTCGGGACGGCGCCTGCTGAAGAAGACGGCGGTCAAGCTGTACGAGGACGTCCAGGAGTTCTGGGTCGCCGAAGAGGTCCGGGAGGACGGGACACCGGGGCCGGTCGTCGGCTGCGGCGCGCTCCACGTCATGTGGGAGGACATGGCGGAGGTCCGTTCGGTCGCCGTGGACAAGGGGTGCGGCGGACACGGAATCGGGCACCGGATCGTGAGCCGCCTCCTGGAGACCGCCCGGGAACTCGGCGTGCGAAGGGTGTTCTGCCTTACCTTCGAAGTGGAGTTCTTCGCCCGCCACGGCTTCCAGCAGATCCTGGGGACTCCAGTGGCGCCAGAGGTGTACGAGGAACTTCTCCGCTCCTACGACGAAGGCGTGGCAGAGTTCTTGGACCTCGACCGGGTCAAGCCGAATACGTTGGGCAACACCCGGATGTTGCTTCGCCTGGAGGACTGACTCAAATGAGCGATTCCCCCCACCGTGGGCGGCCTTACCAGCCGCAGCAGGGGCAGGGTTCTTACGGCCCCCCGCCCCCGTACCAAGGTCCCCAATGGCAGCAACCCCAACAGCCCCAGCAGCCCCAGCAGCAGCGTCAGCCGACGCAGCAGCAGTGGCAGCAGCCACCCCAGCAGGACCAGTGGGGCCAGCAGCAGTCGTACGAGCCCGCCTACGACGACCACGGCTCCTACGGCGACTCCTATGGCGGCGGTGACCCGGCGCTGGCGCCGATTTACCGGCGGGCGGGCGCCCGCATCATCGACAACGCGCTCGTCGCGGTCTTCGGCTTCGCCCTCGTCCTGCCGGTGGCGGTCGGCGCGATGGGCCTGGGCAAGCCAGGCAGCAAGACGGAGGACGACGGTGGTGTGTGGAACTGGCCCATCATCTTCACGCTCTTCTGCGTGCTTTCCCTGCTGCCGTTCATCTATGAGGCCGTTCAGCTGTCCATGTGGGGGCGGACGCTAGGCAAGCGTGTTCTCGGCCTAGGCATCGTTCAGGCTCGTCCTATGGGGAGCCCGCTCACCACCACGCAGGCCGTCTGGCGCGCTGGAATAACCCATGTCGCCTACCAGCTCGGTGTCTTCTTCTTCCTCGTTGTGGCGGTGATGGTGTGGGACTACGCCGCATACGGGATGGTGCTGGTCTGGGCCGGCGCGCTGATGGCCTACCTGTGGGCGATCTGGGACCAGCCTCTGCATCAGGCACTGCACGACCGCTTCGCCGGCACGCTCGTCATAGATGAGCGTGTCGGATATGACGAGTACTCCGAGTACGCGGAGTAAGGCGGCGATGGCGGCACCGCTCGCCGATCCGGGTCAGCGGCTCCTGGCGCGCGTCGTCGACACCCTTGTCGTCGGCGTGCCCGTCGTCCTCGTCGTCCGCGCAGTGGTGTCCGGGCACACGGTGGACGTCGTCGCGCCTCCCGCTGTAGCCGCATGCATGCTGCTGTACGAGGCGGTCCAGCTTGCCCTCTGGGGCCGGACGATAGGCAAACGCTTCGCGGGCATAGAGGTCGTCACGGCGGCGTCTCAGGAGGCCGATCACGCTCCGCCAGAGGCCACCGAGGAAGCGGGGGCGGGTGCGGTGTGGCTGCTGCCCGCGTCGGTGCCTGGCTTCGTCCCGAAAACGGCCACCGCGTCCGAGGAGCCCACGCGCGCCGGCAAAGACGCGGGTTCTGGGAGCGAGGCCGGTTCAGGGAAGGCGAGGCCGGCCAGAGCGCGCACGCATCTGGACGTACCGCGTTCCGTTCTCCGTGCCGCCGTCTATTCGCTGCCGATCGCGCTGCGCCCGATTCCCGTTCTCGGTGTGCTGGCGAGCATCTTCTGGGTGGCGAACGCGGGCATGTTGTACGAGGGGACGAGTCGCCAAGCCGTCCATGACAGGCTCGCGGGGACGCTCGTGGTAAAACGTCCGCGGCCCGATTCCTCGGCCTTCTGACCGCCGGCTCGCCCGGGTGGCTTAGCTCACACTCCCCGGCGTTCGCCTGCGCCATACACGTTTTCGCCGAGAGATGCCCGCTGCGTTTCGGACGTGCGGGCCGGACGGCGAATGCCAGCTCGCTCCGGTTACGGTCCTGAATCCAGCCGGTATGTGTCCCGGCCCGGATGCCGCCTCCGGTTTGGGAGTTGCTCGGGACCGCGTTGCGACGCCACCTACGGAGCCGCTTGTTACAGGGTGCTGGACTTACTCCGGATGGCGCACGGGGGCCCTTGGAACGGACCTTTCGCTTGAGAAGCCCCATGCGGCGGGGGCGGGCCGGAGCCCGTACGACCGCGGGACTCGGGACGCGGGCCGAAGAAGTGGGGTCATGCGGTGGGATTGTGCCGCAATCTCCCGATTTCAGGCTGCTGGGAGGCGGGGCCGCCCCACGCCGGGAAGCGGGCCGCGGACTTCTTGCCTCTGGCCTCGGCAACAGATTTTCGAGGTCGGCCCGTTCGTGGTTATCCGTCCACATCCGCCGGTCGGGACGTGATCAGCCGCCCGGGGCACCCGCGCATAACGCGTGGGGGGTGTGGTTAGTGCCGTTACGTCAGGGTTAATCGGCGGCGGGTCTCAGCGCCGCGGGCCAATGTGCGGACGCAGATGCAGGTCAGCACGGTGTGCCCGGCGGCGCGCCAGGTCGCAAAACTCCGGCCAGGTCGCGGGGTTGGAAATTCATGGAAGCGGAGCCTGCCGCCGCCCTCGCCCGCAGTCCGGCCCGCACCTGAAACGACGGCGCCGATTACGCGCGGTCACGGGCGCGAAGGGGACTTCCCACCCAGTACCGGTTCATCGCGAGTGTTGGAATTGTCATCGGCGAAGTTCTCGGTATATCTTTGGCAACCGATTGAAAGTTTGCTCCAGCCGAAAGGTCTGTCCCCATGGCACAGAAGGTTCAGGTGCTTCTCGTCGACGACCTCGACGGTGGCGAGGCGGACGAGACCGTAGCGTTCTCGATCGACGGCGCCTCCTACGAGATCGACCTCAGTGGCGCCAACGCGTCGAAGCTGCGGGATTCACTGCAGCCGTTCGTGGAGAAGTCCCGTAAGGCGGGCACGGTGTCGCGCCGCCGCCGGCAGCGCGGTGCGTCCAGCCGCGAACGCAGTGCCGAGATCCGTGCCTGGGCCAAGAACAATGGCATCAAGGTCAATGAGCGCGGCCGGATCCCTGCCCACGTGATCGAGCAGTACGAGGCGGGCCACTGACTCGCTCGTCCACCGGCGGCCCGTCTCTCTTCGCGAGGCGGGCCGTTCGCTTGCGGCCGTTCGTCGCTTGCGGCCGTTCGCTTGTGGCGTAGCGCGCGTGCGGTTCGGCGCGCCGGGGGTGCGGTACACAGGGCGCGCGGGTGGAAACGCCACCCCCATTCGGCACTCTCGGCCCGCGCCTTGATCTACCTGCGGAAAGCCCTCGTTCGCTTGCGGCGTAGCGGGAACATGACGCACCGATGCGGTAGTTGGATGAGACTGAACAGCGCATAGCTGGGGAACGTCTCCTGGTGGGAGTGCACCGGGCGGCCTCCTCGGGGCGGGCTAGCATGCGGAAGGACAGTTCCGGACGTTCCGGACTCTGCCCAACCGCTCTGTGAGGAGCGACGAGATGTTCGAGAGGTTCACCGACCGCGCGCGGCGCGTTGTCGTCCTGGCTCAGGAAGAGGCCAGGATGCTCAACCACAACTACATCGGCACCGAGCACATCCTCCTGGGTCTGATCCACGAGGGTGAGGGTGTCGCCGCGAAGGCGCTGGAGTCGTTGGGGATCAGCCTTGAGGCGGTGCGCCAGCAGGTCGAGGAGATCATCGGCCAGGGACAGCAGGCGCCGTCGGGCCACATCCCGTTCACTCCGCGTGCCAAGAAGGTCCTTGAGCTGTCGCTGCGCGAGGCGTTGCAGCTCGGGCACAACTACATCGGCACCGAGCACATCCTGCTGGGTTTGATCCGTGAGGGCGAGGGCGTCGCGGCCCAGGTCCTCGTGAAGCTGGGCGCCGACCTGAACCGGGTGCGCCAGCAGGTCATCCAGTTGCTGCACGGCTACCAGGGCAAGGAGCCGGCCGCCTCCGGCGGTCCCTCGGAGTCGGCTCCGTCCACCTCCCTTGTGCTCGACCAGTTCGGCCGCAACCTGACGCAGGCCGCGCGGGAGAGCAAGCTCGACCCGGTCATCGGCCGGGACAAGGAGATCGAGCGGGTCATGCAGGTGCTGTCCCGTCGCACCAAGAACAACCCCGTCCTCGTGGGCGAGCCCGGCGTCGGTAAAACCGCCGTCGTCGAGGGGCTCGCGCAGAAGATCGTCAAGGGCGAGGTGCCCGAGACGCTCAAGGACAAGCAGCTCTACACCCTCGACCTCGGCGCGCTGGTCGCCGGCTCCCGGTACCGCGGTGACTTCGAGGAGCGCCTGAAGAAGGTGCTCAAGGAGATCCGCACCCGCGGCGACATCATCCTGTTCATCGACGAGCTGCACACGCTCGTCGGCGCGGGCGCCGCCGAGGGCGCGATCGACGCCGCGTCCATCCTCAAGCCGATGCTGGCGCGCGGCGAGCTGCAGACGATCGGCGCCACCACGCTGGACGAGTACCGCAAGCACCTGGAGAAGGACGCCGCGCTCGAGCGCCGCTTCCAGCCGATCCAGGTCGCCGAGCCGTCCCTGTCCCACACGATCGAGATCCTCAAGGGCCTGCGGGACCGCTACGAGGCGCACCACCGCGTGTCGATCACCGACAGCGCGCTGGTCGCGGCCGCGCAGCTCGCCGACCGCTACATCAGCGACCGGTTCCTGCCCGACAAGGCGATCGACCTGATCGACGAGGCCGGCTCGCGGATGCGCATCCGCCGCATGACCGCGCCGCCGGACCTGCGCGAGTACGACGAGAAGATCGCCGACGTCCGGCGCGACAAGGAGTCCGCGATCGACGCGCAGGACTTCGAGAAGGCCGCGGCGCTGCGCGACTCCGAGAAGCAGCTGCTCGGCCAGAAGGCGCAGCGGGAGAAGGAGTGGAAGGCCGGCGACATGGACGTCGTCGCCGAGGTCACCGACGAGCTGATCGCCGAGGTCCTCGCCACCGCCACCGGCATCCCGGTCTTCAAGCTGACCGAGGAGGAGTCGTCCCGCCTGCTGCGCATGGAGGACGAGCTCCACAAGCGCGTCATCGGGCAGGAGGACGCCATCAAGGCGCTCTCGCAGTCGATCCGGCGCACCCGCGCCGGCCTGAAGGACCCGAAGCGTCCCGGCGGCTCGTTCATCTTCGCCGGCCCGTCCGGTGTCGGTAAGACGGAGCTGTCCAAGACGCTCGCCGAGTTCCTGTTCGGCGACGAGGACGCGCTGATCCAGCTCGACATGTCCGAGTTCATGGAGAAGCACACCGTCTCGCGGCTGTTCGGCTCCCCGCCCGGCTACGTCGGGTACGAGGAGGGCGGCCAGCTCACCGAGAAGGTGCGCCGCAAGCCGTTCTCGGTCGTCCTGTTCGACGAGATCGAGAAGGCCCACCAGGACATCTTCAACTCGCTGCTGCAGATCCTGGAGGACGGCCGCCTCACCGACGCGCAGGGCCGTGTCGTGGACTTCAAGAACACCGTCATCATCATGACGACGAACCTGGGGTCCAAGGACATCTCCAAGGGCGTCTCCATGGGATTCGCCCGCGCGAACGACGAGCAGGGCTCGTACGACCGGATGAAGGCGAAGGTGTCGGAGGAGCTGAAGCAGCACTTCCGCCCCGAGTTCCTCAACCGCGTCGACGACACGGTGGTGTTCCACCAGCTCACCCCGGCGGAGATCATCCAGATCGTCGACCTGATGATCGCCAAGGTGGACGCCCGGCTGCACGACCGCGACATGGGCATCGAGCTGCGGCAGGAGGCCAAGGACCTGCTGGCGCTGCGCGGCTACGACCCGGTGCTCGGCGCCCGGCCGCTGCGCCGCACGATCCAGCGGGAGATCGAGGACAACCTGTCCGAGAAGATCCTGTACAGCGAGCTCAAGTCCGGCCAGATCGTGATCGTGGGCACCGAGGGCTTCGACCCGGACAACACGGACACGGCGGAGAACGCCAAGTTCACGTTCAAGGGCGTCGCGAAGCCGTCGCCGTCGAGCGTCCCCGACAGCCCGCCGCCCATCGAGGGCGCGGTCAACTTCAACAAGGACTGAGGTCCCGCGAGAGGCCCGTGCCCGGCTCCACCCGGCCACGGGCCTCTCGCATTCCCCAACACCGCCCCCTGGCTCGGCACCTGGCACGCCCCACCAGGGCTCCATCCACGCCCGGCCTGAGCCCTCTCACAGAGCCACACGCCCGCCGGGCACTGTCCGCACTGGCCTCTGGGCTTTCGCATGGGCCACGTGCATACCAGGCGGATGCCTGTCTGGGGCTCGGCCCCTCGCCACACTAGGAAGTTTGTGCGGGGTGTGCGCATGCAGCGGATGGTGCGAGGGCAGCATCGGCTTACGGAATGCCCCGACTCGCAGGAGCCGATGTGAGCCGCATGAAACTGTCCGCCCCCGTCTTGGACGCCCCGGATCCGCACGCGCTTGCGAACTTCTACCGGCGCCTCCTGGGCTGGACGGTCGTCCAGAGGGAGCCCGACTGGGTGAAGCTGCGGCCACCGGGCGGCGGCACCGGCCTGTCCTTCCAGACGGAGCCGATCTACGAGGCCCCCACCTGGCCCGCCTCCGCAGGCGCACAGCAGATCATGACGCACCTCGACTTCGAGGTGGAGGATCTGGACGCCGCCGGTACGCATGCGGAGGAGGCAGGCGCCGTCCTGGCGGGCTTCCAGCCCGATGACGACGTCCGCGTCTACCTGGACCCGGTGGGTCACCCGTTCTGCCTCTTCCTCGCAGAAGCCGAAACCCCGATGGACCCCTGACCCCAGTTATCCACAGAACCTCGTTCTGCCTCGCGGTTCCGCCACCCTCCTCGACCATGAGGTCTGTGAACGCGGCAGTCGGGCCGCGTTCCTGCCAGGGGTGAGCATGCTGACCAATGAACCGGGCCACTACGCCGAGCCCGCCAGGCGGCAACCCGGTTTCCTGTCGGAGGCGACTCCTAGGATTCGAACATGCGATCGAACATGCTCGGCTCGACGGCGGACTTCCGGCGGCGCGGCGAACATCCCGGAGACCCCCACCTCGCGCATGCCTTCCTTCGCGATGTGCGGGCGCGCGCCCCCGCCCGGCTGCCGATCTTCCGGTCGCGCCTGCAGGGCGAACTGCTCGCCCGCCGCCTTCTCGGCCCGGAGCGCGAGATCTCGATGCTCGACCTCGCCGTGATGCTCCGCATCGACCTGGCGTCCGTCATGCGCGAGGTCGAGCGCCTGGCACGCGCGGACCTCCTCACGCTTCGCCGCACCCTGGCCGGCCGCCTGGTGACCCGAAACGCCGAGAGCCCCCTCTACGAACCGCTCGCCCGCCTCCTGATGCTGACCTTCGGCCCCGCCGCGGTACTGGCGGAGGAGTTCGGACGGCTCAGCGCCGTCCAGGAGCTCTACCTGTTCGGCGCCTGGGCGGAACGCCACGACGGCGCCGCCGGCGACGTCGAGGTCCTGGTGATCGGCGAACTGCCCCCTGACGTGGCCTTCGACACGGCCCAGGAGGCAGCCGCCCGCCTGGGCCTCCCCGTCCACCCGGTAGTGCGCACCTCCACCCAATGGAACGACGACACCGACCCATTCCTCCGCGAAATC
>NZ_SMKY01000181.1 GCF_004349235.1 Actinomadura darangshiensis | reverse complement strand
GCCGGGGGGTGTGGGGGGTCGCCCCTCACAGGTGCAGGGCATGAGCGGAGCGAGCCGGGGGGCGTGGCGGGTCGTCCCCTCACACAGAGGGCGCGTGCGCCTGCCTTCGCCGCCGGCCTTCCTCGCGCGGGTTCTTCCACCTGGACGGCCCCGTGACCTGGTCGGGGACGCCGTCGTCCTGGTGGCCGGCGTGGCGTTCAGCCTGCTGACGGCCACGGCCCCGCACACGATCGTCCGCTGGTACGGCGGCGCGTCGATCGCGCTGCTGCTGGTGCCCGCCGCCGCGCTGGCGTTCCGGCGCCGCGCCCCGATGGCCGTCGGCTGGTGCACCGCCGGTTTCGCCGCCCTGGTGTGGCTCGTCGAAGTGATCGCGCCCGGCACGCTGTTCCTGGTGCACGCCGACCACAGCCTGGCCCCGGCCGTGTGGTGGCCCCCGACGGCGCCGCTGGCCGCGTACGCGGTGACGGCGTTCCCCCGCGAGGGCGGGCGCCCGGCCTGGGTCAGGTGCCTGCCGGTCGTGGCGCTGCTGGTGCCGATCGGCCTCACGGACGACGTGCTGCCCGATTCGGCCATGCGGCACTTCGTGTCCGCCGAGACCGACAGCGTCGACGCCATGGTGTTCCGCAGCTTCGCCGTCGTGATCGGCGCGGCGCTGCTCGGGATGTACGTGGCCGCGCGGCGGCGCGTCGTGCAGGCGCTCACCGAGCGGGCGGAGCGGGCCGAGCGGGAACGGCATCTGCTGGCCGAGCAGGCCCGGACGGAGGAGCGGACGCGGCTCGCCGCCGAGATGCACGACGTCGTCGCGCACCGGGTGACGCTGATGGTGCTGCAGGCGGGGGCGCTGCGCGTCCGGGCGCCGGACGAGCCGACCCGCGCCGCCGCCGAGGAGCTGCGCGGCACCGGCTGCCAGGCCCTCGACGAGCTGCGCGACGTGATCGGCCTGCTGCGCCGGGACCCGGAGGCGGCGCCGGCCGCGGCCTCCGAGCCGCTGCCCGACCTGTCCGTGCTGGTCGCCGAGTCGGCGGCGGTCGGCGTCCCGGTCGAGCTGGCCGAGCACGGCGACCCGCCGTCCGCCTCCCCGGCCGTCGGGCGCACCGCGTACCGGGTCGTCCAGGAGGCGCTGACGAACGCCCGCAAGCACGCGCCGGGCGCCGCGGTCCGCGTCGAGGTCCGCTACGGCGCGGACGGGGTGGCGGTGACCGTCCGGAACGCGGCCCCGTCCGGCGAGCCGGACGCCGAGCTTGCCGCCAGCGGCTCCGGGATGGGCCTCGAAGGGCTCCGCGAACGCGTCGAGCTGATCAGCGGGACGTTCACCGCGGGCCCGGACGGCGACGGCTTCCGCGTCGAGGCGTCCCTCCCGGCCTACGTCCCCGTCGCCAGGCCCGTCCCATGATCACGGTGCTGCTGGTCGACGACGAGCCGATGGTGTGCGCGCACCTGCGCACGATCCTCGGCGCGGCGGGCGACGTCCGGGTGGTCGGGGAGGCGCACGACGGGGCGGCGGGCGTCGAGGCCGTCGTCCGGTACCGGCCGCACGTGGTGCTCATGGACCTGCGGATGCCCGGCGTGGACGGCCTCACCGCCATCGAGCGGATCGCCGCGCTGCGCTCCCCGCCCGTCGTCGTCGCGCTGACGACGTTCGACGCCGACGAGTACGTCGTCCGGGCGCTGCGGGCGGGCGCGGCCGGGTTCCTGCTGAAGTCGACGCCGCCCGAGGACCTGGTGAAGCTCGTCCGCGTCGCCGCCGACGGGCACACGGTGATGTCGGCCGCCGCGACGATGCGGCTCCTCGGCACCGCCGACGCCCGCGCGTCCGGCCGGGACCGGACGCGCGCCCTAGTCGGCGGCCTCACCGAGCGGGAGACGCAGGTCCTCGCGTGCCTCGGCGAGGGCCTGTCCAACGCGCGGATCGCGGGGCGCCTGCACCTCAGCGAGGCCACCGTCAAGGGGCACGTCTCCCGGCTGCTCGACAAGCTCGGCTGCGCGAACCGCACCCAGGCCGGCCTGCTCGCCCGCGACGCCGGCCTGGGGTGAGCCGCTGCACCGGCCGGTCAGGCGCCGGGGACGTGCCGCCGGGCGCGCGGGATCCCGAACGCCAGCAGCACCGCGCGGACGACCCAGACGGCCAGCGCGACCTGCAGCATGACGAGGAACCCCGTCCCCGGCCCGACCGTGAAGGCGAGGACCAGGAACACCCCGAGCAGCAGCGGGAACGCCGGGAAAGGGGGCCCGTGCCGATGGTGCCGGCGGCCCATGTGCCGGTGCCGGCGCTGCCACGCGGGGTGCCCCGGCCCGCCGAACATGACCGCCATCCCCTGCTCCCAGTCGGCCGCCTTCTGCGCGGGCGCGGGCTCGGGCAGCCCGGTGGGGGAGGGGAGGTCCCGGACGAGGGCGCGCAGGTCGCCGTGCGTCCGTGCGGTCAGCACGGCGTCCAGGCGCTCGTCCAGTTCGCCGCGGTCCAGCCGTCCCTCGGCGAAGTGGTCATGCAGGGCGACCATGACGGCGTCCCGTTCGGCGTCGCCGATCCGGATCTCGTCGTGGCGGGCCTTGTGCTGGGCGGGCTGGTGCTGGGCGGCCTTGTGCTGGGCGGCCTGGTGCTGGGCGGCCATGGTCACTCCTCGGTGTCGTCCGCCGTCGGCCCCGGGTCTTCGGCGTCGAGGTCGTCGGCGAGGATGCGGTAGAGGTTGCGGCGGGCGTCGGACAGGACGTCCCTGGCCTGGGTGACCTGCTCGGGCGAGCCGGAGTGGACGATCTGCATCACCGCGGCCCCCGTCTGCGCGGCCTGCTTGAACAGCTCGGGGACGCCCTCGCCGAACTCCGGCGTCATCTCCGCCCACGGCTCGGCGAGCCGGTCGGCGTTCTCCTCGACGTGGGCGCGGCCCTCGTCGGTGAGGTGGAAGGTGCGGCGACCGCCGGACTCGTCGCCGGCGATCAGCCCTTCGTCGGCGAGCTGCTGCAGCGCCGGGTAGACGGCGCCGGGGCTCGGCTTCCACGCCCCGCCGCTGCGGTCGTTGATCTCCTGGATGATCTGATAGCCGTTGCGCGGCTCCTCGGCCAGCAGGACGAGGATCGCCGCGCGGACGTTGCCCTTGCGCGCCTTGGGCGTGCTGCCCCACGGCCCGCCGCGCCCCCGTGCCCAGGGAGGCCGCGGGCCTGGCCCGTGGCCGAACCCGCCGGGCGGCCCCCACGGGCCGGGCCCGCCGCCGAACAGCGCGCCGAGGTTCGGGAAGTCGCCGCGGCCCCACGGGCCGCGCCCATGCGTGTGCCCCATGTTCTGCACCACCTTCTGAGATCTCTCTATGATCCCTCGCGATACGCCAACGATATATCGAAGACGTACGGAACGGCCAGAGGGTTCCCGGAGATTCCGCCCGAGCGGCGAAGAACGGCGGAGGGTTCGTTCCGGCGAACCGGGCATGATCCCCGAATGCCGGCATCGCCGTCTGATTCCGCGAATCTTTGGGTACCAACCGTGGCGAGGGGGACGATGGGCACACACGAGGCGGTGACCGCACCCGACGCGGTCTTCACACCCGGCGTCACGGGCGGCAGGCCCCGCGCCAGGACCGAGCTGGCGCTCGGCCTGGCGCTGTTCACGCTGTACTCCCTGGTCACGATGCTCCCCGAGCAGAGCAGGGCGACGGCCGCCCGCGAGCACGGGGAGTCGCTCTACGCCCTGGAACGCGCCCTCCACCTGGACGTGGAACGCACCCTCAACGGCTGGCTGGCAGGCCAGCCGTTCTGGCGGG
Source organism: Actinomadura darangshiensis (assembly GCF_004349235.1). GTDB lineage: Bacteria > Actinomycetota > Actinomycetes > Streptosporangiales > Streptosporangiaceae > Spirillospora > Spirillospora darangshiensis. The sequence goes on along the minus strand of NZ_SMKY01000181.1, from coordinate 14,574 downwards.
TACTGGCCAACTACGAGTACGCGATCACCTACATCGCGAGCGCCCTCGCCCTGCTGACCTGGCTGTTCCTGCGGCACCCCGAGCGGTACCGGACGGCCCGCAACGCCTTCGTCATGCTCAACCTCGGCGGCCTGGCCTGCTTCGCCCTGTACCCCGTCATGCCCCCGCGGCTGATGCCGCCCGACCTCGGCTTCGTCGACACCGTCACCAAGGGCCGCACCTGGGGATCATGGGGCTCCCCGATGGTGGAGCACGCCGACGAGTTCGCCGCCGTCCCGTCCCTGCACATGGCCTGGACGCTGTGGGTCGGCGTCGAGCTCGCGCGGGTGAAGGCGAAGCGGTGGGTGCAGGGCCTCAACGCCGCGCACATCCTGGTGACGCTCTACGTCATCCTCGCGACCGCGAACCACTATTTGCTCGACGCCGCGGCCGCAGTACCGTTCGTGGTCGTGTCGGTGTACTTCGCGGAACGCATCGCCCGTCCCCCCTCCCAGCGCGTCCAGGGCCCGGACGCCTTCTTCCTCGCCGTCGAGACCCCCGAGGCCCCCCAGCAGGCCGGCGGCGTGATCATGCTCGACACCTCGCGGGCCGGCGTCGGCCGCGCCGACCTCGTCCGGGTGATCCAGGAACGGCTGGACGGGCTGCCCCGCTTCCGGCAGCGGCTCGTCCGCCGAGGCCGCTGGCGCCGCCCCGGCTGGCGCGACCACGACCCCGTCGACTGGGAATGGCACGTCGCCGAACGGCACGTCGACGGCATGGCCGGGCTGCGCGCCGAGGTCGCCCGGATCCAGTCCGAGGCGCTCCCGCTCGACCGGCCGCCCTGGCGGATGGTCGTCCTGAAGGGCGCCGAACCCGGCCGCACCGCCGTCGTGTACCTGATGCACCACGTCGTCGCCGACGGCGTCGGCATCGTGGCGCAGGCGGTGTACCTGATGGACCCGCCGCCCGAACCCGTCGCCGCGCCGCCGCGCGCGCCACTGCGCAAGGCCGCCGCGACCGTGGTGGGGCTCGGCCAGCTCGCCACCGCCGTCACCAAACCGGAGCGGCTGCCCGCCGCCGGGACGTCCGACCGCCGGTACAGCACCATGGCGCTCCCGCTGAGCACGGTGCGGGACGTCGGCCGCCGCTACGGCGCACGCGTCACCGACGTCGTCCTGTGCGCGGTCGCGGGCGCCCTGAACCGCGTGGTCAGCGAGGACGACGGGCGGCCCGACACCTGCCGCGTCGCCGTCCCGCTGATGATGCGGCCGCCGGGCAGCGCGATGGTCGGCAACCACACGACCGCCGTCATGGTGGACCTGCCGATCGGGAAGATGGCCGAGACCGACCGGCTCGCCCTGATCGCCAAGCGCAGCCGGGTGCTGCGGTCCGGGACGCGGGCGCAGGCCGCGTGGTTCGTGATGTGGCAGGCGGGACGGGTGCTGCCGGTCCCGCTGCACGCCCGCTTCGCCCGGATGTCCTACAGCGGCCGGTTCCTGCAGGGCACCGTGTCGAGCCTCCCCGGGCCCGACAAGGTGCTGCGGCTGGCCGGCGCGCCCCTCACCGCCGTGTTCCCGATCGTCCCGCTGGCTCCCGGCGCGCCGCTGGCGATCGCCGCCCTCGGCGTCGACACCGACCTGTGCTTCGGCCTGTCCGCCGACCCCGGCCTGGCGGAGGACGCCGGCGCCCTGATGGACGCCGTCCACGACGTCATCGAGGAACTGCGCGACGAACCCGAGTGACTAGACGCTCCGCATCGCGCGGAGCGACTGCTTGAGCGAGCCCATCGTCGCGAACACGGCGGTGGGCTCGTAGCCGCAGTGCGCCATGCAGTTCGCGCACCGGTCGTCGCGCCCCCGCCCGTAGGCGTTCCAGTCGGTCGTGTCGAGAAGCTCCTGGTAGGTGGCGGTGTAGCCGTCGTCCATCAAGTAGCAGGGCCGCTGCCAGCCCTTCAGCGAGTAGGACGGGATCGCCCACGCCGTGCACCGGAAGTCGGCCTTGCCTTCGAGGAAGTCCAGGAACAGCGGCGAGTGGTTGAACCGCCAGCGCTTGCGCCGGCCGTCCGCGAACGCCTTGCGGAACAGGCTCCGGGTCTCCTGGACGCCGAGGAAGTGGTCCTGGTCGGGCGCCTTCTCGTACGCGTACGCGGGCGAGATCATCATCTGGTCGACGCGCAGGTCGTCGTTCAGGTAGTCGAGGACGTCGATGACCGTCTGCGGGGTGTCGGTGTTGAACACGGTCGTGTTCGTCGTGACCCGGAACCCGCGCTCCTGGCACATCCTGATCGCCTCGACGGCCTGGTCGAAGACGCCCTCCTTGCAGACCGACGCGTCGTGCCGCTCCCGCAGCCCGTCGATGTGCACCGCCCACGCGAAGTACCGCGACGGCGCGAACTTGTCGATCTTCTTCGGGATCAGCGCCGCGTTCGTGCACAGGAACACGTACCGCTTCATCCGGATCAGCTCGGCGACCAGCTCGCCGATCTGCGGGTGCATCAGCGGCTCGCCGCCCGCGATCGACACCATCGGCGCGCCGGACTCGCGGACCGCCGCGACCGCCTGCGCGACCGGCATCCGCTGCTTCAGCACGTCCGCCGGATGCTGGATCTTGCCGCAGCCCGCGCACGCCAGGTTGCACGCGTACAGCGGCTCCAGCTCCATGATCAGCGGGTACCGCGTCCGCCCCGCCAGCTTGTTGCGCAGGACGTACCCGCCGACGCGCAGGCTCTGGCGCAGTGGCATCCCCATTACGAGATCTCCTTCACGTACCGGCCGAGCGCGCTCAGCGGGAACACGAGCCGGTACAGGTGGTAGTTGATGTAGAAATCGCCGGGGAAGCCGGTACCGGTGAAGTGGTCCTCGTCCCACGTGCCGTCGGGGCGCTGGTGCTCGACGAGCCAGCGGACCCCGCGTTCGACGACCGGGCCGCGCTCCCCGGCGGCGAGCAGCGCGAGCAGCGCCCACGCGGTCTGCGACGGCGTGGAGGCGCCGTGCCCGACCCACGTCCGGTCCCGGTAGGAGCGCAGGTCCTCGCCCCAGCCGCCGTCGTCGCGCTGGTGCCGCTCCAGCCAGCCGACCGCGTGCCGGATCACCGGCTTCTCCGGCCGGACGCCCGCCGCGATCAGCGCGGGCACGACGCCGCCCGTCCCGTACACGTGGTTGGCGCCCCACCGGCCGAACCAGGACCCGTCCGGCTCCTGCGCCTTCAGCAGCCAGACCACGGCGCGCTTCACCAGCTGCGAGTCGGCCATGCCGCGGTGCGCCATCGCCTCCACGACGTGCGCGGTGACGTCGGCGGACGGCGGGTCGATGACCTCGCCGAAGTCGCAGAACGGCAGCCTGCGGCACAGCGCGCGGGTGTTGTCGGCGTCGAACGCGCCGAACCCGCCGTCCCCGGACGCCATCCCGGCCATCCAGCGGACGCCCCGCTCGATCGCCGGCTCCGCCTCCGGGTGCAGGACGCGGTTCAGCGCGATGACCACCTCGGCGGTGTCGTCGGTGTCGGGATAGCAGTCGTTGTCGAACTCGAACGCCCAGCCGCCCGGCGGCAGGTCCGGACGCCGCACCGACCAGTCGCCGGGCCCCTTCACCTCTTCGCCGATCACCCACCCGGCGGCCCGCTCCAGGGCGGGATGCCCGGCGGGCAGGCCCGCGTCGGCCAGCGCGTTCATCGCGAGGGCGGTGTCCCAGACGGGGGACTGGCACGCCTCCAGGCGGCGTCCCGTCCCGTCCCGGATCATGAAGCGTTCAAGGCCGTCCAGGCCCCGCTGGATCACCGGGTGGTCGAGGCCGTGGCCGAGCAGGTGCAGCGCGAGGATCGAGTACACCCAGGGCGGCTGGATCCCGCCCCACGACCCGTCCCGCTCCTGCCGCGCGATGATCCACTCGGCGGCGCGCCGGAGCGCCGCCCTGCGCAGCCCCTTCACCGGCCGCCGCTCGTACACGTGCAGGGCCTTGTCGAGGGCGCCGAACGCCACGTCCCATCCGGACAGGCCGCGCTTCCCCCGCGGGGGGACGTCGTAGTCGGGGTACAGCTCGTCCAGCCCGAACGGCAGCGGCCGGACGGGACGCAGCGCGGCCACCACCGTCAGCGGGACGATCGTCTGCCGCGCCCAGCACGCGAAGTCGTAGACGTTCAGCGGGAACCAGCGCGGCAGGAACATCAGCTCCGGCGGCAGCGCCGGCAGGCCGTCCCACGGCCAGCGGCCGAACATGGCCAGCCAGAACCGCGTGAAGACGCGCGTCGCCGGGACGCCGCCCTCGCCGCGGACGTAGGCGGCGGCGCGGACCATGTGGCCAGCGTCGGGCGGGTCCCCGGCGAGCCGCAGCGCGACGTACGCCTCGACGGTCGTGGACAGGTCCGGCGGGCCGTCGTAGAAGTTGGCCCACGTGCCGTCGGCGGCCTGCTGCGACCGGATCCAGCGGGCGGCCTCGAAGGTGTCCTCGTCCCCGCGGATGCCGAGGAACTCGCGGAGCAGCAGGTCCTCGGCGTCCATCGTGACGTTGGTCTGGAGCTCGCCCTTCCACCAGCCCTCCGGCGACTGGAGGAGGAGCAGGTGGTCGCGGGCCGCGTCCAGCGCGCCGGCCGCCGTCTTCGGTGCGGTGGCCTGCGCGGCCGGTTCGGTCGTCGTCATCAGTGGTCCCGGCAGGTGACGAAGTCGGCGATGTGCAGGAACTCGGCGCGGACGGGTTCGGGCAGCCGCGCGGAGAGGAGGTGCTCGGCGGCGCGCTGGATGCGGCTCTCCGCCTCGATCTCCGCCCAGGCGCGCCCGCCCGCCGCCTCCACCAGCGCGGCGGTCTCGGCCAGGTCCTCCTCGGACGGTTCGGGCCGCGCGTACAGCTCGGCGAGCTTCGCGGCCTCCGGAGTCCCGGAGTTCAGCGCGGAGACGACCGGCAGCGACATCTTGCGGGACCGCAGGTCCGACAGCGCGGGCTTGCCGGTGCTCTCCGGGGCGCCCCAGATGCCGAGCAGGTCGTCCACGAGCTGGAACGCGATGCCGAGGTCCTCGCCGAACGCCTGCAGCGCGGCGCAGAGCCGCTCGGACGCCCCGTCCAGGACGGCCCCGATCGAGCAGGAGCACGCCAGCAGCGCGGCGGTCTTCCCGGACGCCATCGCGACGCACTCGTCCACACTGATCTGCCGCCGTGTCTCGAAGTCCATGTCGAGGGACTGGCCCTCGATGAGGCGGCGCGTGGCGGCCGACAGAGCGCGCGCCGCCCGCGCGGAGCCCTGGCCGGGCGCCTCCAGCAGGACCTCCCCGGCGAGGGAGAGGAGCGCGTCGCCCGCGAGGATCGCGGACGCCTCACCGAAGACGGTCCACGCCGCCGGGCGGTGCCTGCGGGTCCGGTCGCGGTCCATGATGTCGTCGTGCAGGAGCGAGAACGCGTGGGTCAGCTCGACCGCGACCGCTCCCGGTAGCGCGCTCTCCGGCGGCGCCACGGCGGCGCGCGCCGACAGCAGTGCGAGCGCCGGGCGCAGCGCCTTCCCCGACGGGTTCTTGCGCGGGTGGCCCTCCTCGTCCGTCCAGCCGAGGTGGTAGGCCGCGACGCGGTAGGTGCGCGGGTCGAGCCGCCCGACCGCGGCGCGCAGCGCGCCGTCGACGAGCTCGCGCACGTCCGTGAGCGAGACGGGCACCGTCGTCATCGGGTGGCCCCCCTCTCGGGGGCACGGCCGATCGGCCGCCGGTACGCAGATGTGATCGTCATCGGGCGGTCCCCCTCTCGGAGGCACGGCCGATCGGCCGCCGGTACGCAGGTGTGATCGTCATCGGTCCCTCACCCTCTCCAGGTGGCGGCGGACCAGGCGGGCGGCGGTGAGACCACTGCGCACTGCTCCCTCCATCGTGTCGGGCCAGCCCGTGTCGGTCCACGCGCCGGCCAGGAACAGGCCCGGCGCGCGCGTCGCCGCGCTCGGCCGGGCGGCCCCGCTGCCGGGACGCTGCCGGAACGTCGCCCGCCGCTCCCGCGTCACGAACACCTCGCGGACCTCGGCGTCCCACGCGGCGGGCAGCAGCCGCCGCAGCTCCGGGACGAACCGGGAGCGGATCGCGGCGGTCGGCATGTCGATCCAGCGGTCGGCGGCCGACAGCGACACCGCGAGGTACTGGCCGCGGCGCAGCCCGCTCACCTCCGTCCGGTCGAAGACCCACTGGACGGGCGAGCCGGTCGCGGCGGCGAAAAGGGTGTTCCGGGGGGTGTGGGGGGCCGTCCCCCCGCACAGGAACGGCGCGTCCATGACCGTGCGGTCGTAGACGACGTGCACGTTCACGATCGGGCTGGCGTCCAGCTCCGGCCAGCGCAGCGGCTCCGGCAGCGCCTGCGCGGGCAGCAGCCGCGCCGCCGCCTCGTGCGGCACCGCCATGATCACCGCGTCGGCCGCGATCGGCATCCCGTCCACGACCACCTTCGGGTCGGTGGTGACGGCCTCGACCTTGGCCTTCAGCCGGACCGTCCCGCCCATCTCCGCGATGCGGCGCAGTGCCGGGCCGCCGTGCAGCTCCTCCAGCGGGACGAGCGGCACCCCGATGTCGGCGGCGTCGGCCCGCCCGAACAGGGCGCGCTTGCACACCATCGCGGACAGGCCGAGCGCCGCCTCGTCCACCTCCGCGTTCAGCGCGGACGTGATGAACAGGCCCCACAGCGCGTCCCGCGCCCACGGCCGCTGCCCGTGCCGCGCCAGCCACGTCCCCGCGGACTCCAGGTCGAGCGCCGGGTCGGCCGGGTCGAGGCGCCGGAGCCGGGCCGCGGCGCGGGCGGCCCGGAGCCGGTCGGCCGCCGACAGCGGCGCGTACCCGGCGAGCGCGGGCAGCAGATGCAGCGGGCTCGGCAGGTTCGCCCGCCGCAGCCGCGCCGGGCCGGCGCCCGGACGCAGCACGGGGACGTCGAAGCGGTCCTGGACGTCGACGAGGTGGTCGGCGCGCAGCCTGCGCAGCAGCCCCTGGTACGCCGAGCAGCACCGCAGGAACACGTGCTGGCCGTTGTCGACGCTCAGCTCGCCCCGCACGAACGAGTGCGTCGCGCCGCCGAGCCACGGCCGGGACTCCACGAGCGTGACCTGCACGCCCGACTCCTGCAGCGCGATCGCGGCGCTGATCCCCGCGAGCCCGCCCCCGACGATGACCACGCTCACCGTGCCACCCCCAGGCGGGCCGCCGCGGTGCCGCTCATCGCTCGACTCCCGACAGCGCGCGGGCCGCCACCACGGCCTTCTGCCAGGTCGGCAGGGAGGCCCGCGTGTTCAGTGCCATGCTCGGGCGCGCGGCGATGTTCTCCAGCAGCCGCCGGTAGATGCCGGCCATGGCCGCCGTGCACGCCGCGCTGCGCCGGTCCAGGAGCGGCAGCAGCCGCATCCCCTCCGCATACCAGGCGCGGGCCCGCTCCGCCTGGAAGCCGATCAGCTCGTTCAGCCGCCACGGCGGGTCGATGAACATGCCCGACTCGTCCAGCTCCAGCGTGCAGCCGAACCGCGCCAGGTCCTCGGCCGGGATGTAGATCCGCCCGGCCAGCCGGTCCTCGCGCAGGTCGCGCAGGATGTTGGTGAGCTGCAGCGCGACGCCGAGCGAGTCCGCGAGGCCCTCCGCCCGCTGCCGGCCGTCCGACCCGAACACCCCGAGCGACAGCCGCCCGACCGTCCCCGCGACGCGCTGGCAGTAGCGCAGCAGGTCGTCGAACGTCCCGTAGTCGGCGCCGCGCACGTCGTTCTCGCACCCGTCGAGCAGCTCGTCGAACGCGTCGAGCGGAATCGGGTAGCGGCCCGCGGCGTCCGCCAGCGCCGTCAGCACCGGGTGCCCCTCCAGCGCCTGGACGTCGACCCGCCGCCGCAGCACCTCCTGCACGGTGCCGAGCCGCTGCCGCGACCGGTCCAGCAGGTCGAGCCGCACGCAGGCCGGCTCCGGGCCGTCCCCGATGTCGTCGATGCCCCGCGCGAACGCGTAGATCGCGCTCATCGCCCGCCGCTTCGGGGCCGGCATCAGCCGGATCCCGTAGGCGAAGTTGCGGGCCTCGTCGCGCACCACCCGCTCGCAGTGCCGGTACGCCTCGACAACCCGCTCGGAACGCTCGCAAGCCTCCGAAACCGTCATCGCTCTCTCCTCCTTGCGAGCGCATGTCCGATCGTGCGTCCGTCGGGCAACACCGTCATCGCTCTCTCCTCCTTGCGAGCGCATGTCCGATCGTGCGTCCGTCGGGCAACACCGTCATCGCTCTCTCCTCCTTGCGAGCGCATGTCCGATCGTGCGTCCGTCCGGCGACACCGTCATCGCCCTCTCCTTCCAAGAGCGCGCGTCCTTCCGAGAGCGCCCGCCCACCGGACCGGCAGTGCGGCGCGCCGTGGCCGCAGCGGATGCGCGAGCACGTCGTAGCGCCCGCGTTCCAGCGCCGCCAAGGCGCCGCGGCCGCCCGCCACATAGCCCGCGACGGCGATCCGCGCCCATCCCGTCAGCTCCGCCAGCAGCGGCGCGGCGCCGGTGTCCAGCAGGTCGCGGGCGCGGCCCGCCTGCAGCGCGAGGACGCCCCGCAGCCGCGTCGGCGTCACCGTGCGCGCCAGGTCGTCCTCAGCGCAGCCGAACCGCCGCAGGTCCTCCCCGGGCAGGTAGATCCGGCCGCTCCGGTAGTCCTCGCCGGCGTCCTGGCAGTGCTCGATGATCTGTAAGGCCGTGCAGACGCCGTCGGACGCGGCCACCAGGCGCGGCGTGTGCGCGCGGAACAGGTGCAGGACGATGCGTCCCACGGGTGCGGCCGACAGGGTGCAGTAGGCCTTCAGGCCCGCGAACGTCTCGTAGCGGTCGACGACCTGGTCCTGCCGGTTCGCCTGGACGAGGTCGCGGAACGGCTCCTCCGGGACGCGGTGCGCGTGCACCGTCCGCGCCAGCCTCCGCAGTTGCGGCAGGTTCGGCGTCCGCCCGGCGAACACGCGGTCCAGGTCGTCGTCCACCAGGTCGAGCAGCTTCGGCCGCTGCGCCGCCGGCGCCTCGTCGCCGATGTCGTCGACGAGGCGCGCGAAACCGTAGACGGCCCGCAGATCGGCGCGGTGCCGGGCGGGCAGCAGCCGGGCCGCCACCGGGAAGTTCTCCCGCGCCGCGAGCCGGTCCAGCGCACGGTCGTGCTCCGCGGCGCTCCAGGACGGTTCAATGATCACCTTGATGAGATCGGCAGGTCCGGCACGAGAGAAACTCTGGCCAAGGTATGGACTTATTTAAACGGCGCGTGTCCCGGTCCTGAACCGTTGCAGAGGCCGCGGCGTCACGGCCGTCGCGACCATTAGGGAAGGTGGGGGAGGAGGTGCAGGGCGACGTCCAGGGCACGGCTGCCGGGGGCGCCGCCGCCCTCGGCCGTCCACACTTCGGATAGGACGGCCTTGACGAAACCCCAGGCGACGATGCGTTCCCGCGACAGGCCGAGACCGTCGGCGAGCCGCTCGACGCGGGCGGGGACGAGCTTGAGCAGCGCCTCGTCGCGGTCATCGGGGCCGGGATTGTAAAGGAGTGCGCCCGCCTCATAGCCGGGGTCGCCGATATATCCATGCGGGTCAATGGCGAGCCACGGTTCGCGGTCCGCGCGCAGGATGTTGTCGTGATGCAGGTCGCCGTGCAAAACGACTGTGTCGGACGAATCGGCGCACAATTCAGCGAAAAGTCGTCCCGCCCGTTCCACGAGATGGCGCGGCAAAGGGGCGTCTGCCGGAAAACGTTGAAGATGAGTGGAGAAAGTGGCGCTTACCGTCGTCAGCGAGGGAAGCGGACAAGCGGGAGGTGGTGGGCGGTGCAGGCGCCGCATCACGGTGATCGCGGCTTCCGTCGCCTCCTCGTCGCGGGCGGGTACGAGGTGGGTGGCGGGCGTCCCGGCCTGTTCCAGGAGGAGCGCGCCGCGGGCCGGGTCGAAGGCCAGCAGCCGTACCGCGCCCTGGCCTTGGTAGAACTCCAGGGTCGCCGCTTCGACGTCGAGGTGGCCCTGTCCAGGCGGGCCGAGTTTGAGGACCGCCCGTTGACCGTCCTCCAGCGTCGCCTTCGTCACCCAGTGGTAGCTCAGGCCGTCGAACGGGCGGCCGAGGCGCAGCCGCCAATCGCGGGCGATCGCGTCCAGGATGTCGGGAAGGTCGTCGAGCCAGCGGCGGCCGTCGGTGCCCCACGTCTCGACGGCGTTGCGGGCGAGCGCGGGCGGCACGGGCGGGACGGGCATGTGATCAGCCTGCCACCGCCGAGTAGCCTCGGGGACCGCTGAGTAGCCTCGGGGACCGCTGAGTAGCCTCGGGGCATGCCGACCCACGAGCGCGAGATCACCGGGCCCGTCGACCTGTGCACGCCGGGCGGGCGGCTCAACCCCGGCGCGGTCGGCTGGACCCGCCGGCCGCTGCACCGCGCGAACCTGCGCGGATGGGGGCGGGCCAAGCGGTGGGAGTACTGGGGCATCGTCACGCCCCGGCACATCATCGGGCTGGTCGCCTCGTCGCTCGACTACGCCGGTGTCCATGGTGTCTACGTGCTGGATCGCGAGACCGGCGAGGAGACGGGACGGGACGGTGTCGTCCCGTTCGCGCGCGGTGCCCTGTTCCCCGATCGGAGTGGCGTGGGGGAGGCGTCGGCGCGCGGTTCGGGAGTGGCGGTCGGTGTGCGGCAGCGGCCGGACGGCTCCCGCGTGCGGGCCCTGGTGCCCGGAGCGGTCGATCTGGACGTCGAGATTCCGCTGCCGGACGGTCACGAGTCGCTCGGCGTGGTGATCCCGTGGAGCTCCCGGCGGTTCCAGTACACGGTCAAGGACGTCGGGCGCCCCGTGCGGGGGCGGCTCCGGCTCCCGTCCGGCGACCATGAGATCGGGGAGGGCGCCTTCGCCGTCCTCGACCACGGGCGCGGCAAGTGGCCGTACCGGATGACATGGAACTGGGCGGCGGCGAGCGGGCCCGGGCTGGCGCTCCAACTCGGCGGCGAGTGGACGGACGGCACCGGCATGACCGAGAACGCCCTGTTCGTCGGCGGCCGGCTCCACAAGATCGGCGAAGAGCTCTCCTGGACCTATGACCGCGCCGACTGGCTCCGCCCCTGGACGATCCGCGGGGCGCGTGTCGAGGCCGAGTTCCGGCCGTTCCACGAGAAGGTCGCGCGGACGGAACTCGGCATCGTCGGCACCGAGACCCACCAGTGCTTCGGCCACTTCAGCGGCCGCGCCCAGGCCGACGACGGCACCTGGATCGACTTCGACGGCCTCACCGGCTGGGCGGAGGAGGCCCGCCAACGCTGGTGATCCGCGCCCTCCCGAGGGTTGCATCAATCTTAGAATCAAGTTCTAATTTGGGTCCGGGGCTCGGCGGGCTCGGGGCTCCGGGGCTTCGGGGGCGTCAGATGCGTCGCGCTGAAAGGGGGCCCTGTGAGGCTCACCGGCATCTCACTGCTCGCGTCCGCTCTCCTTCTCGCCGGGGCGGCTCCGGCCGCGGCCCTGGACCGTCCCGCGGAACCGTCCGCCATCGTGCGCACCGACCTGGGGCCCGTGCGCGGACAGGTGCAACAGGACCACCGGCTCTTCCAAGGCATCCCCTATGCGCAACCGCCGACAGGAGACCTGCGCTGGAGGCCGCCGCAGCCGGCGCGGTCATGGACCGGCACGTATGACGCGACGTTCCCGCGCAGCCAGTGCGCACAGATCGCGCCGCCCTACGGGGGCGAGACGACCTACGGCGAAGACTGCCTGTATCTGAACGTCACCACCCCCAGCCGGACGCGCGGACGGCACGCGCTGCCGGTCATGGTGTGGGTGCACGGCGGCAGCAACCTGACCGGGAGCGGAAGCGCCTACAACGCCGCCAAACTCGCCGTGGACGGCGACGTCGTGGTCGTCACCGTCAACTACCGCCTCGGGCCGCTCGGCTGGCTCGCGCACCCGGGCCTGGAGAACGGCGCCGACCGGCGGTATCAGGCGGGCAACTACGGCCTCCTCGACCAGCAGGCCGCCTTGCGGTGGGTGCAGCGGAACGCCAGGGCCTTCGGCGGGGACCCACGGAATGTGACCTTGTTCGGCGAGTCCGCTGGAGCCGCTGACTCCTGCGCCAATCTCGTCTCGCCGTCCGCCTCCGGACTGTTCCACAAGGTCATCCCGCAGAGCTTCAGTTGCGCCACGCCGGTGAGGACCGAGGACTCCGCGGAGGGCGATGCGGTGACGGTCGCACAGGCCGTGGGGTGCGACAAGGGCTCACCGGTTGAGAACGCCGCGTGCTTGCGCGCGGTGCCCGTCAAGACGCTGCTGGAGACATTCGATGCCAAGGGCATGAGCGCGGGACCTGTCGCGGGCGGCGATCGTGTGCTGCCACTGCAACCCGTGCAGGCGATCGAAAAGGGGCGGTTCAATCGGGTGCCGGTGATGCATGGCAACACGCTGGACGAGATGCGCCTGTTCGTTTCCCTCATCTATCCGCAGCCCATCACCGCGGCCCAATACGAGGGAATCGTCCGCGCCACCTATGGTGACAAAGCCGATGCGGTTCTCGCCCAATATCCGGCACGGGACTACCCCGATCCCAGAATCGCGCTGGCCACGATCCAGACCGATGCCGGCGGCGCGCTGTCGGCCTGCCTGCACCAGGACGCGTTCCAGATGCTCAAGCGCGCGGGCGTCCCGGTATACGCCTACCAATTCGCCGACCGGACCGCGCCGCCGCTCATCGACGTCCCCGGATTCGACGAGGGCGCCGAGCACGCCACGGAATTGACCTTCCTTTTCCCGGGGCTGCTCGGCGAACTCGACCCGCGGCAGCAGCGGCTCTCCGACGCCATGGTCGGCTACTGGACGTCCTTCGCCTGGCATGGCAAGCCCAAGGCGCGGCACACGCCGCACTGGCCGCGATTCCGGTCGTCGGGCGACGTCCTGTCCCTCGGACTTGGAGCAGACGGCATCCACCGGACGGACACCACGAAACCCAGCAAGTGCTCCTTCTGGAACTCTCTCTGAACGCGGTTCGTCGCCGGATGGCCCAGGTCTAATGCTCTAGGTCTAGCTGAGGCGTTCGGTGAGGTGGACGGTGACACTGTCGCCAACGTCCTTGCCGAGCGCCTCGCGGATCTCCGCCTTCACGGGCAGTTTGTGGTTGCCGTCGCCCAGCGCCATGAAGGAGCCCTGGAACGGGTGGCCGTCGATGGTCCCCTTGACCTTCACCAGCCCGCGGGTGCCGAAGAAGTCCGCCGACTCGGGCCAGATGACGTAGGTCCAGCCGCCCTTGGCAGGGCTCTTCCGCAGGGTCTCGGTGAACTCCTTGTCGAGCGGCGTGCTCTTCGTGCTCTTGGCTTGGGTCGTCATGGTGCGTGCCGTCCTCTCCCGGGTGGTGCGTGCCTTGTCTTGGAAGAGACTGAGCGGGACGGTGGAACTCATCGGTCCGGGGCGCGCGGTCTTCCGGCTCTCCGTCTCCCGGCTCTTCGTCTTCCGGACGTTGGCGGGCCCGTTTCACGTTCGCCGGTTCTGTCTGTCGTGCTTCTGCGTGTCGCGTACGTGGCTGGTGTCCCTTTTCTATCGGGATTTTTATGGTTGCTTGTGAGTGGGTGGCTGAGGTGGCCTTCCGTGGGTGGGTGCGCTCGTTTCCCTTGTCGCCGGTTGCTGTCACGTTGGTTGCGGTCGCTGGGTTGAGGTTGGTTTTGTCGCGTCTGGTCGGCGCGTGGTTCGGTCGACGAGTGACGGCGCTGTGTTTCGCGCGGTTGAATGGCGTCGACGAGGTGAGGGTCGGTGGCGGCGTTCGTGGCCGGTTTTGTAGGTGACAGTGTTGCTGGGCGTTGTTTAAAGAAAATCAAAGAAAGATGTGGTGATGGCGTGGCATGTCTGAGTTGTCGAGTTTTGCGGATGCAAATATGACGTAGAATTGAGGGAGTTGAGGTTGGGAGGTGGAAACCGTGTCGGTGTATGTTGCTGTGAACGATCACCAGCGTGAATGGGAAGAACGGGCGTGGTCCCTGCCTGACCCGCCATCGGCCGTCTTTCCTTCCGGGCGGAGTGATTGTCTAGGTGGCGTCTCTGACGATGAACTTCTCGAAGTCGCCAGAGTGGCTCGGCGGCGTACCTCATGGGCGCAGGCGCAAGAACTTGCTGCCATTGCCGAACTCCATCGGCGTCGCATCGATGCGGAGGGCGATGGTGAGCCTGATTACCGGATTCTGTCCGCGCGCGAGTCGGTTACCGAAGAGGTCGCTGCGGCCTTGACGGTCACCAGCAACGCCGCCGCCACCCTCGTGCACCTGGCCGAACGGCTCACCGGTCCGTTGTCCGCGACCGGCGCGGCACTGGAAGCCGGACGAATCGACCTGGCCAAAGCCCGTGTCATATGCGACACCACCGACGACCTCCCCGAGCAGGCCACCAAGCGGGTCGAAGCAGCCGCTCTTGAGAAGGCGTCCGACCAGACCACCGGACAACTGCGCCGCCGCATCAAGCGCATCGCGCAGCGGCTGGCACCCGAAGTGATCGAGGAACGCAAGCGGGAGGCAGAGCGCAGGCGGCGGCTGGAGTTGTGGGAGAACCCGTCCGGTACCGCCGACCTGGCCCTGTGCGATCTGGCCGTCGAAGACGCCCACGCCATCTACAACAAGATCACCGCCGCCGCCCATGGCCTCAAGGCCGACGGCGACAC
>NZ_SMKY01000180.1 GCF_004349235.1 Actinomadura darangshiensis | reverse complement strand
CGCCCATCGACCCCGAGCACCCGCGGCGCCCCGTCGAACCCGACCGCCTCCAGATGCCGCAGCAACCCGTGCACCGCCGGACTATGCGCCCGCAACGGCCGCCGCACCGTCTCCCCGACCCGCACCACACCGTCCGACACGTCCCCGCCGGAGAGCGGCACCTCAAAGTCCACGACCACAGCATCCAAAGATAGAACCCCCGCCCACCCCTGGTGACGGCGTTATAGATGTGGAGCCGGAGGACGCGCACCCTTACACTGTGTCCCGGCGTCCCGCCGGGCGCCGAGCGCCCGTAGCTCAGCTGGACAGAGCATCGGACTTCTAATCCGACGGTCGCGGGTTCGAATCCTGCCGGGCGCGCCTCCACAACCAGGCCATCTAGCCTCTGACCTGCGAGAACACTTCTTGCGTCAGATCGGCCGGATGCAGCCAGATGCCACCGAACGCAGCCACGCGGCACTGTTCCCGGAATATACGCGGAATGACTTGGGCCGCGTTTGCGCAGGTCAGCCCAGAAGCGGAGAGAGGCCCCGGAATACTCCGGAGCCTCTCCACGGTAGTTGCCGATAACACCAACGCGTCCTCGATACGCTGGTTGGCGACGTCGCGTTGCCCGTCGATGCACTTAGCGTAAACACGCAACATCACGTCGACCCCGTGACCAGCGCGTTCCGCCGCTTCGGGGGCATGGACACCCGCGTTGAGCCACAGCGATACCGCCGCATGCCGTAGGTCGTACGGCCGCGCCGCCAACGGGGACTCGACCTGATCGGGAGTCAGCGCCAGGCCGCGAGCCCGCTTCCAGACCTGCGCATAGGCCGACCCGGAGAACGACTGACCGCCACCGGTGACGAACAACCGCCCGTCCTCAGCCGTCCCGAAGGCGTCGAGGTGTTCCCGGAGAAGCGCCACCAGCTCAGGAGGGATCGGGACCGGCCGCACGATGTCGCCCTCCCGATGCTTGAGGCCCCGATCGTCGAAGGTCTCCCCCGAGTCGGTGTATCGCTTGTTGGCCTGCGGCCGGGTCTTCTTGACCGTGATCAGGCCCCAGCCAGTTGCCGGAAGTTCGCAGTCCTGCCGCCGCAGACCCGCAGCCTCAGCCGGACGAAGACCGGCGAAGTACATGCACGCGAACATCGCCCGCAGTCAAGGGGCGGCGGCGCTCAGGCCGCTGCGCGGCCCCGCGCCTGGCCGCCCGGAGCGTGCGGCGTGGGCGCCGGTCACCGGACGACCGCGCTGGGCCGCGCATCGCGCCACGTCCGCCGGCCCCGCTCCAACCGCTCGCCGCCGGGTCGCGCCACCGCCTCAGCCCTCCTCGGATTCCACCAGGCCCATGGCGAAGGCGAACGTCTCCACGAACTCTCGGTACGCCGGGTCCGTCTCACTCGCCGCTAGGATCGCCAGCTCGTCAGCAACCCGCCGCTTGTCCGCATCGGAGAGCTGATTGAGAAGGTAACCGGCGTACTCCTGCTGTTTGAGCGCCGTGTCGTCGTCCAACACCGTCTCGTCGCAGGTCTCGAAGAACCACGTGTACGCGACCACTGCCGAGAGCAACTGCGTGACCAGTTGAGGATGTTCACTCATCCCCGCATTCCAGCAGGCCCCACAGACAGGCCGTCACAAGTTGAACTGGAAGGGTGCGGGGCTCCCCCCGACCCGATGGCTTGAGGATGGCGGCGAACGGAATCCGTCAAGGGCGCCCTACGGGCGTCACTACGTGATGGCTGCGCCACCCTTGACAGAACCCGTCCGCCACTAAGTGCAGGTCTCGTTGGGCCGGGGGGAGGAAAGTTGGGGGCAGAACAGCGGCTACGCCGCTATCCCATCCACAGGATGTCGATGATGCGCAGCGTCTCAACCTCGTCATCGATCAGCAGCGTGAGCATGCCTTCGCTGTTGGCGCCGAAGAAGGCATGTCGGACGGCTGTCTGGCCTGGCCGTTCCGGTACCGCGTCCCACGGGGTCTCCAGGAGATCGAGGAGGCGCTCAAGTAGTGGGCCGTCGCGGACTTCGTTGGGCAGTCCGTTGAGCTCGTACAGCGCACGGCCGTGGAAGCCGTCCCAGCGGTACGTCACACCCGGCCTTCCCAGCCAGGCGGCGTGTAGCGAACGAAGCTTTCTTCCCTGCCCTGCAAGGCGTCCTGTACCGCCTCGTCGTATCCGGGACGGCCGTAGGCGATGGCACGTAGGCGCCACTGCCGAAGGAGGGTTTGGACCTGCTTGAAACGGACCAGGTCGTGCGCGGCGTCGAGCGCCTCGTCATACTCGGCCCGGAACTGGTCACGATGCGCCGGCGGAAGCGCATCGAAGATCGCAGCCGGATCCTCGCCAGGATCGTGCGGCGCGGTCGGCTCCTCGGGCTGAGCGGTCATAGTGTCCAATCTACCTGTGAGCCGCAGGCCGCACGGAGACTCCCGCGGAGCAAGCGGCGGCCTCCGAGCAAGATCCGGAGTATGTACGGAATGATCTTGCGTGGAGCGCCGTCCCGCCGGAAAGTAGGCGCAGGTCAACAAGGGCACGGAGCCGCCTGACCGCTTCGGACTTCTAATCCGACGGTCGCGGGTTCGAATCCTGCCGGGCGCGCCCCCGTCTGACCTGCAGTCTTACCACTGCCAAGATCCAAAATCCTGTCCTGATATGTCCCCGTGTTCGCTCGATGTTCGCTCGGCTGTCGCGCCCGTGTCGCCGCAGCCCTGGCGAATCAGCAGCGGCCGCCCGCCCAGCCGCTGCTCTGGGCGTAGACATCCGGCGACCACCAGAACGACGCCGTACAGGCGGTTGTCGGCCTTCCACCTGCCTGTTACGCCGCCGAACACGGGCCGGGGTCCGCGCCCGGAAGCCGCTCTGGGCGCGGACCCCGGTGTCGTGAATCCGATGGTCAACTCACGCCGGTCATCGGCTCGGCCTGTGGGTTAGGTGGACGACGCGGCCTGGCTGCTGTCGTTTCGTCCGGCTCGGTTCCGGTGCGGGCGTTGAGGATGACGGCAGCGGCATCCTCTGCGGATTGGCGGGCCAGGTCGGGCAGGACGCTGGTGTAGGTGTCGGAGGCAATGGTGATCGATGACAATCCCAGCGTCTCTTGGACGACTTTCAGGTCGTGTCCGGCGCGCAGCAGGATGGTGGCGGCGCCGTGCCGAAGGTCATGCAGCCGAACGGGCGGGAGGCCAGCCTCCATGGTCAGGAGCAGGAATTGTTCGGAGACGGCCATGGGCGCCAGCGGGGTCCCGTCGGGTTGGGTGAAGACGAACCCGGTGTCGTTCCAGGTGTAGCCCGCAGCCAGGCGTTCCTGGTTCTGTCCGGTGCGGTGAGCGGCCAGTTGCTTGGTGGTGTGCTGGTCGAGAGTGACCTGTCGTTCTCCGGCTTCAGCTCTGGGGCGGCCTTGTTCGGTGTGGCCGCCAATCTGGGTGATCTGCCACCGGACCCGGATGGTGCCTTCGTCCAGGTCGACATCAGCCCACCGCAACCCGCACGCCTCATCCCGCCGCAGCCCCCGGAACGCGATGAGGTGATAGAGCCCGTACGGCCGGTGCCGGGCCGCGCGGTCGAGGAAGACCCGGTCTGTTCAGATGTCCACATCATGACCGGGGAGGGCCGCGGCGGGCGCACATAGGCGTCCATCGTTTTGACGCGGCCGCTGCGTACCTTCGCTCCTCGGAGGCGGCTCTTGGTGTCGATGAACGCTTCGCGGGCGTGGCGCGATTGGCGGACACGTTCGGGTGTCCACACCAGTGCCTTGGGGCGGCGGCCGGAGGGCCGTTCGATCAGGGAGGCGACGTTGAGATCAATGCGCCGTTCCCGGATCGCCTGATTAAGAACGGCGCGCAGCGTGGCGCGGATCCGATGCGAGGTCGCCGGGCCGGCCGCTCAGCAGCCCTTCCGTCCCCGGCCGCCCAAACCCTCACACCCACGCATCCGGGCCGGACCAGCCGACCGCAGCACCAGCCGCGGCATGCCGCCGAACGATCAATCTCCACCCGAAACGCACCCCCCACACGCTCCGTCAGCCTCCGGCCCCCGGAATACTCCAACGCCACAGCCACCTCGCCGAGACGAGCACGAACACCCCGCGCCACATCATCCCCAGCCACGCGCCAGCAAAGGGCACCACCCTCGCAGGGCACCGGCGTGGCTACGCGCCGAATGCAGCCGACGATTCCCCCACGAAACCACCCGCCGAACCGCATGCATCACCGCCGCCAGCAACTACCTCGGCCACTGACAGCAATCCCCCGCGCGTGCCTGCCGCCGTCAAACCGAGCCGCCCGCTCATGCCGAAGAGCGGAGAACGTACAACAACTCCAGTGGGTCGAACTCGGTCTGACATCGGCTTCCGTCCCTCCAGCGGGCGGGCCATCCCCTGCGGCCTCCTCCCCTCGCCCCCTGGCAGGGGGCGGCAGGGAATCAACGCATGTTCCGGTGCCCGAGGACAGGGGTGTTGCGGGTTACCCGAACGCTGTGGGGCCGGCGGTCATTTTTGATCGAAGAGGTGTGTTCGGTGGGCCCAGGTGGAGGCTTCCAGGCGGGTCGTCACCCTCAGCTTGGCCAGGATGTTGGATACGTGGACGCCGGCGGTCTTGGCGGAGATGAACAGGTGCTCGCCGATCTGGCGGTTACTTAGTCCGGCTGCCAGCAGCTCCAGTACCTCGAGTTCACGGTTGGTGAGGCCGGCCGGGGTCTCTTTCCGGGCAGGCGAGGCGGTCGCTTTGACCGGCAGTCGGGACCGTTCGGCCAGCTTCTCGATCTCGGTGCGCAGCGGCTTCGCCCCTAGATCGGTCGCGATCGACGCGGCTTCGGTAAGGAAGACGGTCGCCTGCTTTCTGTTCCGGGTGGACACCGCGGCGTGGGCGGCGCGGAGCAGCGTCTCCGCCAGGGCGTAGGGCTGCTCAAGCTCGCGCCACGCCGTTATCGCCTGGGGCCATGCGTCGATGTTTTCGTGGCTCATTTCGGCGTCGAACGTCAGCCGGTACGCCCGCTGGAGCCGGCCGGTGACCGGGAGCTTTTTGCTCCAGTCGACCAGCTGCTGGATCAGGCCCTCGGCCTGCCGGTGGTCGTTCAGTCTCTGCACGGCGGTGACCAGCAGGGGCCAGCCGTACCGGGGGCCGACCGGCAGATCGTGATCATCAAGGACGTGCCCGGTGATCGCGGCGACGGCGCCGGAGTCCTGTTTGATCTGGGCCAGCCGGCAGTCCAGCAGGTCGGGCTCCAGACACGACTCCTCGCCACGGTTGTGGCCGCGCATCGCGGCTCTGGCCTGCTCGGCTGCCGCTCGGGCCTGGTCGGTGTCTCCGCGTCTGAGGTCGATGGTCGCCTGGATGATCTGCAGGTACGCCCGATAGAGCGGCGGTGGCGCCAGGCGGAGCGCGTCCCGGTTGACCTGCGTCGCCTCGGGCCAGCGGCCGAGCGACAGCAGCGACTCGGACAGGTTCGGCGCCAAGAGCGTCCCGCGAGTGCGCGCCAGCCCCAGACTGTCGGCCAGGGCCATGCTCTGCCGCGCGGCCCGCGCCGCTCGGACGTGCTCGCCGGCGGCCTCCAGGGTGTCGGACTGGGTGACCGCCACGAGCAACCGGGTGTCATGCGCGCCCGCGGCGGAGGCGGCCGCGCCGGCCTGGTCGAACAGGTCGTTCGCGGTGGCCAGGTCCGCGTTCGCGGCGGCCAGCGCGGCGAGCGTGACAAGCGCGTGCGCCTGGACGGCACGGTCGCCCGTGCGGCGTCCGATCTCCAGCGCCTCCTCGGCCGTCGCCCGGGCGGGCGCGAGCCTACGGTGGTTGCGCTGGGATGTTGCCAGCTCGGCCAGCACCCGCTCCCAGGGTGTTGGTGGCGGGGGCGAGCATCGCGGGACCCGCGCTGGCCCACTGGCTGCGCCGGCGGGGGGCCGAGGTGACCGTGGTGGAGCGGGCTCCCGAGCTGCGTCCTGGCGGGCAGGCGGTGGACGCGCGCGGGGTCGCCAGAGAGGTCATCGGGCGCATGGGGCTGGACGCGGCGGTGCGCGCGGCGTGCACCGACACCGCCGGCGCGCACACCGTGGACGCGGACGGGCAAGTGCTGGAGACCTTCCGTGCCGACGACGACGGTGGCGACGGGTTCATCGCGGACATCGAGATCCTGCGCGGGGACCTGGCCCAGGTGCTCTACGACGACACCCGCGGCGGCGTCGAGTACGTCTTCGGCGACCGAATCGCCGGGCTCGCCCAGGACGCGGACGGGGTCGACGTGGTCTTCGCGGGCGGCGACCGGCGGCGCTTCGACCTGGTGGTCGGGGCCGACGGGCTGCACTCGGAGCTGCGAGCGATGGTCTTCGGGCCGCGTAAGCGGTTCCTCCGCCACCTCGGGCAGGTGCTGGCCTTCTACAGTGTGCCCAACGAGTTCGGGCTGGACCGCTGGCTGCTCGAGCACCAGGACCAGGAGTCCGGGCGCTCTGCCCTCCTGCGGCCCATCCAGGACGCCACCCGGGCGATGGCCATGTTCTACTTCGCCTCGGCCGACTTCGACGTCGACTACCGTGACGTCGCGGCCCAGAAGGTCCTGCTGCGTGAGCGGATGGCGGGCCTGGGCTGGTTGACCCACGACATCCTCGCGCACCTGGACGACACCCCGGACTTCTACCTCGACCAGGTCGCCCAGGTGGTGATGGACCGCTGGTCGAGTGGACGGGTGGTGCTGCTCGGGGATGCGGCGTTCAGCTCCTCGCCGATGTCCGGGCAGGGCACCGGGCTGGCCCTGGTCGGCGCCTACCTGCTGGCCGGAGAGCTGGCCGCCGCCGGATGGGACCCCGACGCCGGGTTCGCCCGCTACGAGGCGCGGATGCGCTCGTTCGTCGAGGCCAACCAGGAGATCGGCCGGTTGAACGCCCGCAGCCGCGACGTCCCCGGGCCAGACGCCGAGCCGCGCCCCGATTTCGCCGGCGAATGGTTCACCGAGCTGGTCGGGCGCGCGATCAACGGCATCGAGCTGCCCGACTACGCGGGGGTGCCGGACTCCGCAGCCCCGGCCGGATCGCCGATCACCTCGTCGGCCAAGTCGTAGGTGTCACATAACGTGTCGAGAGGGACCACGCTTCGGTGGGCCACCGCCGGACGACCTCCGCTCATGCCGCAGATCGCGTTGTGGGGCGGTGCCATGGGCCGACTCGTTCCAGTGTCCCAGTAGGGGATCACGATCCATCCTTCGGTTCTGGTCCCGTCGGCGTGCTCGATACCGTGTCGGCATGTCGAGCGATGACAACACGATCGGGGACGATCCGCTCGCCGACGGGATGGCCCTGTCCTTGCGGCTGCGGCACGATTTCACGGTGACCGACGCCGACCGTCTCCTCACGGTCGCGCGCCGCATTTACCGCGAACTCAATCCGGACACGAGTGCCGACGAAGCCGCCGGGACGGTGACCTGCGCCGCAGACGCATTGTTCGTCATTCTTGAGCACGCTGGCCTGTTCGGCGACGCAGCCGACGACCGGCTCTCCGATCACGCCGCCTACGGGCTCGCGATCGGTGGGTGGCGCGCGCAGATCGTCCTCGGCGAACCGGCTCCCTTGTCGCCCGAACCAAGGAGTGACTGTCTTCGCGGTGACGTCTTCGCGCTTCCACCCCGCGACCACCAAGCCTGATCACAGCGCGGGACGATCACTAGCGCCAAGGCGCCAGGCATGGTCCTCTTCACGTCCGGCGGCGCGTTTGGCGGCGACGCTTGGGGGTGGAGCGCTTCAGCGGTGGCTTCTTACCGGTGGGCTGCTGTTGCGGTTTGCGGCCACGGGAGCTGTTGAGAGTGCGGCCGCGGACGATGCCGATCAGTTCCTCCATGAGGTCGGTCGTCTCGGCCTCGAGCCAGGCCAGGCCGATCTGGGACTGAGGAGCGTCGGTCACGGTGCGGTATGTGAGGTCTTTGCGGTGGTGGAGGCGGGCCAGAGACTGCGGGAGCAGCAGGACGCCGGCTCCTGACGCCACCAACTCGATCGCGTCAGCGGTGTTCTCAGGACGGGTGAAGGCAGGCTGCCCGGGGCGGTCGCCCCAGGCCAAGACGTCGTCGAGCGGTTCGAACACGTCCTCGTCGGCGAGATCGGCAAGCTCCACCTCCTCCACCGCGGCCACGGCGTGATCCTTCGGCACCACCACCACGGTCGTCTCCAGGTACAGCGGGATCACATGAAGGGCCGTGCGGTCGACGGGCAGGCGCACGAACGCCGCGTCCACACCACCGTCCCGCAGCAGGGGGACGATCTCGGCGGCGGGCATCTGCACCAGCCGAAGCGGCACCTCACGCACCCGCTCGGCCCACACCCCCGCCCACTTCGCGGGCGTCACCCCCGGCGCGTAGGCCAGCCGGAACTCACCATTGGTCACTTCTTCAGCCTAGTCACGCCCAGGTGGCCTCCTCCCGCTGGTTACCCTTGAGATCATGAGCACGTCCAAGGCGAAGACGCCGCAGACCATGAAACCCGCGACCGCGGCCAAGAAGCTGGGGATCCTGCTGTCGGCAGCGCCCGCCGAGTTCCAGGAAGGCCCCGTCTCCCGGGACGAATTGAACGCGCTCCAAGCCGACCCGCCCTCGTGGCTCGCCGACCTGCGCCGCGAGGGCCCTCACCCACGCCAGGTCATCGCCGCCAAGCTCCGCGTCTCCGCCTCAGGTCTGGCCCGCGCCGGCATCACAGGCCCCCTCACCACGGCCGAGATCGAGAACCTGAAGGCGGAGAACCCCGACTGGCTGGGACGCGAGCAGGCCATCCAAGCCGAAGTCCGCAAAGAGAACCTCCGCCTCAAGGAGCAGCGCGCCAAGGCCTGACTCACGCGATCCCTCGGCCGCCGGTTGGCAGGAGCGCGTTGATTTCGCGAGCGGCAGGTGATGGTGCCCTGCTCGGTGACGTAGCCGATGCGCGGTCTCGCGGGCTTCCTGATCGGCGGACAAGAGCGGGCCTGCCATCATCGGGGCATGAGCGACTGGGAGCTGTTCCTCCGGGAGGTTTCATGGTTCCTCCACCCCGGAGAAAGCGTCGCAGTGGGCGAGGCACAGCCGTGGACCCGCGGATCGGCTGAAGACCTGCCGGAGCTGTCCGCGCTGCTGGACTCGACGACTCTCACCCCCATCTCCGTGGGAGACACTGCCTACGAGTTGCTGGCATGGGGACCACCGGACGATCGACGAGGATGGCTCAGCCACCCGCCCGAGGACGCGGACGGCGAATCCGTTGCGAAGACGCACAAGAGCTTCTGGAAGCTCTGCGGCGGGATCGTCGAGAAATTTGGTGAGCCCGCCACCTGGTGGAACAACCAGGACGAGGTGCTCACGGCTGATGCGACACGGGTCCGAATCGCGGACGTCCTGACCGACTATGCGTGGCTCTGGGAAGGCGACGGCCTGAAGGTTTCCATCAACCCGGATGAGTACTACACCGTCGCCGTAGAGGCGAACGGGAATCTGACACTGGCGCATCGTGACAACGGTCGGCTACTTCTCTTCGCACCGGACCACGCGTTCCAAGATGTCACACCACTGGACGGCTCCCCGCCATACTCGCTGCTCACGATCAATAATGTGCCCGACCTCGCGACCTGGATAGAGGTATGCGCTGCTGCCTGGCGGCACCAGTAGGCCGAGCAGACACCGGGAACCGCCGGCGATCCGCGTCGCCGCGCGGATCTGCCGATGGCCGGGCGTTCGACCCTCGATCATCCTGTAATTCCGCCTGGTGGCCTGCGTCGAGGTACCGGCACCGCAGACGTCAGTTGCGGCAGCGGCGAGGGCGCTGGTGAGGCTTGGAACGCTTGGATCATGAGTGCGGCGAAGCGCCGGGAGGCCGCGATTCCTGCTGACGGCGTACTCGCGCGGATCCCGCCGTTGGCCATGATCATGAGGATGAGGTCGTCCAGGACGGCGTCGGGGCGCAGGCGTCCGGCGTCCTTGGCGCGGCGGATCAGTTCGGCTGCGGAGGTCAGCGAGGAAGAGCGGTTCGCGGTGAAATCCATCGCGCGCGGGAAGGCGGACTTGAAGACCGCGATGAAGCCGCGGTCGCGTGCTTGCAGCTCACACAATTTCTCAACCGTGACGCAGAAGCCGTGCCAGGGATCAGGGTCGGCGAGCCCTTCGTCGAGGATGGATCGCCATGCCAGCATCTGGTCGGTGAACGCCTCAGCGACCAGCATCTCCTTGGTGGGGAAATGGCGGTAGACGTGGTGTACGAGGTCGACCAGCCGCAGGTCATCGAGTTCAAGACCCGGACACTGACAGAGTTGGGCGCCGCACCCTCCGCCGACCGGCGAGTGGTCGCGGTCGATCTGCGCGACGACTGGCCCGCCGCACTGCGCACCGCCGGATTCGACCCGGCCCGGCCGGCCGCGTGGAGCGCCGAGGGCCTGCTGGGCTACCTGCCGCCCGAGGCGCAGGACAGCTTGCTGGACTCCATCACCGAACTCAGCGCGCTGGGAAGCCGGGTGGCCACCGAAAGCAGGCCCAACCCCCGACCAGGCGACGAGGACCAGACGAAGGAAGGCCTGCACCGCATCTCCGAACACTGGCGTGCGCACGGTTTCGATCTCGACCACGTGCGGCTGCGCTATTTCGGTGAGCGCAACGAAGCGGCTTCCTACCTGACCGACTGCGGCTGGACGCTGAACACCATCACCGTCCGAGATCTGCTCGCTGCCAACGACCTTCCGCCTATCAAGGACGACGACCTGCGCATGGCGGACGTGCTATTTGTCAGCGGTGCCCTCAACAAGACCACGAAATAGCATCCACTTCTCCCGACGACGTGTGCCCGGATCGGCATCGGTGGACCCGGTAGCCCGGGTGAGCGCTGTGCCGCCGGTGTCGGTATCGGTGCGCGGCAGGTGGCATCGCCGCGTCCGGTCGTAACACCAACGCCCGCACAAGCCGCAGATCGGTCGGCCAGCGTTACGCCTGGGCGGGTTGCGTCCTTGCGACGTAGACCGTGTTGGTCGCGGTCCGATTTTGGAAAGGGTTGTGGAATTCGACGACATGTGCTTGTGAAGCGTAAAACGCCTGGGCGAGTATGTCATTGAAGTGTTCATCCGGCGGGTCGTTGGACCATAGGGCGAACACACCGCCAGGGTGGAGCCGGCCGGTGAGCCCGCGCAGGCCACCGAGCTCGTAGAAGGGCGCATGGGCGGGGTCGAGTACATGCCGCGGCGAGTGATCGATATCGACGACGATGGCGTGGAAGCGGCGTCCCGGAATGCCTGGATCGAAGCCGTGGGGATCGGCGGCGAGGGAGAAGAAGTCGGCACGGAGGAGACGGCAACGAGGATCAGACGTCAGGTCTGCGCCCAGGGGCACCAGATGTCGTTGGTGCCATCCGATCACTTCATCGAGTGCTTCCACGACGGTGAGCGAGCGCACACGCGGGTCTTCCAGCACGGCATGGGCGGTGTACCCGAGACCCAGCCCGCCCACGATCACGTCGAGGTGGGTGTCCGCCAGCGGCTCCAGGCCGAGCCGGGCCAGCGCGATCTCCCCCGCCGTGAATTGACTGGACATGAGGAAGTCATCGTCGAGCTTGACCTCGTACACCTCGGTGCCCGAGGCCGGGTCTCGCCGACGCCGCAGGCTGATGGCGCCCTTGGCCGTCTGACGCCAGTCGATCTCCTCGAAACGCGCGCTCACACGCACCCCTCCGTTCTCCGTCTGCCGCATCCGCAAATTCCATGGACGTCCGGCCGGTCGCCGCGCGGTCACGACCCCGGAACGCCCCGGTCAGTCCGGCCGCCGCTGACGCTACCGCTCTGCGGAGCGTGGGACGGCATCGCAGATCAAGCCGACGGCTGATGTCGCCTCAAATCGGCGGTTCGCCGACGACTGCCGCCGGGACGGACGATGTGACCTGCGCGGCCCACAGGTGCATGGGATTTCATCCCGAAGGCGTCGGCAAAGGGCACCGGCGCCAAAGGTGTGCCGCCGCCGCGCTGGCCGGGGCGCTGGAGATGATCGCGATCCTCGGCGGGGGGCCGTGGAGGGATATCCCGAACCTGCCGACGCGGTGGCCGCCGGGTTCCTGTACAACGGTGCACTGTCGACCTACGAGTCGCTGGGATTCACTCGGGCCCGGATGATCGGCAAGCATCGCTGGGTCGTTACCAGGCTCGTGAGCGACAAATCCTCGTAACGTTTCTGCGTCACAAGCACCGAACCGAGGGGCGGACCCGACCCGATCATTCGCAAATGGCGACCATGGCGCTGGTCCGCACCAAGGATCGTCTCCAGACGACGTCCGCTTATGCCGCATACGGCTCTGGTCGTCTGGGCAATGCGCACGGTAAGCGATCCACCGACGATTATCAGCCGTGGTCGCCGCAGTGGCCCACGCCCAGTCCACCTGGGACAGCCAACTGCGCGGGCAACTGGGGCGGCGATGTGCTGATGGTGTTCACCAGCCCGGGTGCGCGGTCAGGTGCGGCGGTCGGGGTCGAATCGGTCCGCGAGCTCTGTCAGCACCGAAGACCGGCGCTGCTCACGCTCGGCAGCCGTTTCGTCGGATTGGGCCGTCAGACGGCCGCCGGCGAGCGCGGCCTGGGCGGCCAACATCCGCAGCCGCGGTCCGAGCCGAGCGAGTCCCTCGTCTGGCTGCACGGCGCGGGACAGCAGATACACGACCTCCGCATCGTCGTTCTCCAACGCCCGCGTCACCGTGCCAGCATCGATCGACGCGCCTCGATCAAGGAGGGTCCGGGCAAGATCCGCGTCGACGGCGTGTGCGCCGACCCGCAGGGAGTTCTCGACCGGGACACCTTGTTCGAGGAGCCACGGGATGACCGCCCAGGCCCGATGGAGCAGGGCCACCTCGAGCGGGCTCAGCCCGCTGCCGACCTCCTCCGCCGGATCACAGCCCATCGCCACCAGCCGCGCGAGCAGCGCCACATCGTCGTCGGCCGCCGCCCGTTCCAGGGCCAGACGCCGGAGCCGGCGCTGCGCGGCGAGCGTGCCCTCGTCCAGCGCGCCGCGCCAGTCGAGCACGGTCGCCTGGACGAGCCGGCGCAGCTTCGCCGCAGCCGACCGGGCGTCCGGGTCGCCGCTGTCTCCCAGTTCATCGACGGCGTCGCGCATCTCTGCGCCCGTGCCGTCCTGCGCCTCCCAGGGATCCTGATCCAGGACGAGCCGGCCGAACAGTGCACGCAGGTCGTCCGCGATCCGTCCGGCACGGTCGCCGGTGGACAGCTCCCATCCGGGTGGCAATCCCTGCCGCCAGCAGACGACGGCGCCGTGGTCCGGGCCGGCGGCAGTGTGCACGTAGACGCGCTCGAGGTACTCGAAACCACCGATCGGAAGGTGGACGAGCCGGCCAGACCAGTCCGGCCGGCTCTCCTCGGCCAGTTCGCACTCGTGATCGATCCAGCCCCACAGGTCGTGGTAGCCGTCACTGTCCGGATAGAACAGCTCCGCGAACGACAGCGGGACGTCCTGGCCGTCAAGATCAATGCGCAGGTCGTAGTCGAGTCGTCCGCCAAAGGCGGTGCGCCACAACGCGATGAGCGGATCGGGCAGCGGTCCGGCGCATCGCTCGGCCACTGCACCGAGTACCGCGTCGTCGATCGGCGGCTGCGCGTCCAGGACCAGCCGTCCGGCGAACAGAGCCAAGCCGGCCTCGCCGAGGACTCGATGTTCCCGGTCGGAAAGCGGGCCGGGCAGCGCGTTGTCCGGTATGGCCGTCACCCCGCGCAGCCTAGAGGTCGGGCGCGCCCCGAATCCACCCGAGGCCAGCGACGAGCCCTCGAGCCAGCGCCCTCATGCAGGCGCAGCGCAGCGAGACCCGGGCCCCGACATCGCACTCATCTGCCGCTGGGCGGGCTTGGTAGTGATCATGCGTCTCGTCCGGGTGTGCCGATGGCAGGGCGGTGGCGACTGTTGGAGGCTGGCGACCTCGTGCGGGTATTGGGCCGATCCGGTTGTCGCCGGGTGTCGATCGGGGTCTGTGGCAGTTAGCCCAGTTGGTCGCGGCGGCGGGTCAGGTGGGCGGTTTCGGCGGTGTTGCCTGCCAGTTCGATGGCCCTGTCGTACGCGGCGCGTGACTGCTGGCTTCGGCCCAGCCTGCGTAGCAGGTCGGCGCGGGTGGCGTGGTAGGCGTGATAGTCGGCCAGCTTGTCGTCGAGGCGGTCGACGGCTGCCAGCGCCACGTCCGGGCCGTCGAGTTCGGCGACCGCGATGGCCCGGTTGAGGGCGATGACCGGTGAGGGGTCGAGGCCGACGAGGTGGTCGTAGAGGGCGAGGATCTGTGACCAGTCGGTGTCGCGGATGTCACGGGCGGAGGTGTGCACGGCGTTGATCGCGGCGAGGATCTGGTAGCGGCCCGGGGCGGCTCCGGCGGCGGCAGCGGCGAGGCGCTCGCGTACCAGCCGGTGGCCCTCGGCGATCAGGGACGCGTCCCAGGCCCCGCGGTCCTGCTCGGCCAGGGGGACCAGTTCGCCGCCGCCCGAGACCCGGGCGGTGTGGCGGGCCTCGGTGAGGAGCATCAGCGCCAGCAGGCCGGCCACCTCGCCATCGTCCGGCAGGAGGGCTCGGATCAGGCGGGTGAGCCGGATCGCCTCGGCGGTCAGGTCGTGGCGCAGGGGGTCGGTGCCGGGGCCGGTGGCCAGGTAGCCCTCGTTGAAGACGAGGTACAGGACGGCGAGTACGCCGGACAGGCGTGCCGGGAGATCCTCGGCGGACGGCACTCGGTAAGGGATGCGGGCCGCCTTGATCTTGGCTTTGGCGCGGGTGATCCGCTGCTCCAGGGTGGTCTCCCGCACGAGGAAGGCGCGGGCGATCTCCGGCACGGTGAGACCGGCGACCATGCGCAGCGTCAGCGCCACGCGGGTCTGCATGGCCAGTGCCGGGTGGCAGCAGGTGAAGATCAGTCGGAGCCGGTCGTCGTCGATGGCGCCGACAGGCTCGGGCGGGTCGTCGTCGTACACCATCCGAGCCTCCTTGTGCTTGTCGTCGCGTTTGTTCTCGCGCCGGATCCGGTCGATGGCCTTGCGGCCCGCGGTGGTGGTCAGCCAGCCGCCGGGGTTGGGCGGCACACCGTCGGCCGGCCACCGCTCGACGGCGGCCGCGAACGCCTCGGCCGCCGCCTCCTCGGCGATGTCGAGGTCACCGAAACGCTTTGTCAGGGACGCGACCACTCGGCCCCATTCCTCGCGGTGGGTGCGAGTGATCGCCTCCCGGACGTCGCCGTCGTTCACAGGAACGGCCGCACCTCGATCTTCCGATCGCAGACCTTGGACGCCTCGGCGGCGAGCTTGAGCGCCACGTCCAGGTCGGGGGCCTCCCACACCCAGACGCCGGCGAGGTACTCCTTGGACTCCACGAAGGGCCCGTCGCTGAACACCGCCTGCTCGCCCCGGTTGTCGATGACCGTGGCCGCGTCGGTGTCCGCGAGGCCGCCCGCGAAAACCCAGTGGCCCTCGGCGATCAGCCGTTCGTTGAACGCGCTGATGGCAGGCTGCCTATCCGTGCTGCCCGGATTGCTCTTGTCGTCGATCACGGAAACCAGGTACCGCATCTGAAGATCATCTCCCGTGGTCGGGGGACGACGTGTCGTCCGTCCCGTTGCCGGTCTGTCGGCCCGTCTATTGTCCGGCCAGTTCGGCCACGACCGGAGCGAGCGCGTCGGCGGAGCCGGCACCGAAGACGAAGTAGGAGATGCCGAGTTCCTCCCGTCGCCGCTGGATCTCCTCGGCGGCCGCCGCGGGATCGTCCGGAAGTACCGCCAGCGAGTCCATCGCGCGAAGCGCCGCAGGGTCGGTGTCGGGGGACGCCATGAACGGCGCGACGGTGTCGCCGATCACCGCCACGTGCTGCGCGAGTTCGATGTCCCGGGTGGCGAGGGTGCGGAAGTCGCGCACCACCCGTGTGCTTTCGACCCGGTCGTCTCCCGGCATCAGCGCGAAGGCGACCGTGTCCGCGAGGTCGGCCGCCAGTGCCTGGGCCTTCGGCCCGCGCACGGCCATCACCACCGGCGTGCGCAGGGCGGCGCCGTCGAGACCACGCAGCGCCGTCACGGTCTCGCGCACCTGGGCCAGCCGCTCGCCCGGTGGGACGACGGGCAGTCCCAGGTCGCGGAGTTCGTCTTCGATGCCGGGCCTGCCGGTGCCGATGCCCAACTCGAAACGACCCTCGGTGAGCACCGACAGCGAGTGCGCTTCCCAAGCGGTGCTCCACGGTTGGCGCAGCGGAGAGGCGTACACCCACGAGCCGACTCGCAGGTCGGTGAGGGTGGCCGCGATGGCCAGCGTGGGGGCAGGGGCCGGCTGCCATTGCGGGACGTCGGGCATCAGCAGCGTGGAGTATCCGTTGTCGGCGATACGGCGCACCTGGTCTCGCCACGTCGGCAGATCTGTTCTGAGCGGGGCAACGACCCCGAATCGGAAGGGTCTGGTTCCGCCACTTGCCGTCGAATCGGTCATCGTTCCTGTCCTGTCAGTGGTTGGGATGGCTCCGATGCTGTCGGCGTGCGACCGCGCGCCGTGGTCAGCGCAGCGCGGTCGACGTCTCACCCTTGCTACGAACGCGGCTGCCCCGATCCGACATCGCCTCCCAAAAATTCTGTCGAGGATTTTCCGGTAGCCGGCTGTCGGCAACCCGAGCACGCGACGAGTTCGGGGCCACCACACTCCACCTCCTCATGCGCACCCAGGGCCAGACGAACCCTGGGACCACATAAGCCGATCTTCGGGTTGCTGCATGACACGGTGCTGAGCACGCTGGGGGTGGATTCGGCGGAGATGGCGCGTGACCCAGCCATATGCGCGGAGAACATGGCTAGGCTCACACCCCGAAAGAGGGGTGCTCCCATGAAGAGAATTGTGCTCGTGGCAGTCTGTGCCACATTGGCCTGTTTGACCGCTTTGGCCGTTTCTGTATCGGCTTCGTTCCCCACCTCGGCTAACGTTTCCAAATCGGCTTCCGCCGCGCTGTCGGCCACGTTCAAGCCGCAGCAGATCATCGGCCCGCGGCCACCGGCAACGGGGATCGACCAGAACGTCGTGGCGCTCGGCACACAGCGGCTGGCGATGACCGCGAACCAGACCGTGTACGTGGTCTCGGCGTTGCGCGCGAACGAGGCCACCGTGCTGACGTTGGTGGACAACGAAGTGCGCTGCACGTGGCCGGGCGGCAGCAAGAACCTGGTGATGGGCCAGAACATCTACGCCGGCACGGGTGCGAACCCGCAGTGGGAGAACACCTGGATCGTCACCAAGTTCCTGCTGCACCCCGGCGTGGCCACCACGGCCACCTGCACGACTTACGCGAGGGTCGCCTCGCTTTACAAGCAGCCGTCTTCGGTGCAGATCGCTGAGGGTTCCCTGCGCTTCGCCGACACATCGGTCGCCAACGCGGCGAACGGCAAGCCCCTCGATTACGAGATGCCCTACGGCGACCTGCCGGTGGACTCGTCCCCGGCCCACCTGAGCGTGCGGCAGCCCGCGCTGCCGATCACCACCGCGCCGGACGGATTCCGCGAACTCAGCGTCTTCGGCGATGTGAACTACACGGTTTGCCGGGCCGACGTCACGTGCAACCGCAAGGGTGCGTCGACCGCCCAGTTCACGTTGATCATCAATCAGTGGAACAAGGACGGCAC
Source organism: Actinomadura darangshiensis (assembly GCF_004349235.1). Taxonomy (GTDB): domain Bacteria; phylum Actinomycetota; class Actinomycetes; order Streptosporangiales; family Streptosporangiaceae; genus Spirillospora; species Spirillospora darangshiensis. The sequence continues at coordinate 767 of NZ_SMKY01000180.1, read as the reverse complement.
GGCCACCTGCCACAAGGACGCGTCGACGACCGTCACCAAGAAGATCCCGTACGCGGTGCACCACGCCGTAGTGCCGTTGTACAAGCCGCATTTCAAGGTGTGGACGACACCGGGCTGCGGCCCCGTCTTCAACGCCTACGTGCGCGTCGACTGGCTGGGCGGCGAGGCCGGCGCGGTGCAGGGCACGGCGATCGGCCTGCCCGACCTGCGCGGTTCCACATCGACGCACCGATCGGCGATGAGCCACCTGTACATCGTCCCGGTGACCTGATCCCGGCCCGCCCGACCGGATGCGTGGTCAGGTTGGGTCGGGGCGGAGTTCGGGGGTCCAGGCGTGGAGGAAGCGCAGAGCCTGGTCGGCGGACGAGTTGGGCGGGGCGGTGTAGACGACCAGGGTCTGGTCACGGTGAGCGTTGATCTGCAGGGCCTGCCAGTCCAGCTCCAAGGGGCCTGTGACGGGGTGGTCGAGGGTTTTGCGGCCCTGGTCGGCGGCTTTGACGGTGTGGCTGCTCCACCAGCGGCGGAAGTCCTCGTCGTGGACGGACAACTCGCCGATCAGCGCGGTCAGGCGTGTGTCGTGGGGGTGGGTGGCGGCCGCCATGCGCAGGCGGGCGACGGCGTCGAGTGCGACGTTCTCCCAGTCGGCGTACAGGTCGCGGACGCGAGGCTCCAGGAACACCAAGCGGACCAGGTTGCGGTGGTTGACGGGGAGCTGGGCGAAGTCGAGAAATAGGGCGGCGGCCGGGGGGTTCCAGGCCAGGACGTCC
>NZ_SMKY01000017.1 GCF_004349235.1 Actinomadura darangshiensis | reverse complement strand
GGCCTGCGGGGCGGCTGCGATGCCGGTCAGGGCGATCAGCGCCACCGCCGACGTGGCGATCGCGATTGTCCGCTGGGACATGGGATGGGAGTCCTTTCACCACTGAAGGGGGAGCCCGTGGTGACGGGGGTGGACATCCGTGAGTCTGTGGAGTTTCGGGCGATTTGCGAAGGCTCATGGAGCAGGCATAGGGATATCCCTATGGGTGCGGGCGGGCCGCGGCCGGATCCGTCCGGGCGGATTCGTCCGGGCGGGCGGAGCCGCAGGTCAGCGACCGGATACCGCCAGCCGGGCGACGTCCACCCGGGACCGGACGCCGAGCTTGCGGAACGTCCGGGTGAGCGCGGCCTCCACGGTCTTGATGCTGAGGAACAGCCGGGCGGCGATCTCCCGGTTGGTGGCCCCCTCGGCGACCAGCACGGCGACCTGGCGCTCGATGTCGCTGAGGACGCCGAGCGGGTCGCCGGCGGCGGACGGCCGGAGCGGTCCATCCTGGTCCAGCCGCTGCAGCCGGGCCTGCGCGCGGGTCAGCCAGGGCCGGGCCGCGGCCTTGGCGAAGATGTTGCGGGCGCGCGCCAGTTCCGCGCGCCCGCGCGCGAGGTCGCCCAGCCGGGCGTGCAGGGAGCCCAGCTCCAGCCACGCCCGGCCCTCTTCGAGCCGGTACGGGAGGGCTTGGAGCTGCTCGGCGGCCCGGTTCAGCCCGTCCAGGGCCGCGTCGACGTCGCCTTCGGCCGCCCGGACGAGCGCCGCCGAACGTTCCAGGACGGCCAGCACACCGCGCCGCCCGAGCCGTGCGGCCTGCGCTCTGGCGGCGTCGACCACATCGGCGGCCTCCCCGGGACGGCCGGCGCCGACGAGGGCGTCGGCGAGGTCGGCGTGCCAGCGGCGCAGCGAGGGGTCCCCGAGGCCCTGCGCGGTCTCCATCCGCCGCACCTCGTCCAGGATCCGGACCGCGGCGGCCATGTCACCGAGCTGCAACCGGACGACGCCCTGCGCGTGTAACGCACGCGGCAGGAACAGCAGGTCGCCGTCGCTCTCGCTGTGCTGGACCGCCTGCTCCGCCGCGCTCAGCGCCCGGTCGAGGTCGCCGCCCGCCGCCTCGGCCAGCGCCAGCGCGTACCAGGACGGCCCCTGGCTCAGCCCACTGTCCTCGGCCAGATCGACGCTCTGCCGCGCCAGGCTGAGCGCCTGCCGACAGCGGCCCTGGAAGACCTCCACCTGGGTCATGCAGTACAGGGACAGGCACAAGCTCTCGACCACGCCGCGCTGCCGGACGCTGTAGATGAGCGCGCGCAGCTCGGCGCGGGCCTCGTTCAGCCGGTCGTGCATCAGGTGATGCCGGTGCTTGAGGTAGACGGGGCCGTTGTGGTGCCACATCACCTCGGGGTCCTGCGGGTCGGACAGTGCCCTGCGGAGCGTGTGCTCGGCGTCCGGATGCCCCAGGAAGAACTCGATGTTCGCCTGCTTGCTCAGCGCGAAGAGCTCGGTCCTCCGGTCCCCGGCCAGGGCGGCCAGCTCGGCGGACCGGCGGGCGTGCACGTGCGCGGCCTCCGCCGAGCCCCGCACCATCCACGCCCGCCAGCTCAGCCGGTAGTGCAGCGGGGCGAGCAGGGACGGCTCGCCGCGCGCGTCCTCCATCGCCTTCGGGAAGACCTCCTCGACCTCGGCCAGGGCCTGCCCGGACGAGTCCATGACCACGACCCAGGCCCGCACCCGCTCCTCCGGGCGCGCCGTCCCTTCCAGGGCCAGCCGGGCGAGCCGCCTGGCGAGCGGGTAGTCGCCGGCGGCGACGGCGTCCTCGGCCGCGCGCAGCCGCCTGCCGACCGCGGCCTCCCGGGCGGGCTCGGGGGTGTGGTCGGCGGCCAGCTCACCGAGATGGGCGGCGGTGGCCAGGCCGCCGCGGCGGCGGGCGACGGCGGCGGCCTCCTCCAGCGTCGCGGCGATCCGCGGGTCGCGTCCCGGCGCCAGCCGGGCCAGGTGCAGGGCACGTTCCACCGGGTCGCGCACGGCCTCCGACAGCGCCCGGTGCGCCGCCTTGCGCTCGGTGGACTCCGCCTCGGCGTAGATCACCGCGGACAGCAGCGGGTGGGCGAAGCGGATCTGGCCGCCGGCGGCCACGTCGACGATGCCCTGCCGCTCGGCCTCGGCGAGGTCGGCGCGTCCCGTCCGGCGCAGCAGCTCCACCGACGGGCGGCTCGCCGCGCTGGCCATCAGCAGCGTTTCGCGGGTACCGGAGGAAAGCGCCTCCATCCGTTTGCGAATCAGCACGGAAAGGCTTTGCGGAATGGGCAGTTCATCGGTTCGCGGATTCTCGTCCTCCAGTACGCTGCGCGCCAGTTCCACCGCGAAGAACGGATTTCCGCCGCTCACCTCGTGAATGCGGCTCAGCTGCGGCCGCGGCCAGTTTCGGCCGAACCGGTCGCCCAGCAGCGTCGCCAGCTCGGCCGCCGACATGGGCGGCACCCGGACCGCCAGCACCGGCCCCGGGCACAGGCCCGCCGCGTCCCGCCACCGGCCGCCGGCCTCGCCCTCGTCCCCCGGCGGCCGCGCGGACACGACCACCCGGAGCGGCGGCGCCAGCCTGGCCGCGCGCCGCGCCACGAACGCGAGCAGCTCCCCGGTCGGGCGGTCCAGCCACTGCGCGTCGTCGATCAGCACCAGGCCGGGCCGGTCGGCGCACAGCAGCCGGAACGCGTGCAGGACGCCGAGCCGCAGGCACAGCAGGTCGCGCTCGTCCAGCGGGACGTCCTGCAGGAGCAGCGCGGACCGCAGCGCGTGGCTCTCCGGCTCGGGAAGCCGGCCGATGACCTCGTCGGCGACCTGGGAGATCAGGTCGATGAGGCCGAGGAACGGCAGGTGGTGCTCGGTCTCGGCCGGTCCGCAGGCGAAGATCCGGTAGCCGGCCGCGGCGTGCTCGTCCGCCAGCGCGGACAACAGGGTGGACTTCCCGATCCCGACGGGGCCGATCAGCAGGACGCCGCCGCCCTCGGCGAGATGGGCGCGGACACCGCGGAGCACGTTCTCCCGTCCTTGTGTCATCCGCATGGCCTCCGGACGCGCCCTGGCTCGGCGATGAACCCGCTGCGGAACGGTAAACCGTTCCGCATCCGCCGTCAAGATTCCGAAACCCCTTTTTGTCATCAATGGCGGCCGATAATTCCCCCGGCGCCTTTGGAGACCATTCGGCTCGCGGCGGGCTCCGCCGGCGCGCGCCCCCGGCATGTACACGATCCGTACTCCAAGGTATGGTTCCGTACCATGGAGTATGGAGACGAGATCGTCCGGCGGGTGCGGGAGCTGGCGCCGACGCTGGCGGAGCGGGCCCCGGATGCCGAGCGGGCGCGCCGGCTGCCCGACGCGACCATCGCCGACCTGGCCGGCACCGGGCTGTTCGACATGCTGGTCCCGAAGCGGTTCGGCGGCGCCGAGCTCGGCTTCGAGGCGATGGCGGCGGCCTGCCGCGAGGCGGGCGCGGGCTGCGCCTCGACCGGCTGGCTGTCGGTGATCTACACGCTGCACAACTGGATGGTCGCGCTGCTCCCCGAGCAGGCACAGGCCGAGGTCTGGGCCGACCGGACGTACGCGCTGGTCCCGTGCGTCCTGGCACCGACCGGGACGGCCGAGCCGGCGGACGGCGGCCACCGGGTCACCGGCCGCTGGTCGTGGGGCAGCGGCGTGATGCACGCCGGGCACGTGCTGGTCATGGCGCTCGTCACCGCGGACGGCGAGATCGAGCCGAGGCTGTTCCTGCTGCCGCGCGCGGAGGTGGCCGTCCACGACGTCTGGCACACCAGCGGGATGCGGGGCACCGGCAGCAACGACATCGAGGTGCAGGGCGTCTTCGTCCCCGCGCACCGGTCGGTGCCGCTCGCCGAGCTGGCGGAGGGGCGCTCGCCCGGCTCGCGCGTCCACCCGGCGCCGCTCTACCGCACCCCGCTCGTGCCGGTGTTCGCGCTGACCGGCGCGGCGCCCGTGCTCGGGGTGGCCGAGGGCGTGCTGGCGCGGTTCGCCGAGCGGATGCAGGGCCGGGTGATGGCCTACTCCGGCAAGAAGCAGCGCGACCTGTCCAGCGCGCAGGTCCGGCTGGCCGCGGCCACCGCCGACCTGGCCGCCGCCCGGCTGCTGCTGGACGACGCGCTGCGCGGTGTCGTCCACGCCGTCGCGGACGGGAGCTGCGACATGCGGCTGCGGGCCCGGGCCAGGCTGGTCGCGGCGCACGTCGCGGGGACGTCCCGCAGGGTGGTGAACGACCTGTGCGCGGCGGCCGGGGCGAGCGCGCAGTTCACCGGCTCCCCGTTCCAGCGGGCGCAGCGCGATGTGAATACGATCTCCGGGCACGTGGTGTTCGACCCGGACGAGGCGTACCGCCTCTACGGCAGGATCGAGCTGGGGCTGGACCCCGGCCCGGTGACCCTCGTGTGACGGCGTCCCGAGGCGGTGAGGATGGGGGTCCGATGGCGGCCGGCACGAACACGGCCCGTACCCGGGTGGCGCGGCGCGACTGGATCGAGGCCGCCTACCGGGAGCTGGCCCGGGGCGGCGAGCGCGGCGTGGCGATCACCGCGCTCGCGGCCCGGCTGGGCGTCACCAAGGGCAGCTTCTACTGGCACTTCAAGGACCGCACCGAGCTGATGCGGGCGCTGCTGGACCGGTGGGCGCACGAGCGGACGGACGAGGTGCTCGGGCTGGCGCTCGGCAGCACGGCCGACCCGCGCGAGCGGCTGCGCCGCATCCAGGCGCTCGGCCGCGAGGTCGCGCCGATCGACCGGGCCATGCGGCTGTGGGCCCAGCACGAGCCGGCGGCCGACGAGGCGGTACGGCACGCCGACCGCGCTCTGCTCGGGCACATCGCCGCGTGCCTCGCCGGCCTCGGGTTCGGCGAGGAGGACGCGCGGCTGCGGGCGCTGCTGATGCTGCGCACGTGGGCCGGCGGCTACCTCGTCCCGGGCACCGGCGACCCGGAACCGCCGGACCGCATGCTGGAGATCTTCCTGGCCGGGTAGCGAGCGGACTCAGGGCCGGCGGACGAAGCCGTGCCGGGCGAGCAGCTCGGCGAACTGGCGGCCGGCGGCGGTCAGCTCCCTGCCGAGGCCCTGGCACGCCGCGCAGCGGTCCTCCTCCGGTTCGGACGGGCGGGCCTGCATGTGGTCGTCGATGGCGCGTTCCACGGCGGCCACGATGGCGGGTTCGGCGCCGGCGACCCGGTCCGGCGCGGTGACGGGGGCGACGGCGGCGGGCGCGGGCGCGGGACGCAGCTCGTGGGCGCGGCGCGCGGCCTGGGCGACCGCGACCAGTTCACCGGCCCGCCGGTGCCATTCCAGCCACCGCTCGTTCGGCGTCGTGCCCGTCCCCCCGCACAGCGAGCAGTCGGCCTCCAGTTCCGCCAGCAGCCGCGCCAGCGGTCCGCCACCACCGGCCCGGTCAGGCACCCCGGTCACCCCGAACGAAATCCCTGTCCATTCCCAGTCCTGACGTCTCGGGGTCCCGAGGGACCGCCCACCCCCTCGTACGCGCGGCGGCGACGCCGGGTTCGGCCCGCCCGCGCCCAGGGTGCGCACCCCGGTGGCTCCCCGCACGTCACGCGGGCGTGCGGCCGAGCCGGCCAACGCGCGCGCTGATGTTTGCGATAACCACCCGATCTGTCAATAGTCGCCCCGAAAGAGTGCCAGGTCGGAGCCGTTCTCACTGGTCAAAAGCGAGGCATCCGGAACGGGGGCTTTCGGACTGTTGACGTGCTCCTTGATAACGCTAACAATCGGTGGACGAGTTCGTCCGGGCGCGGGGTCACGGTTGTGGCGCGGCGCTCGGCGGGCTCTTGACATGGCAGTGTGACCGGTAACAGTGTGTCCCGGGACACCGGCACCACCCCCGAGGTGAGACGTGAAGCGTAGGAAGCTCGTCAGCCTGGCGCTGGGCCTCGCCCTCGCGTTCGGCATGACCGCGTGCGGCTCGAGCCAGAAGACCGCCGACAAGAAGAACGCCGAGAAGAAGCCGGCGGCGGGCGCCCTGATCGGCGTCACGATGCCGACCCGCTCCTCCGAGCGCTGGATCCACGACGGCGACAACCTGAAGAAGCAGCTGGAGCAGCTCGGCTACAAGGTCGACCTCCAGTACGCCGAGAACGACATCCCCACCCAGGCCAACCAGATCGACAACCAGATCACCAAGGGCGCGCGGCTGCTGGTCATCGCGTCCATCGACGGCACCGCGCTCACGACGCAGCTGCAGAAGGCGGCCGACAAGAACGTCCCGGTCATCTCCTACGACCGGCTGATCCGCAACTCCGAGAACGTCGACTACTACGCCACGTTCGACAACTACAAGGTCGGCGTGGAGCAGGCGACGTCCCTGCTCGTCGGGCTCGGGCTGAAGAAGCCGGACGGGTCGGAGGGCACGGCGAAGGGCCCGTTCAACATCGAGGTGTTCGCCGGCTCGCCGGACGACAACAACGCGACGTTCTTCTACAACGGCGCGATGGGCGTCCTGAAGCCGTACCTCGACAAGAAGACCCTCGTCGTCAAGAGCGGCCAGACGGACTTCAAGACGATCGCGACGCTGCGCTGGGAGCCGGAGCGGGCGCAGCAGCGCATGGAGGACCTCCTCACCCGCTCCTACGGCGGCGGGACGAAGGTGCAGGGCGTTCTGTCCCCCTACGACGGCCTGTCCATCGGGATCCTGTCGGCGCTGAAGTCCAGCGGCTACGGGACGGCCGGCCAGCCGTACCCGATCGTCACCGGCCAGGACGCCGAGGTCGCGTCGGTCAAGTCGATCATCGCGGGCGAGCAGTACTCGACCATCTACAAGGACACGCGGCAGCTCGCCTCGGTCACGGTGAAGATGGCCGACGCGGTGCTGAAGGGGAACAAGCCCCAGGTCAACAACACCAAGGACTACGACAACGGCGAGAAGGTCGTGCCGTCCTACCTGCTCAACCCGGTGATCGTGAACAAGGACAACTACAAGCAGCAGCTCATCGACACCGGTTACTACACCGCGAACCAGCTGCAGTAGCGCCGCGCGGGCGGGCGCCCGCGACGGCGCCCGCCCGCTCCCCCCGGAGGAGACCATGACCGAGGCGATACTGCGGATGCGCGGCATCACCAAGACCTTTCCCGCGGTCAAGGCCCTGCAGGACGTGAACCTGGAGGTGCGGCGGGGCGAGATCCACGCGATCTGCGGCGAGAACGGGGCCGGCAAGTCGACGCTGATGAAGGTGCTGTCCGGGGTCTACCCGCACGGCGACTACAGCGGCGGCATCGAGTTCGAGGGCGAGCCGTGCCGGTTCTCCGGCATCCGCGACAGCGAGCAGCGCGGGATCGTCATCATCCACCAGGAGCTGGCGCTCAGCCCGTACCTGTCGATCGCGGAGAACATCTACCTCGGCAACGAGCGCCGGGGACGGCTCGGGCTCATCGACTGGAACCGGACGAACGCCGACGCGGCGAAGCTGCTGGAGCGGGTCGGGCTGCACGAGAACCCGGTGACGCCCGCGATGGACCTCGGCGTCGGCAAGCAGCAGCTCGTGGAGATCGCGAAGGCGCTGTCGAAGCGGGTGAAGCTGCTCATCCTGGACGAGCCGACCGCCGCGCTGAACGACGCCGACTCCGCGCACCTGCTCGACCTGCTGCGCGGGCTGCGCGACGAGGGCATCACCTGCGTGATCATCTCGCACAAGCTGAACGAGATCCGGGCGATCGCCGACTCCACCACCATCCTGCGCGACGGCCGGACGATCGAGACGCTCGACATGGCCGGCGAGGTGTCGGAGGACCGCATCATCTCCGGGATGGTCGGCCGCGACCTGGACAACCGGTTCCCCGACCGCGTCCCCGACATCGGCGCGGAGGTGCTGCGGATCGAGGACTGGACCGTCCACTCCCCCACCCAGCACGGGCGGGTCGTCGTGGACCGCGCCGCGCTCACCCTGCGCCGCGGCGAGGTCGTCGGGCTCGCGGGCCTGATGGGCGCGGGCCGGACCGAGCTGGCGATGAGCGTGTTCGGCCGCAGCTACGGCACCGGGATCACCGGCCGGATCTACAAGGACGGCAAGGAGATCTCGGTCCGCACGGTCACCGACGCGATCCGGCACGGGCTCGCGTACGCGACCGAGGACCGCAAGACCTACGGGCTGAACCTCATCGAGGACGTGAAGCGCAACGTCTCCGCCGCCGGGCTGCGCGGCCTCGCCAAGGCGGGCTGGGTGGACGACAACCGCGAGTACGAGGTCGCGGAGTGGTTCCGCAAGGAGATGAACATCAAGGCGCCGAGCGTCCTGTCGGTGACGGGGCAGCTGAGCGGCGGCAACCAGCAGAAGGTCGTCCTGTCGAAGTGGATCTTCACGGACGCGGACGTGCTGATCCTGGACGAGCCGACCCGCGGCATCGACGTGGGCGCCAAGTACGAGATCTACTCGATCATCAACCGGATGGCCGACCAGGGCCGTGCGGTGCTGGTGATCTCATCCGAGCTGCCGGAGCTGATCGGGCTCTGCGACCGCCTGTACGCGATGGCGGGCGGGCGGATCACCGGCGAGGTGAGCCGCGCGGACGCCACGCCGGAGCGGCTGATGCAGCACATGACCCAGACCGAGGAGAGCACAGCATGAGCAGCGTCGCGCCGGCCGACCAGGCCGTGTCACCGCCGCCGCCGGAGAAGCCCGCCCCGGGCCGGGCCCTGCCGGTCAATCTGCGGCAGAGCGGGATCTACATCGCGTTCGCGCTGATCGTGGCGCTGTTCGCGGTGCTCACCAGCGGGCAGCTGCTGTCCCCGCAGAACATCTCCAACATCATCGTGCAGAACTCCTACATCCTGATCCTGTCCATCGGGATGATCCTGATCATCATCGGCGGGCACATCGACCTGTCGGTGGGGTCGGTGGTGGCGGTGACGGGCGCGATCGCGGCCGTGCTGATGGTCGAGCACCACGTCCCGTGGCCGCTGGCGGTGCTGCTGACGATTCTCGCCGGCGCCGCGATCGGCGCCTGGCAGGGGTACTGGATCGCCTACTTCGAGATCCCGGCGTTCATCGTGACGCTGGCCGGGATGCTGGTGTTCCGGGCGCTGACCCTGACCGTCCTCGGCAACCAGGGCATCGGCCCGTTCCCGGACGACGTGCGGACGATCGCGAACGGGTTCCTGTCCGGCTACCTCGGCAACATCGGGCTCGGGCCGCTCGGCGGCGCGGACCTGTTCACGCTGCTGGTCGCGCTGGCGCTGGTCGGCGGGTACGTCGGGTTCGGCTGGCGGAACCGGCAGGGCCGCATAGGCTACGGGCAGAAGGTCGAGCCGCTCACCGTGTTCGCGCTGAAGTACGCCCTCGGCGTGGTGGTCGTCATGTTCATGGCCGTGCAGCTCGCCCGGTTCAAGAACATGCCGTGGGTGCTCGTCCTACTGGGCGTGCTCGTCCTCGGCTCCACGCTGGTGATGAACCGGGCCGTGTTCGGACGGCACGTCTACGCGCTCGGCGGCAACCCGCTGGCGGCGAAGCTGTCCGGCATCAAGGTCAAGTCGGTGTCGTTCTGGCTGTTCGTCAACATGGGCGTCCTGTCGGCCATCGCCGGGATCGTGTTCGCCGGACGGCTCAACCAGGCGGGCCCGACGGCCGGGAACATGTTCGAGCTGGACGCGATCGCAGCGGCGTTCATCGGCGGCGCGGCCGTGCAGGGCGGGGTCGGCAAGGTGGTCGGCGCGATCACCGGCGGACTGATCATGGGCGTGATCAACAACGGCATGTCGCTGCTCGGCGCGCCGAGCGAGCGGGTCATGCTGATCAAGGGCCTGGTGCTGCTGGCGGCCGTCGCCTTCGACATCTGGGCGAAGCGCCGCACCGGAACGGCCCGCTGACCGCCCGGCCCCGGGCCGGCGACCCGGTATCTTCCGGAGTGACATGACCGCCACGCCACCTGCCCGGCCCGGGCTCCGGGACGTCGCCCGGCTCGCCGGGGTCTCCCACCAGACCGTGTCCCGGGTCTTCAAGAACCATCCGATGGTCAGCACGAAGACCCGGGACCGGGTGCTGGCCGCCGCGGCCCAGCTGGACTTCCGGCCGAACGCGGCGGCCCGCGCCCTCGCCACCGGGCGGTCCCGCACGCTCGGCGTCGTCAGCTTCGACACCGCGCTGTTCGGCCCGGCGTCGATCATCGCGGCGATCGAGCGGAACGCCCGCGCCGCCGACTTCTTCACCAGCGTCGCGAGCCTGGAGTCGCCGGGGCACGGCGCGGTCGCGGGGGCCGTCGACCGGTTCCGCGACCAGGGCGTGGACGGGATCATCATGATCCCCGGGCACGTCCCGGCGGACGAGGCGCTGCGGCACCTGCCCCGCGACCTGCCGACCGTGCTGCTCGGGCCGGCGGCGGCCGTGCCGACCGTGTCGGCCGACCACTACCTGGCGCCCCGGGAGGCGACCCGGTACCTGCTCGAACTCGGGCACCGGACCGTCCACCACCTGCCGGGTCCGGCCGACTGGTCGGAGGCGAACGAGCGGACCCGCGGCTGGCGGGACGCCCTGGCCGAGGCCGGCGCGGACGTCCCGGAGTGCGCGCCCGGCGACTGGAGCGCCCGGTCCGGCTACGAGCGCGGCCGGCTGCTCGCCGCCGACGGCGACGTCACGGCGGTGTTCGCGGCGAACGACCAGATCGCGCTCGGGCTGCTGTGGGCGATCCACGAGAGCGGCCGCCGCGTGCCGGACGACGTCAGCGTGATCGGCTTCGACGACATCCCGGAGGCGGCGTTCCTCACCCCGCCCCTGACGACCGTCCGCCAGGACTTCACCGCCCTGGGCCGCCACTGCGTAGAACTGCTGATAGCGCAGTTCAGCGAGGACAGCGCCCCGCCCACCCCGAAGCTGGTCCCGAGCCAGCTGATCACCCGCCGCAGCACCGCCCCCCTCCGTTGACTGCGGCGTGTCGTTGTTATGAGCCGCCGGATGACAGCGACACGCCGCAGGTCAACGGAGGGCGCGGAGGCGGTGCATGATGTCGCCGTCGGCGAAAGTGTCGTGCAGGGCGCGGTAGATGTCGTACAGGGAGTCGTAGGCGTCCGCCCTTGAGCGGTCGGGGACGTAGGCGGACGGGACGCGGCGGCCCATCGCGGCTGCGGCCGACGTGATGTCGGGGTACGTGCCGGCGGCGACGGCGGCGTGGATCGCGGCGCCCAGCGCCGGGCCCTGCGCGGAGCCGATGAGGGAGAGCGGGCGGCGCAGGACGTCGGCGTACACCTGCATGAGGAAGGTGTTCTTCATCAGCCCGCCCGCGACGACGAACTCCCCGACGGCGACGCCGGACGCCTCGAACGTCTCCAGAATCATGCGGGTGCCGAACGCGGTGGCCTCGATGAGCGCGCGGTAGACGTCCTCGGGCCTGGTCGCGAGGGTCTGGCCGACGATCAGGCCGGACAGGTCGTGGTCGACGAGGACGGACCGGTTCCCGTTGTGCCAGTCGAGCGCAACGAGCCCGTGCCGCCCGACCGGCTGCTCCGCGGCGAGCGCGGTGAGGTGCTCGTGGACGGTCAGGCCATTGGCCGCGGCGACCTGGTTGTAGTAGGCGGGCACGCAGTTGTCGACGAACCAGGCGAAGATGTCGCCGACGCCGGACTGGCCGGCCTCGTAGCCCCAGAGACCGGGGACGATGCCGTCCGCGACGACGCCGCACATGCCGGGGACCTCGGCGAGCAGGTCCGACGACATGACATGGCAGGTCGACGTCCCCATGATCGCGACCATCTGGCCGGGCCGGACGGCGTCGGCCGCGGCGGCGGTGACGTGCGCGTCGACGTTGCCGACGGCGACGGCGATGCCGCGGGGAAGGCCGGTCCACTCGGCGGCCTGCGCGGTGAGCGTCCCGGCTAGGCCGCCGAGGGGTTCGAGGTCGTGGCCCAGTTTGGCGGGGAAGTCCGCGAAATCAGGGTGGAGCGCGGCCAGGAACTCGCGGGACGGGTAGCCGCCGTCCTGGTAGACGCCCTTGTAGCCGGCCGTGCAGATGTTGCGCGACTCGCGGCCGGTGAGCTGCCAGACGATCCAGTCGGCGGCCTCGATCCAGCGGTCGGCCTCGGCGTACAGCTCCGGGTCCTGTTCCAGGAGTTGCAGGCCCTTGGCGAACTCCCACTCCGAGGAGATCTTGCCGCCGTAGCGGCGCAGCCACGGCTCGCCGCGCTCGGCGGCCAAGGCGTTGATCCGGTCGGCCTGCGGCTGCGCGGCGTGGTGTTTCCAGAGTTTCGGCCAGGCGTGCGGGCGTTCAGGATACGCCTCGCACAGGGGGATGCCGTCCCTGGTGGTCGGCATGACCGTGCAGGCGGTGAAGTCCGTGCCGATCCCGATCACCTGGGACGCCGGGACCCCGGCGACGGCGAGGGCCTTCGGGACGGCGAAGCGCAGCACGTCGATCCAGTCCTGCGGCGCCTGGAGGGCCCAGTCGGGGCCGAGGTCGTCGCCCGAGGGCAGCTCCTCGGCGATCACCCCGTGGCCGTACTCGTGCACGCCGTCGCCGACCTCGGCGCCGTCCCGGACGCGGACGACCACCGCCCGGCCCGACAGCGTGCCGAAGTCGACGCCGACGACGTATCGCTCGTCCACGCTCATGGGCTCCTCCCTACAGGCCGTGCTCGATCACAGACCGTGGGCCAGGCGATGGTACGCCTGGTTCCAGCGGATCTCCTTCTTGAACTCCCGCAGCGTGGTGCAGGCGTCGATGGTGAGCAGCTCGACGCCGGTCATCTCGGCGAGGTCGTCCAGCTCCTCGGTGCCGAGCGCGGCGGACAGGACGGTGTGGTGCGGCGCCCCCGCCGTCAGCCACGCCTCGGTGGACGTGCGCAGATCGGGCTGCGGGCGCCAGACCGCGCGCGCGACCGGCAGCATCGGCAGCGGCTCCGGCGGCGCGACGACCTCGATCTCGTTGGCGACCAGCCGGAACCGGTCGCCCATGTCGGCGAGGCCGGCCACGACGGCCGGACCAGGGGCGGCGTCGAACACCAGCCGCACCGGGTCCTCGCGCCCCCCGATGGCGAGCGGGTGGATCTCCAGCGCGGGACGCCCGGCCGCGACCGACGGGCAGACCTCCAGCATGTGCGCGCCGAGGATCAGCTCGTTGCCGGGCTCCAGGTGGTAGGTGTAGTCCTCCATGAACGAGGTGCCGCCGGGCAGGCCCGCGGACGCGGCCTTCAGCGTGCGCAGCAGCGTCGCGGTCTTCCAGTCGCCCTCGCCGCCGAAGCCGTAGCCGTCGGCCATCAGCCGCTGGACGGCGAGGCCGGGCAGCTGGCGGAGCCCGCCGAGGTCCTCGAAGTTCGTGGTGAACGCCTTGAAGCCGCCGCCGTCGAGGAACGTCCGCAACCCGAGCTCGATGCGCGCCCCGTAGCGGAGCGAGTCGTGGCGGTCGCCGCCCGCCCGGAGCGCCGCGGCGACGTCGTACAGGTCCTCGTACTCCTTGACGAGTTCGGTGACGGCCGCGTCCGGGACGGCGTCCACCACGTCGACGAGGTCGTTCACGCCGTAGGTGTTGACGGACACGCCGAACCGGAGCTGCGCCTCGACCTTGTCGCCCTCGGTGACCGCGACGTCCCGCATGTTGTCGCCGAACCGGGCCAGTCTCAGGGTGCGCAGCTCGTGGTGCCCGGCCGCCGCCCGCGCCCATGCGGAGATTCGCGCCGCGACCGACGGGTCGCTGACGTGCCCGGCGACGGTCTTGCGGGCGACGCCGAGCCGCGACTGGACGAACCCGAACTCCCGGTCGCCGTGGGCGGCCTGGTTGAGGTTCATGAAGTCCATGTCGATGGAGTCCCAGGGCAGCTCGACGTTCGCCTGCGTGTGCAGGTGCAGCAGCGGCTTGGTGAGCGCGTCGAGCCCGGCGATCCACATCTTCGCCGGGGAGAAGGTGTGCATCCACGCGATCACGCCGATGCAGGCGTCGTCGGACCCGGCGTCGAGGCACATCCGGCGGATCTCGCCGGCGTCGGTCAGGACGGGCATCCACCTGAGCGTGACGGGCAGCGCCTCGCCGAGCCGCGTGGCGATCGTCGCCGACTGGGCGGCGACCTGGCGCAGGGTGTCCTCGCCGTACAGGCCCTGGCTGCCGGTGAGGAACCAGATCTCGCGGTTCGGGAAGCTCATGGTCGGCCCTTCTGCCCGTAGACGTTCTGGTAGCGGTCGTAGAGCCGGTCGACGTCGCCCGCGTCCATCGGCAGCGGCTCGCCGAGCTGGCGGGCCAGGTGGACGGTGCGGGCGACGTCCTCGCACATCACGGCCGCCTTGACCGCGGCGCGGGCGTCGGCGCCGATGGTGAACACGCCGTGGTTGCGCATGAGGACGGCCGGGCTGCGGTGCCCGTCGAGGGTCTCGACGATGCCGCGGCCGATGTCGTCGCCGCCGATGAGCGCGAAGGGGCCGACGGGGATCTCGCCGCCGAACTCGTCCGCCATCGCCGTCAGCACGCACGGGATCGGCTCGTCGCGGGCGGCCCACGCGGTCGCGTACGTCGAGTGGGTGTGCACCACTCCCCCGACGTCCGGGCGGTGCCGGTACACGTAGGCATGCGCGAACACGTCGCTGGACGGTTTGAGCGGGGACTCGCCGATCGGCTCGCCGTCCAGGTCGCAGAGCACCATCGCGTCGGGGGTGAGGTCCTCGTACGGGACGCCGCTGGGCTTGATCAGGAAGGTGCCGGCGCTCGCGCGGGCGGACACGTTCCCGGCCGTCCACACGACCAGCCCGCCCTCGACCAGGATCTGGTGCAGGACGGCCAGCTCCGTGCGGAGTGCGGGGGCCCGGGGGTCCGCTCCCAGGGGGGACTCTGTCATCTCCGCTCCTTCTGTTAGCGCTAACATCTCGGACGTGACGACGGTGGGCTCTCGGGGCCGGTCGGGGGTCAGGTCCGGCGGCGGACTCCGCTGCTCTCCCGGACGACGAGTTCGGGTTCGACGACGCGGCGCGCCCCGGCCCGCGGCCTGCCCGCCGGGGCGGAGGCGCCTCCGATCCGGTCGAGCAGCAGGCCGAAGGCGCGCCGCCCCACCTCGGCGAAGTTCTGCCGGACGGTGGTCAGCGGCGGCGGGAAGTAGGCGGCCTCCGGCACGTCGTCGAAGCCGACGACGCTGACGTCGCCGGGCACGTCCCGGCCGGCCTCGCGCAGCGCCCGCAGCAGGCCGAGCGCCATCGCGTCGTTGGCCGCGAACACGGCCGTGACCTCGGGGTCGGCCGCGATCTGCCGGCCGAGCTCGTAGCCGGACCGGGCGCTCCAGTCGCCCGCCGGCAGGTCGGGGACGGCGCGCCCCGCGGCCCGCAGCGCGGCGCGCCAGCCGTCCACGCGGCCGCTCGCGTCCACCCAGTCGGGCGGGCCGGCCAGGTGCACGACCGTCTCGTGGCCGAGGCTGAGCAGGTGCCGGACGGCGCGCTCGGCGCCCGCCCGGTGGTCGACCGCCACGGCGGGGAACGGCACGTCGGCGCCCGCGCCGACCGCGACGAGCGGGGTGTCGGACGGCAGCTCCTTCAGCCCGTCCGCGGCCGACTCGTGCGGGGCCACGACCATGATCCCGTCCGCGGACTGGGCGCGCAGCCGCTCCACGCCCTCGCCGATCGAGCGCCGGTTCAGCGAGCCGAGGCTGACGATGCTGACGGTGTAGCCGTGCTCGCGGGCGGCCTGCTCGATGCTGAACAGCGTGGAGGCCGGCCCGTACAGCGTGGTGTCGAAGCTGACCACGCCGAGCACCCCGGACCGCCCGGTGGCGAGCACCCGGGCCGCCGAGTTGGGCCGGTAGTCGAGGGCCTGCACGGCCGCCATCACCCGGGCGCGGGTCTGCGGCCGCACCTTCTCGGGCGTGTTCAGGACGCGCGACACGGTCATCGCCGAGACGCCGGCCATCGCGGCCACGTCCTCCATCACCGCCAGCCGCCGGCCGTCGGGCGCCTCCGGTGGTTCGGCGGCCACATCCCCTCCCCGAGCCGTCGCGACGCTACGCCCGAATGTTTGCGCTAACTCACCCGAATGTCAACCGGGCCCCGTCGCGGGCCGCGGCCGTCACGCGGTCGCCAGGCGGCGGGCGGCCAGCTCGGTGAGCAGGGCGGCGGCGCCGGGCAGGACGGCGTCGTCGTAGGCGGCCAGCGGCGAGTGGTTCATGGGCGCGGTGGCGGGATCGCGGCCGGGCGGGCAGGCGCCGAGGAAGACGAACGCGCCCGGAACCCGCTGCAGGACGAAGGAGAAGTCCTCGGAACCGGCGACCGGGCGGGGCGACTCGAAGACGCGGTCGTCGCCGAACACGTCGCGGGCGGTGCCGAGGGCGAACTCCGCCTCGCCGGGGGTGTTGACGGTGACGGGGTACTGCTCCCGGTAGTCGAGGTCCACGGTGACGCCGTGGGCGGCGGCGATGCCGTGCACGACCCGCTCGAACCCGGCGCGCACCTTGCGGTGGGCGTCCTCGGAGAACGACCGGATCGTGGCCTTGAGGGTCGCCGTCTCGGGGATCACGTTCGCGGCCGTCCCGGCGTGCACCGAGCCGACGGTGACGACGGCGGGGTCGAAGGCGTCCAGGTCGCGGGTGACCATCGCCTGCAGCGCCGTGATCATCTCGCCGAGCGCGGGGACCGGGTCCCGGGCGAGGTGCGGCATCGAGCCGTGCCCGCCCCGGCCGCGGATCGTGACCTCCGCCTCGTCGGCCGCGGACAGGATGGTGCCGGGCCGGGTGAAGGCCGTGCCCCGCGGGAGCCCGGTGGAGAACACGTGCAGGGCGTAGGCGGCGGCGACCCGCTCGCCCGCCGCGTCCAGCACCCCCTCCTCGATCATGAGCTGCGCGCCGCCGTCGCCCTCCTCGCCGGGCTGGAACATGAGGACGATGTCGCCGGGCAGTTCCGCGCGGCGCGCGGCGAGCAGCTTGGCGGCGCCGACCAGCCCGGCGACGTGCAGGTCGTGGCCGCAGGCGTGCATGCGGCCGGGGATCCGCGAGCCGTAGTCGAGTCCGGTCTCCTCCTGGACGGGCAGGGCGTCCATGTCGGCGCGCAGCAGTACGGCGGGGCGCGGTCCGCCGGGCCTGCCCTCGCCGCGCAGGACGGCGGTCACCGAGGTCAGGGCCTTGCCCGTGGTGATCTCCAGGGGCAGGCCGTCCAGGGCGGCGAGGATCTTCTCCTGGGTGCGGGGAAGGTCGAGGCCGAGTTCCGGCTCGCGGTGCAGGGACCGGCGCAGCTCGACCAGCTCTTCGCGCAGGCCGGCGGCATCGTCAGGGACGGGCATGCAGGTATGCTGCGGACCGAGCGCCCCATCGGCGGGATCTTGCCGGAATCCACCGCGAAGGCATGACCGGATGCAGACATCGGCCACCCTGGACGAGCTGGACCACCTGCTCGTCACCGCCCTGCAGACCGCGCCGCGCGCCGACTGGCGGCGGATCGGCGCCGTCCTCGGCGTGGACGCGTCCACGGCGGCCCGCCGCTGGGCGCGGCTGACCTCGTCCGGCCTGGCCTGGCTGTCGTGCTTCCCGGTCGCGGTCGACTGGATGACGCCGGTGGTCGCGTTCATCGAGGTCGACTGCGTCCCCGGGCGGCTGCACCATGTCGCCGCAGAGATCGCCGAGGACCCGCACGTGTTCAATCTCGAACACGTCACCGGGGGCCGCGACCTGCTCTTGACGGTCGTCCTGCGCGACAACGCCGAGCTGGCCCGGTACGTGGGGTTCCGGCTCGGACGCCTGGACGGCGTCACCGCGGCGCGCACGCAACTCGCCACCACCCTGCACACCGAGGGCAGCCGGTGGCGGCTGGACCGGCTCGGCGAGGACCAGCGCGACGTGCTGCTCGGCGGCCGGCCGCGCGGCGGCGGCGACCGGGGACTGCGCCGCGAGGACCAGGGGCTCGCGCGCCTCCTGGCGCAGGACTGCCGCCAGCCGGTCTCCCGGCTGGCCGAGCGGACCGGGCTCAGCCCGACGACCGTCCGGCGGCGGCTCGCGCGGCTGGACCGGGCCGGCGCGCTGATGTACCGGTGCGAGGTGGCGCGCTCGCTGTCCGGCTGGCCGGCCACGGTCTACCTGTGGGCGACGGCGCCGCCGGACGAGGCGGCCCGCGTCGCCGGGCGGCTCATCGGGATGCGCGAGACCCGGCTGTGCGCGTCGCTGTCGGGCTCCCGCAACCTGCTCTTCGCGGTGTGGCTGCGGTCGGTCGAGCGCGTCCAGTCGTTCGAGGCGGAGCTGTGCCGCCGCTTCCCGCAGCTCGCCATCACCGACCGGTCGGTGGCGCTGTGGCAGCTGAAGCTCGCCGGGCGGCTCCTCGACCCGCAGGGCCGCCACCTGCGGACCGTCCCGTTCTGGACGTGGGACGACCCGGGCACCGAGGCCGAGATGGACGCCCTGGTCGCCCGGCTCCGCAGCGGCCCGGACCGCGCCGTCGCGCCGTGACGTCCGGAAGCCTTATCGTGGGTTACCGCCTGCGAACCCGCCGCTCGGCCCATGATGTGAACGCCGCGCGGCGGTGCCGCCGGGGGCGAGGCGAGGGGCCGCCGAAGGGGACTCCGTGCGAAAGGCCGAGGTGTGAGCCAGCGACGACCGCCGCCGCCGGGCGGCGAACCGGCGGACGAGGGTACGGGCGCCGTCCCGGACGACGTCGCGGCCTCCGTGGAGCGCGTGCTGAGCACGACGGCGCTGCTGTGGAACCGCGCGGACCAGGGCCTGGAGCCCGCCATCTCGCCGATCCAGCTGCGCACCGTGGAGGTCCTCGCGCGGTTCGGCCGGCTGAACCTCGGCGGGCTCGCCGACCAGCTGGGCGCCATCCCCTCGTCCACGAGCCGGCTGTGCGACCGGCTGGAGGCGGCCGGGCTGATCGTGCGGGAGACCGCCCGCGCGGACCGGCGGGAGATCGTGCTGCGGCTCAGCGACCAGGGCGAGCGGCTGTACGCGGAGCTGGTCCGGCGGCGCCGGGCGGCGGTGCGGGAGGTGCTGGCGCGGATGTCGCCGGCGTCGCGGGGCCGGCTGCTCGACGCGCTCACCGAGTTCGGCCAGGCCGGCGAGCGGCGGGCGCCCGGACCGCGGGTCGTCGGGTCGCGGACGGCCTGAGCGGCGGCACCGCCGCGATCGGCACGACCCTCCCGGGGGCGCTCGCGCCGCGCGGCAGTAACCTGCCGGTTACTTGACCGCCGAGGAACCGGGAGGACCGATGGGCGAGCTGAGCGCGGCGGACACCGTCCGCGCGGCCGACAAGATCATTCACGATGTCGGGTCGCGCTGGATGCTGTCCCGCCGGACGGCGGAGCATGGCAAGGAGCAGGGCTACGCCAACCCGTTCGCCTACTACGTCGCCGGACGCGGCGGGGTGCTGGGCGACGTCGACGCCGACGTGGTCTCGGCGGCGCTCGGCTGGTTCGAGCCCGGGTTCGTCCGGCCCCAGTGGGACGAGGGGGTCGCGGTCGCCGGGGCGCGCGAGGCGACGCGCCGCTACCGCCTCGGGTGCGCGGCCTGGGCCGAGGGGCACGTGCCGGACGACCCGCGCCTGGCCGGGCTGGCCGAGCGCGTCGCCCGCGCCGCGACCGGGTCGGGGCTGCCGCTGTTCTGCGGGTGGCGCGCCGAGCCGCTCCCGGACGGCGGCCCGGCCCGGCTGATGCAGCTGGTGCAGGTGCTGCGGGAGCTGCGCGGCGGGCTGCACCTCGTCGCGACGACCGCCGTCGGCCTGTCCCCGGTGGAGGCGATCCTGACGCAGGACGGCCCGGACACCGCGCGGTTCTTCGGCTGGCAGGGCGACCTGCCCGGCTGCGAGGAGCTCAGGCCGCGGCGGGTGGAGGCGGAGGAGATCACCGACCGGCTCTGCGCCGCCGTCTACGAGCGGGCGCTGTCGCCGTCCGAGCGCGCCGAGTTCGCCGAGCGGACGGGCGCGCTGGGGTCGGCCGTCCTCGGCTGAGCCGTTCTGCCAGGCCGCGGGCCCCGGCTTGTCGGCCCGGGACAAGAGCGGGCCGGAGATTGTGCAAATGGGCGACTGTCGCAACGAGAACGACAGGTTCATTGTTGCCCCGTAACCGATCACGTCCGAGAGGAGAACGTGATGGGGCGACGAACCCTCCCCCTCGCGGTCATCGCGGCGTCGGCGCTGGCCGTCGCGGCGGCCGGGCCGGTGCACGCGCGGGAGGCCGGCCGGTCCGAGACGCCGGTCGCCTCCGGCTCGCCCGTCACCGGCGTCAGCGAGTCCGCGGTGCGTGTCAAGGTGCCGCTGCCGGCCTCGGCGGGCCCGCATCCGCAGGCCTGCGACTGGCTGTCCTACCTGCGGTTCCGGCACAAGGACGGTCCGGCGGAATCGGCCAAGGCCGACCGGATCCTGGTCGCGCAGCCGGGCATCCTGGAAGGCGCGGGCGCCTTCGACAGCGTCGCGCGGAACACGGTCGCGGCGGCGGCGAAGAGCGGGCGGCACATCGAGTTCTGGGCGCTCGACCGCCGCTCCAACTGCCTGGAGGACGCCACGGGGCTCCAAGCGGGCCTGAAGGCGAAGGACGCCCACCTCGCGGTGGACTACTACTACCGCCAGAAGGCGGTCGACGGCCGGAAGTTCGCCGGCTACCAGAGCAACGACCAGGTGAAGTGGCTGCAGAACGTCGGGCTTGAGCAGACCGTCCGCGACCAGTACGACCTGATGGCCGCGGAACTCCCCGACCAGGCGGCGCGCAAGCGGAAGATGATGTGCGGCGGCCATTCCCTGGGCGGCGTCCTGACGGCGTACTTCGCCGAATGGGACTTCGACGGGAACCACGCCACCACGAACGACGCCGGATACAACCAGTGCTCCGGCTACTTCGCGCTGGACACCCGCATCGAGACGGGCCTGCCCGGTGTCGGCGGCGGTTTCCCGGAGGACTGGGTCCCGCTTCTCCAGTTCGGCGCGGGCGCCGTCCAGGCCGGGCTGGAGACCGGTGTCATCCCACGGTCGCTGTCGGCCCCCGCGGTGATCAACACCGAGACGATGAACCTGCTGGGCATCGCGGGCCTGGCCGCGAACCTGGCCCCGGGCGGCCTCTCGGACCTCGCCACCTATGTCCCGTCGTCGTTCAACACCGACTCGACGTACCGGGTCCTGTTCTCCAAGGACTACCCGACGTTCCTCAAGGGCTCCCCCACCGTCAAGGACTTCCGGTTCACCAACGCCGCCGCGCTCGGCGGGCTGCTGGACGACAACTCCGAGCCACTCGCGTTCATGCAGTCCAGCGTCGGCTTCTGGGACGGCGGGAAGATCGTCGACAAGGAGTTCCCGGCACCCAACAACCTCGACGAGCTGGGGCTCGGCGGCCTGTCCAGGCTGCTCGGCAAGGAGAAGAAGGCCATCCCGGACGAGCCCGGCGGCCCGCTCTTCTCCTGGCGGAACTTCGACCGCGTCGGCGCCCCGGACGATCCCGTCTACACGTCCAAGGACGGCACACCGTTCACGTCCGCCGGCAAGGAGGTCACCGACATCGGCGAGCTGGCCCGCAGCCTGTCGGAACACCCGCTCGACTTCACCGAGCACTACTTCCCCACGAAGATGGTGACCGACATCGCGCTGGCCGACGTCCCCGGCATCGCGGACGACGCCGTCCACGAGAACGGCCTCACCGCGAACCCGACGCTCAACCTGGAGGCCGGTGACGGGCTCGGGTTCAGCGATCCGCAGCCCGGCGACGTCATCGCGCCCGGCTACCAGCACCTCGACGTGCTGACGGCGTCCGCCGTGCAGAACGACGGGAGGCCCGAGCCGGTCTCCACGAACCTGGCCGCGTTCGCGGCCAGGTGAGGCTCTAGGACTGGAGCGCGCGCACACCGTCCCCGCGCGGAGCGGGGGCGGTCGCGCGGCGCGGGACGGCGGCGAAGGTCACGGCCAGCGCGGCGAGGGACAGCCCGGACGCGGCGAACCCCAGCCAGCGCAGCCCGCCCGACGCGACGAGCCCGCCGCCCAGCGCGGACCCGGCCGCGATGCCGATGTTGAACGCGCACACGTTGACCGACACCGCGAGCGTCGGCGCGCCCCCGGCCCGCCGCAGCATGAGGCTCTGCAGCACCGGCGTGGTCGCCGAGGCCAGCAGCCCGAACGCCAGGACGGCGGCCACCGCGGGCAGCCGCCAGCCGAGCGCGGCCGGGACGAGCGCGAGGACGACGGCCAGCCCGGCGAACGTCCCCCGGACGGCCGCGGCGGCGGACCGGTCGGCGGCCCGGCCCGCGATCAGCCCGCCCGCGAGGCTGCCCCCGCCGTAGACCAGCAGCAGCACCGAGACGGCCGTGGGGGTGAACCCGGTGATCTCGCCGAGCGCGGTGGCGAGGTAGGTGAAGACGGTCGAGACGGCGGCCATCCCGAGCGACGTCATCGCGATGATCAGCAGTACCGGGCGCCGGGTGACCGTGCGCAGCTCGTCCCGGACCCGGGCGTCGGGCGCGTCGTAGCGGGGCAGGACGGCGGCCAGCAGGAGGGCGGCGGCGAGGGCGAGCGCCGCCAGCACCGCGAACGGCACCCGCCAGCCCGCCCGCTCGCCGAGCAGCACCCCGACCGGGACGCCGAGCAGCGTCGCGACCGCGAACCCCGACGCGATGGCGGCGATGGCGGTGCCGGCGCGCTCGGCCGGGACGGTCCGGGTGGTCAGCAGCAGGGCGATGGTCAGGAACGCGGCGTGGCTGAGCGACGCGACGACCCGGCCCGCCAGCAGCAGCTCGTACGACCCGGCGGCCGCGCAGATCGCGTTGCCGGCGGCGAACAGCAGGAGCAGCCCGATGGCGACGCCCTTGCGCGGCAGCCGGACGGTCAGCACGGTCACCAGCGGCCCGCCGATCACCACGCCGAGCGCGTACCCGGTGACGGCCTGCCCGGCGGCGGCGACCGTGACGCCCAGGTCGGCGGCGACCTGGGGCAGCAGGCCGGAGATCAGGTACTCCGACGTCCCGACGACGAACACGCTCACGGTCAGGGCGGCGAGAACCGCGATTCCTCTTCCCATGCCCGCGACGGTAAAGTCTCACATGGATGTGAGAGTCAAGCCGAGGACGGAGGCCCATCGGATGCGCATCGGGGAACTGTCGCGCAGGACGGGCGTGAACCAGCGCCTGCTGCGCTACTACGAGGAGCAGGGGCTGCTGCGGCCGGAGCGGCTCGCGAGCGGGTACCGGGAGTACGGCGAGGACGACGTGCGGGTCGTCGGCCGGATCAGGTGCCTGCTCGCCGCCGGGCTGAACACCGCGACGATCGCGACGCTCCTGCCGTGCGTCCGCGACGACGACGAGCGGCTCGTGCCCACCTGCCCCGACATGCTCGCCCACCTGAGCCGCGAGCGGGACCGCATCAGCGGCGCGATCGAGGAGCTGCTGCACTCCCGGTCGATGCTCGACACGGTGATCGGCGCGGGCACCGACGCGGGCGTGTTTCACCCCGCGGGCGCCGGGTAGGTGGACCGCGCGCCAAGGTGAGAAGGGCGGTGTGACGTGGGCGTTCGTACCTGGATCGGGTCATGGCCCGTCTACCGCCAGTTCACCGGCGACGATCCACTGGGACGCGGAGCCGCGGCCAAGAGCGCGGGCACCGAGCGGATCAAAGCGCGGGTGAGCACCGCCGACCAGGTCGTCAAGTCGGTCTGCCCGTACTGCGCGGTCGGCTGCGGGCAGGACGTGTACGTCAAGGACGGCAAGGTCACCCAGATCGAGGGCGACCCCGACTCGCCGGTCAGCCGGGGGCGGCTCTGCCCGAAGGGCTCGGCGACCCTGCAGCTGACCACCGGATCGGCCCGCGAGCACCGGGTCCTGTACCGGCGCCCGCACGGCACCGAGTGGGAGCCGCTCGACCTGGACACGGCGATGGACATGATCGCCGGCCGGGTGATCGAGGCGCGCCGGCGCGGCTGGCAGTGGGAGCAGGACGACTTCCGGGTGCGGCGGACGCTGGGCTTCGCGAGCCTGGGCGGCGCCACGCTCGACAACGAGGAGAACTACCTGATCAAGAAGCTGTTCACCGCGCTCGGCGCGGTGCAGATCGAGAATCAGGCCCGCGTTTGACACTCCTCCACCGTTCCCAGTCTGGGAACCTCGTTCGGACGCGGCGGCGCGACCACCTTCCAGCAGGACCTGCAGAACTCCGACTGCATCGTCATCCAGGGCTCGAACATGGCCGAGTGCCACCCGGTCGGGTTCCAGTGGGTGATGGAGGCGAAGGCGCGCGGCGCGAAGCTGATCCACGTCGACCCGCGGTTCACCCGGACCAGCGCGCTCGCGGACGCCCACGTCCCGCTGCGCGCGGGCAGTGACATCGCGTTCCTCGGCGGGATCATCAACTACGTGCTGGGGAACGAGAAGTACTTCCGCGACTACGTCGTGCCGTACACGAACGCGTCGGTGATCCTGTCCGAGGACTTCCGCGACACCGAGGACCTGGACGGCGTCTTCTCCGGCCTGAACCCGGACAAGCGCAGCTACGACCACACGACGTGGCAGTACGAGGGCATGGAGGTCCAGGCGGCGTCCGGCCAGCGCGACATGGAGTACGAGGAGCGCGTCGAGGCCGTCGCGGAGTCGGGGCGCGGCGAGGCGCACGGCTCCGGCGGCGCGGCGATCGGCGAGGGCGACCCCGAGCGGGACCCGACGCTGGAGCATCCGCGGTGCGTGTTCCAGGTGCTGAAGCGGCACTACGCGCGGTACACGCCGGAGATGGTCGAGCGGATCTGCGGCGTCCCGCGGGACAGGTTCCTCCAGGTGTGCGAGATGCTCACCGAGAACTCGGGGCGGGACCGGACGTCCGCGTTCGTCTACGCGGTCGGCTGGACGCAGCACACGGTCGGCGTCCAGTACATCCGGACGGCCGCGATCCTGCAGAGCCTGCTCGGCAACATCGGGCGTCCGGGCGGCGGCATCATGGCGCTGCGCGGCCACGCGTCCATCCAGGGCTCGACGGACATCCCGACGCTGTTCAACCTGCTGCCCGGCTACATCCCGATGCCGCACGCGCACACCAACGAGGACCTGGACGCGTTCGTGCAGGGCGAGTCGGCGAAGAAGGGCTTCTGGGGCAACATGCGGGCCTACACCGTGAGCCTGCTGAAGTCGTACTGGGGCGACGCGGCGACGGAGGACAACGACTACTGCTTCGACTACCTGCCGCGCCTGACGGGCTCGCACAGCACCTACGAGACGGCGATGGCGCAGATCGAGGGGACCTGCGAGGGCTACTTCCTGATGGGCGAGAACCCGGCCGTCGGGTCCGCCAACGCCAAGATCCAGCGGCTCGGGATGGCGAACCTCGACTGGCTCGTCGTGCGCGACTTCTCCCAGATCGAGTCGGCGACGTGGTGGAAGGACGGCCCGGAGATCGAGTCGGGCGAGATGCGCACCGAGGACATCGGCACCGAGGTGTTCTTCATGCCCGCCGCCGCGCACACCGAGAAGGACGGCAGCTTCACCAACACGCAGCGGATGCTGCAGTGGCACCACAAGGCCGTGGAGCCCGCCGGGGACGCGCGCAGCGAGCTGTGGTTCATGTACCACCTGGGCCGCATCATCCGGCGGAAGCTGGCCGGCTCGGCCGACGAGATGGACCGGCCGCTCCTCGACCTGACGTGGGACTACCCGACGCACGGCCCGCTGGACGAGCCGGACGCCGAGGCCGTCCTGGCGGAGATCAACGGGCATGACGCCGACGGGAACCCGCTGTCGTCCTATACGGAGCTGAAGGGCGACGGCTCCACGTCGTGCGGCTGCTGGATCTACTGCGGCTGCTACGCCGGCGGCGAGAACCAGCCCGCGCGCCGCAAGCCCGGCAAGGACCAGCACTGGGTGGCGCCCGAGTGGGGCTGGGCATGGCCGTCGAACCGCCGCATCCTGTACAACCGGGCGTCCGCCGACCCGGACGGCAAGCCGTGGAGCGAGCGCAAGGCCTACGTCTGGTGGGACGCCGAGGAGGGCAAGTGGACGGGCCACGACGTGCCCGACTTCATCGCCGACCGTCCACCCGACTACGAGCCGCCCACGGACGCGACGGGCCCGGACGCGCTCGCCGGCACCGACCCGTTCATCATGCAGGCGGACGGCAAGGCGTGGCTGTACGTCCCGGCAGGGCTGATGGACGGTCCGCTGCCGACGCACTACGAGCCGCAGGAGTCGCCGTTCACGAACCCGCTGTACAAGCAGCAGCGCAACCCCGTCCGGCAGCTGCTGGCGCCGCATCCGGGCAACCGGTACGGGCCGAGCGGCGCCGAGCCGGGCGCGGACGTGTACCCGTTCGTGGCGACGACCTACCGGCTCACCGAGCACCACACGGCGGGCGGCATGTCGCGCTGGCAGCCGTACCTGGCGGAGCTGCAGCCGGAGTTCTTCTGCGAGGTGGGGCCGGAGCTGGCGGCCGAGCGGCGGCTGGAGAACGGCGGCTGGGCCACGATCGTCAGCGCGCGGGCCGTGGTGGAGGCGCGGGTCCTGGTGACCGAGCGGATGCGGCCCCTCACCGTGGACGGCCGGACGATCCACCAGGTCGGCCTGCCCTACCACTGGGGCCCGAACGGCTACAGCACCGGTGACGCGGCGAACGAGCTGCTGCATCTGTCCCTGGACCCGAACACCCACATCCAGGAAGCGAAGGCGCTGACGGTCGACATCCGCGCCGGCCGCCGGCCGCGCGGCGCCGCCGCCGGGGCGCTGGTCCGCGAGTACCAGGAGCGGGCCGGCATCACCGACGAGACCGGCACCGAGGTCTAACGCACGACCAGCGGGTGATCGCCGGCGGGGACCAGCTCGCCGATGACGGGCGCGCCCGGGACCTCCCCCGCGATGAGGAGGCCGCCCGACGTCTGGGCGTCGGCGAGGAGGAGCCGGTCGTCCTCGCCGGTGGCGCCGAAGTCGGTGTGCGGGGCGACCCAGTCGAGGTTGCGGCGGGTGCCGCCGCTGACGTACCCGGCCTTGAGCGACGCGCGGGCGCCGTCCAGGTAGGGGACGGACGCGGCGTCGACCACGGCGGTGACGCCGGACGCGCGGGCCATCTTGTAGAGGTGCCCGAGCAGCCCGAAGCCGGTCACGTCGGTCGCGCAGACGGCGCCCGCGTCGAGTGCGGCGGCGGAGGCGTCCCGGTTCAGCTCGGCCATGGTGGCGACGGCGTGCTCGAAGACCTCGCCGGTCGCCTTGTGCCGGTTGTTCAGGACGCCGATGCCGAGGGGCTTGGTGAGCGTGAGCGGCGTGCCGGGCTTGCCGGTGTCGTTGCGCAAGAGGCGGGCGGGGTCGGCGACACCGGTGACGGCCATGCCGTACTTGGGTTCGGGGTCGTCCACGCTGTGGCCGCCGCCGATGTGGCAGCCCGCCTGGTTCGCGATGTCGAGGCCGCCGCGCAGCACCTCGCGTGCCAGGTCGAACGGCAGGACCTCGCGGGGCCATGCGAGGAGGTTCACCGCGACGAGGGGGCGTCCGCCGACCGCGTAGACGTCCGAGAGTGCGTTGGCGGCGGCGATGCGTCCCCAGTCGTAGGGGTCGTCGACGACCGGGGTGAAGAAGTCGGCGGTGGCGACGGCGGCCAGGCCGTCCTGGAGCCGGACCACTGCGGCGTCGTCGCCGGTGTCGAGGCCGACGAGCAGTTCGGCGTTGGGCGCGAGCGGGGTCGTGTTGAGGCCGGCGACGACGTCTTCGAGTTCGCCGGGCGGGATCTTGCAGGCGCAGCCGCCGCCGTGCGCATACTGGGTGAGCCTCTTCCTCATGGCGACCTTTCGATGCAGCGGCGGCGGAGCTCGTCGATCCGGACCGTGTAGCCCTTCTCGTCCAGGTGCTCCAGGAGGGGGACGGCGACGCGGCGGGTGGTGCCGAGCGCGCGGCGCGCCTCGCTCAGCGTGAACGGGCCGCCGAGCTTCGCGAGCAGCGCGGCGGCGCGGGCGTCGTCGCCGGGCAGCAGGACGATGCCGTCACCGACCTTGAGGAGCGCTCCGGTCGCGGCGGCGACGGCGAGCATCTTCGGGGTGAGGCCCAGCTCGGCGAGCCGGCCCGCGTCCGGCGCCTGGAACGGGGCCGCGTTCAGGTCGCCGCAGACCGCGTCGACGGCCTTCCGGACGGGCGCGGGCAGTTCGGGCGCGGTCGTCCGCCCGTAGATCCTGCCGTCGCGCTGCGTCAGACCGCCGGCGAGCGCCTCGACGAGCGCGCGGTCGGGGAGGCCGAGGGCGCGGCGGGCGGCGTCGGCGGGCAGCCCGGGGTCGGCCGGGTGCCCGGCGGCGTGCTCGTCGACGGCCGCTTTGAGGCGCTCGCGCAGGTCGTCCCAGTGGGCGGGGTCGGCGAGCCAGTCCCCCGCGACCGGTTCGGACGGGGCCGGCACACCCATCGCGACCAGGTCCGTCCGCGTGATCAGGCCGCGGCGGCGGAGCTCGTCCGCGCCGTCCGGGTTCCCGGTCATCGAGGCCAGCACTCGGGCGCGGGCCGCCGCCGCTCCGCGCCGTGCGAAGGGCTCGGGGCGGACGTCCAGAACCGTGACTCCGGCCGGGACGCGGTGGCGCCCGGAATCGCGCAGCAGGGCGGTGTCGCCGACGCGCAGCGGCAGCGGGCGCCGCAGCGACAGCCGAGCCGTGTCCTCGCCCAGCGGGCGGACGTGGACGGGCACCGAGGCCGACCCGACATGAAGCGTCAGCTCGCGCGGCAGGTCCTGCGCCGGGTCGCCGCGCAGCCGGACGTCGATGACGTCGGCGCCGAGCCAGCGCCCCGGGGTGAGCAGGGCGTCGCCGCGACCCATGTCCCCGGTGTCCCCGTGCAGGTTGACGGCGACACGGGCGACGGCGCCGACCTGTTCGTGGTCCTGCTTGAGGCTTTGCAGGCCGCGCACGCGGAGCGGGTCGCCGCCGGCGGTGAGGCGGTCGCCGACGCTGATCGTCCCGGCGCCGAGCGTGCCCGTCACGACCGTGCCCCTGCCCCGGATGGTGAAGACGCGGTCGATCCAGAGCCGGACGTCGGCGTCTCCGTCAGGGCCTGGAAGCGAACCGGCGAGCCGTTCCAGAGCCGTGCGCAGCTCGTCCAGGCCGTCGCCGGTGGCACCGCTGACCATGACGGATTCGACCTCGCCGAGCGAGGTGGCCGCGATGTGGGCGAGCGCCTCGCCCCGGACCTGGCCGGCCGTTGCTTCGTCGGTGAGGTCGCGGCGCGTGACGACGAGGAGGCCGTGCCGGACGCCGAGCGCGTCCAGGACCGCCAGATGCTCCTCGGACTGCCGCTGCCAGCCCTGGTCGGCGGCCACGACGAACATGACGGCCGGGACGGGGCCGACGCCCGCCAGCATCGTGGTGACGAGACGCTCGTGCCCGGGGACGTCCACGAAGGCGAGGTCGCCGCCGCGGGGCAGGGTCGTCCAAGCGAAGCCCAGCTCGATGGTCAGGCCGCGGCGCCGCTCCTCCTCCAGCAGGTCGGGCTCCATGCCGGTGAGCGCGCGGACGAGCGTGGACTTGCCGTGGTCCACATGGCCGGCGGTCGCGACGACGTGCATCATCGCGCCGCCGCCCGGACGGCCCCGGCCAGTGCCTCGTCCTGGCCGGGCGGCACCGAGCGCAGGTCGAGCAGGCAGCGGCCGTCCTCGACCCGTCCCATGACCGCCGGGTCGCCCTGCCGCAGCCGAGCCGCGTACGGCTCGGGCACCGACACGGCCGCGCTCGGCAGGACGACGCCCGGTGCGCCGCCGCCCCCGACCGCCGCCTCGCTGTCCACGGCCATCGCGTCCACCCCCTCGTCCCGCAGGCGGGCGGCGAGCCGCCCGGCCCGCTCCCGCAGCGCCGCGGCATCGGCGTGCAAGGCCAGTTCCGTCGGAGTGCGCGGCCCGCGGACGGTGGCCTCCAGCGCGGCGAGCGTCATCTTGTCGACGCGCAGCGCCCGGGCCAGCGGGTGCCGCGCCAGCCGCCGCACCAAGTCTTCACGTCCGAGGACGAGACCGCACTGCGGCCCGCCGAGGAGCTTGTCGCCGCTGGCGGTGACCAGATGCGCGCCCGCCTTCAGCATGGACGCGGCGTCGGGCTCGTCGGGCAGCAGTGGTTCGGGGGCGAGGAGCCCGGAGCCGGTGTCGGCGACGACCGGTACCCCGAGCCCGGCGAGCTCGGCGACGCCGGCGCCCCGCGTGAAGCCGGTCATGCGGAAGTTCGACGGATGCACCTTGAGGATGAAGCCGGTCTCGTCGCCGATCGCCGCGGCGTAGTCGTCGGGCGTGGTCCGGTTCGTCGTGCCGACCTCGCGCAGCCGGGCGCCCGTCGCGGCGAGCAGTTCGGGGATGCGGAAGCCGTCGCCGATCTCCACCATCTCGCCGCGGCTGATGACGATCTCCCTGCCGGGGGCGAGCGTGGTCGCGGCGAGTACGAGCGCCGCCGCGCCGTTGTTGACGACGTGCGCGGCCTCCGCCTGCGGCACCCGCTCCAGCAGCGCGGCCAGCGCGGACCGGCCCCGCTTCGCCCGCCGCCCCGTCTCCAGGTCGAGTTCCACGTCGGTGGCGCCGGACGCCACGGCCACGGCCTCCCGGGCCGCCTCCGACAGCGGCGCCCGGCCGAGGTTGGTGTGCAGGAGGACGCCGGTCGCGTTGAGCACGGGACGGAGCCCGGCGGCGGTCACCGGCAGCGAACTCACCGCTGCGTCCGCCACGGCGTCCGGCGGGATCTCGCCGTTCCTGGCCCGGCGCTGGGCCGCGACGACCGCGGCCTTGACCACGCCGCGCCCGAGCCGTCCGGCCGCCCCGGCGAGCCGCGGATCGGCGAGCAGGACGTCCGTGCGGGCGATCCGTCGCCGCCCGTCCACGCCTGTGACGGGCACGGCTTCACGATCCATCAGGCGACCTCCGAGCGCTGCGCTACCCGCCAGAGCCGTACGCAAACGAATCCCCTATAATGCATGAGTCATGCATGAACGATTGGCGAACCTGCTGGGCGCCGCCTCGCTGGCGGTGACCGACCTCGTCCTGGCCGGGGCCACGGACGCGGGACAGGTGAGCGCGAGCGGAGCGGCGGCGCTGATCGTCCTGTCGGACGCGCCCGATCTCGGCGTCACCGAACTGGGGCGGCGGGTCGGGCTGACGCAGTCCGCCGCCGCGCGCATGGTCGACGGGCTCCAAGCCGCCGGGCTCGTGGAGCGCCACCGCGGCGCAGGACGGGTCGTCCACGTGCGGCTGACCGGGAAGGGCGCCGAAGCGGTACGCGGAATGCTGGCCGCCCGAGACGCGCCGCTTGCCGGGGTGCTGACCGTCCTGGACGAGGCCGAGCGCGAGGCCCTCACCGGCCTGCTCGCCAAGCTCCTGACCCGCCTCTACGACGCGATCGGCGACTCCGAGGTGATGTGCCGGCTCTGCGACCGGCGATGCTGCACAGCGGGCGCCGTCTGCCCGGTGGGCCAGGCCGAACGAGACGCGGGAGGCGTGTGACGGGCGCACTGCCGGCACTGGCTTCGGCGCTGCTCTACGGCGTCGCCGACGTCTGGGGCGGCCTGCTGTCGCGGCGGGCCGACTTCGCCGCGGTCGCCCTCCTCGGCCAGGCCGGCGGGCTCGTGTGCGCGGTCGCCGCCGCGCTGTTCATGCCCGCGACCGGCATCGCCGCCGCCGACCTCGGCTGGGGCGCGCTGTCCGGGGTCGGCACGGGCCTGGCGATGGTGTTCCTCTACCGGGGCATCAGCAAGGGGAACCTGAGCGTCGTCGTCCCGGTCAGCGCGGTCGGCGGGGTCGCGCTGCCCGTCCTCGTCGGCGTCGCCTTCCTCGGCGATCGTCCTTCACCGGTGGCCTGGGCCGGGATCGCGGTCGTGCTGCCCGCGCTCTGGCTGGTGTCCCGGTCGCGTTCGGACGACCAGGGCCGGGTGCGGGCGGCGCTCGTCAACGGGCTCGTCGCCAGCGGCGGGATCGGCGTCCAGTACCTCGCGCTGGCACAGGCGGGCGACGACTCGGGGGCCTGGCCCGTCGCGGCCGGGCGGGTCGCGGCCGTCCTCGCGGTCGCGCCCATGATGTGGCCGTCCGAGCGGCGTTTCCCGTCCCCGGCGATGAGTTTCTGGTCGGCGGCGAACGGCGGGCTCGCCGCGGCGGCCCTCGTCTTCTACCTCCTCGCGACCCGCGAGCAGCTCACCGTGATCGCGGTCGTCCTGTCGTCGCTGTACCCGGTCGTACCGGTCCTGCTGGGCGTCACGGCGCTGCGCGAGCGGCTGTCTTGGCCGCAAGCGGCCGGGCTCGGCGGTGCGGGCGTGGCCGTCGTACTGCTGACGTTCGGGGCATGACAAGGAATCAGGCGGTCTTGTCATTAATGTGAGTGTCTTGTGTGACGTGCGCTACTTAGCCTGGCGGCCCGGGGTGTCCGCTCATGGAGGTGACACTTTTGACGGAGCTGCACGAGAGGTCCGCCGCGACCGACGACCTGTCAGGGGAACCTTGGCGCGACGTACCCAGAGAAGAAGCGCAATGGATACGCCCCCATCTCCCGGCCCTGGTGGACTCCATGGTGGACGGCGTGCTTCGGCACGTCCCGGAGTACGCCCGGCCGGACGACCCCGTCTACATCGAGGTGATGCGGGGCGCGGTGGCGCAGGGAATGGGCCATTTCGTGCAGATGATCGCCGACCCCGACCTGCCCTGGCAGGAGGTCCACCAGGTCTTCTTCGACATCGGCTACGGCGAGGCGATGGAGGGGCGCAGCCTGGAGCACCTGCAGAACGCGCTGCGGGTCGCGTCCCGGACGGCCTGGCGGTACCTGTCGCGGGAGGCCGAGCGGCTGGCCAAGCCCCGCGAGCTGGCGATCGCGTTGACCGAGGTGAACTTCGCCTACCTTGACCTGCTGGCCTCCGCCGCCGCGCAGGGCTACGCGCGGGCGCGGGAGAAGGCGGCGGGCGAGCGGGAGCAGCGCCGCAGCCGGCTGCTGAGCCTGCTGCTGTCGGACCCGCCCGCGCCGAAGGAGATCGTCGTCGAGCAGGCGAACCTCGCCGGCTGGGCGCTGCCCGAGCGGCTGGCGGTGATCGTGCTGAGCCCGCGTCCCGGCAGCGGCGGCGAGGGGCCTGCGGGGCTGCCGCCGTTCCTGCTGAGCGGCCTGGACCGGGGACGGCCGTGCCTGGTCATGCCCGACCCGGACCGTCCCGGCGGGCCCGACCGGCTGACCGCCACCCTCCGCGGCTGGACGGGCGCGGTCGGCCCGCCGGTGCCGGCCGACCAGGCCGGGATCTCGCTGCACTGGGCGCACCGGACGCTCGACTCGATGGCGGCCGGGCGGCTCGCGCGGAACGGGTCCGGCACCCTCGTCCACGCCGACCGGTACGTGCCGGACCTGCTGCTGCAGGAGGGCTGGACGCTGGCGGAGGCCGCGGCGCGGCGGCGGCTCGCACCGCTCACCGAACTCGGCCCGCACCGCGGCGCCCGTCTCGCCATGACGCTGCTGGAGTGCCTCAAGCACGGCTTCAACGCCACGGACGCGGCCGAGGCGCTGTGCGTGCACCCGCAGACCGTCCGGTACCGGCTCGCGCAGCTGCACGAGATCTTCGACTACGACATCGAGGACCCGGCGATCCGGCTGGAGCTGATGCTGCTGCTCCCCGTCTGGCTGCGCGACGACGCGGACGGGGAGCGCCCCTGAATTCAGCTCGGCCCGGCTCAGCGCGGCTCGGTGACCGGGAGGCCGCCGTCGACGTAGGCGAGGCGGCAGGCGGACCGGGCGATCTTGCCGCTGCTGGTGCGCGGCAGGCCGCCGGGCTCGATCAGCACGAAGTCGTGGACGCGCAGGTCGTGCTGCTGGTTCACGGCCGTCCGCACCGCCTGCGCCACCTCGTCCAGGTCGAGCAGCGCGATCGGCACCCGCCGGTTCCGCTCGGCGATCACGACGAGGCCCTCGGTGTCGCCGGTGTCGACGGAGACGGCGCAGGTGTACTCGCGGCGGATCGCCTTGTGCGCGCCGGACACCGTGAACTCGATGTCCTGCGGGTAGTGGTTGCGGCCGTCGACGATGACCAGGTCCTTGATCCGGCCGGTGACGAACAGCTCCCCGCCGTGCACGACGCCGAGGTCACCGGTGCGCAGCCAAGGACGCCGCGGCAGATCGCCCGGGCCGTGTTCCTCCTGGGGGGACGACCCCCCAGACCCCCCGGAAAAGCCTTTGAGCTCCGCCTCGAACGTTTCCTTGGTGGCCTCAGGGCGCCCCCAGTAGCCGGCGGCGACGTTCGGGCCGTGCACCCAGATCTCGCCGACCTGGCCGTCCGCGAGCCGGGCGCCGGTTTCGGAGTCGGCGATGACGACGTGCTGGCCGTAGGACGTCCCGCAGGCGATCAGCTGGATCGCGCCGGGCGCGCCGGCGTCGCACGGCTCGGCGACGCCGCGGCGCAGCCCCTCGTGGTCGAACGCGGTCCGGGTCGGCTCCCGGAACCGGGACGACGCCGACACGTAGACGGTCGCCTCGGCCAGGCCGTACGCGCACACCTGCGCCTCCGGCCGCAGCCCGCAGTCCTTGAACGCCTCGTAGAACCCGCTGAGCGTGCTCTCCCTGATCGGCTCGGCGCCGTTCATGAAGACCTGCACGCCGCTGAGGTCGAGCTTCTCCTTCTCCTCCTCGGTGACCTGCGCGGTGAGGTATTCGTAGGCGAAGTTGGGCCCGCCGGTGAACGCGTGCTTCTGCGCGCTGAGCAGCTCCAGCCAGCGGACGGGCCGCATGATGAACGCCACCGGGTCCATGATCACGCCCGGGTTCCCGTACACCAGCGGCAGCGCGACCGTGGTGACCAGGCCCATGTCGTGGAACACCGGGAGCCAGTTCACGCCGGACGACTCGCGCGGGATGCCCTCGAACGTCCGCCACAGCTGCTCGGCGTTCGTCGCGAAGTTGCCGTGCGTGATGATCACACCGGCGGGGGTGCGGGTCGAGCCGGACGTGTACTGCAGGTAGGCGACGTCGCCGGAGTCGATCGGCTCCGGCGTCCAGTCGAGCGTCCCGTCCACCTGGTCGGCGACGATGACCTCGGCGGGCTCGCGGACGGAGTTGTCGGCGAGGAACGACCGCACGTGCGGCAGCGACGCGCTCGTGGTGATGACGACGTCGGGTTCGGCGTCCTGGTAGACGGCGAGGAGCCGGTCGCCGTGGCCGGGCAGGTCCGGGGAGAACAGCGGGACGCCGATGACGCGCGCGTACATGGCACCGAGGAACCCGGTGACGTAGTGCAGGTCCTGCGGGGCGAGCAGCGCCACCCGGCTTCCGGGCCCGGTCGCGCGGCGGATGGCGGCGGCGACGGAGCGGGCGCGCCGGTCCAGCTCGCCCCAGGTGACGTCGGTGGCGACGCCGTCCGGATCCGTCATGTAGTCCATGAACGTGTAGGCGCGGTCGCCGGGGAAGTCCTTGGCGAACCGGGCGAGCCGCTCGATCAGCGGGGTCCGGTCGAGTGCGGGGAGGTCGGTCATGTCTCACTTCCGGTGCTGGTGACGCTCTTGCCGGAGACACGGCGGCCTGCGAGGCGCTCGTGGTCGGGCCATCGGACGTCCCAGACCCAGCCGAGCTTCTCGAAGGCCCAGATGACCCGGGCGCTGATGTCGAGCTGGCCCTTGAGGACGCCGTGCCGCGCGCAGGTCGGGTCGGCGTGGTGCAGGTTGTGCCAGGACTCGCCGAACGACGGGATCGCCAGCCACCACACGTTGCGGGCCTTGTCGCGGGTCCTGAAGTCCTCCTTGCCGAACACGTGGCAGATCGAGTTGATCGAGAACGTGATGTGGTCGCCGACGAAGACGCGCATCACCCCGGCCCAGAACAGCGCGGTGACGGCGCCGTGCCACGAGAAGGTCAGCAGGGCGCCGAGCCCCATCGGGACGAGGAACGTCGAGACGACGATCACGGCGTAGACCGGGTCGAGCGACAGGAACCGGATGTCGGAGTCCTTGAGCAGGTCGGGCGCGTACTTGCTGCGGGACGTGCGGTCCTTGCTGAACAGCCAGCCCATGTGCGCGTGGTAGAGGCCCTTGGTGAGCCCCCACACGCCGGGCCCGTACGCCCACGGCGAGTGCGGGTCGCCCTCCTGGTCGGCGTACTTGTGGTGGCGGCGGTGGTCGGCGACCCAGCGGATCACCGAGCCGTGCATCGCCTGGCCGCCGAGGATCGCGAGCGCGATCCGCAGCCAGCGCTTGGCCTTGAAGCCGCCGTGCGTGAAGTGCCGGTGGTAGCCGACCGTGATGCCGATCGCGTTGAGCGGATACAGGAACGCGAAGATGGCCACGTCGCTCCAGCCGATCCCCCAGCCCCACAGGATGGGGACGGTGCTCAGCAGGCCGATGATCGGCCCGACCACGAACACCACGACCGCGATGCGCTCGGGCAACGGGACGGTGCCCGAGATGTCCGGCTGCGGGGTTCGGCTGCCGACGTCGGCGACGCCCGCTGTCATGTTCAGGACTCCTCGTTCGATGGTGGTGGGGATGCGGTTCAGCAGTTGCCCTGGGCGGGCTTGCCCTCGAAGCGGTCGCCGAGGAAGTTCGTCACGTCCCCGGCCGCTCCCCAGTCGGTGGACAGGTGCTCGGCCGGGTAGGTGTTCTTCCACGTCGTGCTGATGCCGGCCTTGCAGTACGCCTGGCGGGTGGCGTCCTCGGTCTCGTGCGGGATGATCTCCTCCAGCCAGCCGCGGTACTGGAACACCGGGAAGCCGATCTTGTACTTCGCGGCCGAGGACGGGGTGCCGATGCCGGCGCCGAGCTTCTGCCGGTCGACGATGTCGCCCCACGTCACACCGCCGGGCCCCTTGAGCGCGTAGATCTGGTCCAGCGACAGACCGTCGGTGGAGAAGTTCTCGACCTTCGCCCCGAGGAAGACGGCGAGCGTCCCGTACAGGCAGTTCGACCCCACGTCCTTGATCGCCTGCTTGCCCCGGTCGTTCATCAGCTCGTCGAACGGCATCTCCGGGTGGGTCGCGTGCAGGCCGACGAGCGCGTCGGCGAGGAAGCCCGCGAACAGGCTCCCGTTCAGCTGCTTCGCGGTCACCTTCAGGTCTCCGGGCACGCCGCCCGCCGCCGCACCGGCGACGTCCAACTCGGGGGCGTAGGACGCGGCGAGCTGCGCGCCCCACAGCGCGGCGGCGCCGCCCTCGGAGTAGCCGGAGATGCCGACCTTGCCGTCAGGGGTGAGGGTGCCGCCCGGGACCTGGCGGGACGTCCGGACGATGTCGAGCAGCGCGTGCCCGGCGTTAGCGCCGACCATGTACGTGTGGACCTGGCCGTTCAGGTAGCCGACGCCGTCGGTCGCGGCGACCGCGTACCCGGCCTTGAGGAACAGGGTCAGGTTCGCGCCCTCGTACATGTCGACGTACTGGCCCGCGAGCTGCTTGGAGAAGGCGCACTGCTGGCCGGAGCCGAGCGTCCCGGGGTTGAACGCGACGGTCGGGCGGGAGCCGCCCTTCGTCCAGGCCGCGTCCGGGACCGCGACCGTGCCGGTCACCACGTTCTTGGCGCCCTTGGCGTCGGTCGAGACGTAGCGGACCTTCCACGCCTTCATCGGGACGTCGCCGGGGATGTTCGTCAGCTTCGCGGGGCGGCAGGCGAGCAGGTCGCCCGGGTTCCCCGGCACCGCCGCCGGCGCCGCCGCGTAGATGTCCGCGTCGGTGGCCGTGCAGCCCGGCGGTGCCGCCATCGCGGGCGGCGCGGCGGCGGGCACGCCGAGCGCGGCCCCTAGCGCCGCGGTGGTGAGGAGGGCACGAAAGCGCATTCTCGCTCCAGGGGTGGGCTGGAAACCGAATGCTGACGACTGTGTCCCAGGGGGCGTGACGCGCGGAATGAAGTCCTGTCACATGCCGAGGCGCCGTTATTAGCAATCAACTCAATAAGCGAGGAGGCCGGCCACCGCCGCGATCCCGTCCCGGACGGCGGTCTCGCCGAGGTCGCCGAAGTCGAGATCTGACCGTTTCGCTCACCAGTTCGAAGGCATGCGGTAGGGTCATCGCATGCTGCGGACAGAGACGAATGGGGAGCCGGGTGTCGCCCGGTACACCTACCGTCTGCGTCTGTCCGGCCGCACCCACAAGGCCCTGTTGCGGGAGTGGGATCGGTGTCGCTGGGTGTGGAACCAGTGCGTCGTCGAATCTCGTGCCGCCAACCTGGCGGGAGAGGAGATCGGCCCGGCGGCGCTGGACCGGAAGCTGACCGGCTGGCGCGCCGCGCACGGCTGGTTACGTCGGGGTGCGAGTGTGCCGCAGCAGCAGATCATCCGGGACTTCGGCCGATCGCGCGCGAAAGCGATCAAGGACATCCAGGCGCGGCTGCCGATGCGGCAGCGTGTGGAGATGCCACGCTTGAAGAAGCGGGGCCTCGCGAATCCGACGCTGAACTACACCCGGCGGGGGTTCCGGATGCGTAACCGTCGCCTGCTGCTGGCGGGCGGCATCGGGGTGAGGGTGGTGTGGTCGCGGGAGTTGCCCGCCGAGCCGTCGTCGGTGC
This sequence comes from Actinomadura darangshiensis, assembly GCF_004349235.1. Classification (GTDB taxonomy): domain Bacteria; phylum Actinomycetota; class Actinomycetes; order Streptosporangiales; family Streptosporangiaceae; genus Spirillospora; species Spirillospora darangshiensis. The sequence goes on along the minus strand of NZ_SMKY01000017.1, from coordinate 24,435 downwards.
GGGTGTACCGCGACAGCCTCGGCAATTGGTACGCCTCCTTCGTCGTCCCCGCCCAGGTCGAGCCGTTGCCCGTCACCGGTAGGGCGATCGGGGTCGACGGGGGTGTCAAGGAGCTGGCGACCACCACCAGCGACATCCACGATCTTCCGCACCCCCAGCACGGCAAGACGGCCGCTGCGAAGCTGGCTCGGTATCAGCGGCAGATGGCCCGCCGCCGTACCCTCAAGGGCATCCCCCGGTCTAAGGGGTATAAGCGCGCCGCGCGCCGAGCCGCCCGGCTGCACAAGAGGGTGCAGCGGCAACGCCAGGACACGGCCCGCAAATGGGCCAAGCAAGTCGTGCGTGACCATGACCGGATCGCGGTGGAGGACTTCCGGCCCAGGTTTCTGGCGCGCTCGACGATGTCGCGCAAGGCCGCCGACGCGGCGATCGGCGCCGCCAAACGCGAACTGATCGACATGGGGCGCAAGCACGGTCGGCTGATCGTGCTGGTCGACCCCAGGAATACCACTACCGATTGTGCATCGTGTGGAGCGAGAACCAAGCACGCACTGCCACTGTCGGAACGCACGTACTCCTGCACGAGGTGTGGGGTGTCTCGTCCCCGGGACAAGAACTCCGCGCATGTGATGCTGGTCCGGGCAGGTTTCGTCCCGGCCGGTGCCGAGGGTGTAAGACCTGAGAGCCCGCCGGGCTCTGAGGCGACCTGAGCCGGAAATCCCCGCGAACCCCATAACGGGAGGGAATCCCCTTCCCGTTAGGGAGGGGAGGATTCAACTAATGTCATGGCCATGAGCGAGCGCGAGACGCTACAGCGGGAGAATACCGTCCGCTACCCGCGTCCGCGCTTGGTGAGTCGGTCCCTCGCGCTCGTGTTCGCGGCCACCTTCAGCACGCTGACGGGGTTCTTCCTGCTGCTTTCGGTCGTCCCGATGTACGCGGCGGCCGGCGGGGCCGGCGGCGTCGGCGCGGGCGTCGCGACGGGCGCGCTGATGCTGACGACGGTGCTCGCCGAGCTGGCGCTGCCCCGGCTGCTCGCCCGGTTCGGGTACCGGCGGGTGTTCGGGACGGGCCTGCTGCTGCTCGGGCTGCCGTCGCTCGCGCTGCCCTTCTCGCAGGGCATGGCGATGATCACGGCGGTGAGCCTGGTGCGCGGGCTCGGCTTCGCGGTCACCGTCGTCGCCACGAACGCGCTGGTCGCGGAGCTCGTCCCGGCGGAGCGGCGCGGCGAGGGCCTCGGACTGTTCGGGATGGTGGCCGGGGTGCCGTCGGTGCTCGCGCTGCCGCTCGGCGTGTGGCTCGCCGGTCAGGTCGGCTACACACCGGTGTTCGTCGCGGCGTCGGTGGTGTCGCTCGCCGCGCTGGCGATCCTGCCCGGCCTGCCCCGCCACGTCGCCCACGCGTCGTCCTCGTCGGCGGACCGGCCGTTCGGCATCGCGGCGGGGCTGCGGTCGGCGGCGCTGATGCGCCCGACCCTCGCGTTCGCCGCGGCCGCGATGGCGGCGGGGATCCTGGTGACGTTCCTGCCGGACGCCGTCCCGGGCGGCGGCGTCGCGGCGGCGGCCCTGTTCGTCCAGCCGGCGGCCGCGACGCTGACCCGCTGGTGGGCGGGACGGGCCGGGGACCGGTACGGCGCCGGACGGCTGCTGCCACCCGCGGTGGTCGTCGCCGCCTCCGGGATCGCCCTGCTGTTCCTCGTGCCCGACACGGCCGCCGTCTTCGCCGCGATGCTGCTGTTCGGCTGCGGGTTCGGCGTCGTGCAGAACGCCAGCATCGCCGTGATGTTCGAGCGGGCCCCCGCCTCCGGCTACGGGACGGTCAGCGCGCTGTGGAACGTCGGCTACGACGGCGGCATGGGCGTCGGCGGCGCCGCATTCGGCGTGGCCGCCGCCCAGACCGGCTACCCGGCCGCCTTCGCGCTGACCGCCGCCGTGATGCTGCTGGCCCTGCCGCTGACCGTCACCAGGCGCGCCGGGCCCTGATCCGGTCGACGTCGCCGCGCTCGGCTTCGGGGAGGGGGGCGCCGGCGGCCTCGCGGGCCTCGGACGCGGCGGCCAGGGACTTTGCGGCTTCGTCGGGACGGCCTGCGAGGGAATGCGCGCCTGCCATGCCTTCCTGGGCCAGGGCGATCGCGCGTGGGTTGCCGGTCGCGCGGGCCGCTGCGAGGCCCTCGGTGTGGAGGTCGAGGGCCTCGTCCGCCTCGCCGCGGAGTTCGGCTATGAAGCCCAGTTCGGCGAGGAGGAAGGCGAGGCCGGGGGCGCCGTCGACGTCGCGGCACCAGTCGAGCCAGCGGCGGAGGATGGTCTCGGCCTCGCCCAGGCGTCCGCGGCGGCGTGCCGCCAGGGCGAGGCCGATGTCGGCGAAGTTCTCCATCCGCTTGTGCGACTCGCGGACGGCCAGCCGCCTGGCGCGTTCGTGCAGGTCGTCGGCCTGGTCGGGGTCGCCTTCGAGCAGGGCGACGCGGCCGAGGCGGGACAGGCGGGCGGAGACCTCCGTCCAAAGGCCGGACTCTTCGGCATCGCGCAGGCCGCGCTCGTGCAGTTCTCGCGCGCGGGCGTATTCGCCCGTCACCTCGGCTAGGAGGCCGAGGGTCTCGGCGGCCTGGAGACGTCCCCAGCGGTCGCCGGTCCTGCCGAACAGGTCCAGGGCGCGCTCTCCGGATCGTCTCGCCTGGTCGAGGTCGCCGGCGGACAGGGCCTGGGCGGCCTGGGTCGCGTGTGCCGCCGCCTCGCCCCAGACATCACCGTCCGCTCGGAATCCGGCGAGCGCGCGTGCCGTCAGGTCGCCGATCGCGTCCAGATCGCCGAACCCGGCGCGGACGAACCCGAGGAACCAGCGCGCCCAAGCGGTGTCGTCCGAGGCCAGGGCGTAGCGGACGCGCTCGTCCCGGTCGGCGCCGTCGCCGTCGAGCATGGTGAACGCGGTGTGCCAGGTCCGGGCTCTGGCCGTGGACTTCGCCGTGGAGACGGACAGGACACGCTCGAATGCTCGGCGCGCCTCGCCCGGCCGTCCCCACAGGAACCAGGCCCACCCCATCGCGTTCACCAAGCGCAACGCGAGGTCAGGGTCGGCGCCGTCGAGGGCGACGCGGATGTTGCCGGTCTCTGCGCGGAGCTGCCTCAACGCGTCCCTCTGGGCAGGACCGCGAAGGTCGACGCGTTCGGCGAGGCCCGCGTAGTAGGCGGCGTGGCGGTGGCGCGTCTCCTCGTACTCGCCCGCCTCGTGAAGGCGTTCGACGCAGTACGCGGCGATCGACTCCAGCAGCCGGTAGCGCCCGTTGCCGGCGACGACGAGCGACCGGTCGACGAGGTCCGCGAGCACCTCCACCTCGGCGCCGCAGACCGCTTCCGCCGCTTCGAGGGTGCATCCGCCCGCGTGGATCGCCAACCGCCGCAGTACCGCCCGTGCGCGTTCGTCCAAGGGCTCCCAGCTCCAGTCGATCAGCGCGCGGAGCGTCCGCTGGCGGGCCGGGGCGTCCCGTGTGCCGGACGAGAGCAGGCGGAACCGGTCGTCGAGCCGCGCGGCCAGTTCGTCCACGCCGAGCGCCCGCGCACGGGTGGCCGCCAGTTCCAGTGCCAGCGGGACGCCGTCGAGCCGGTCGCAGATCGCCGTGACCGCCGCGCCGGCCGGGATGCCCGACCGTTCCGCGAACAGCCGGGCGGCAGCGCGGGAGTTCAGGGGTGGGACGGTCCAGAGCCGCTCACCCGAGATCGCGAGCGGCTCCCGGCTCGTGGCGAGGACGCGCAGGTCGGGAACGTCCCGCAGGAGTCGGGCGGCGAGCAGTGCGGCCGAGTCGGTCACATGCTCGCAGTTGTCGAGGACGAGCAGCGCCCGCTTCCCGTGCAGAGCCTCGCTGAGCCTCCCGGCTGGACTCTCACCGGAGCCCGCATCGTCGCGCAGCCCCAGCACTCCGCCCACGAACGACGCCATGTCGTCGATGGACGCCCCCGCATCCAGCCCTTCGTCCAGCGGTACGAGCCAGGCCGCGTGCAGCCGGCGCGCGACCGCCACGGCGAGCCGCGTCTTGCCCACGCCGCCCGTCCCGTGCAGCGTCACCAGGCGCGCCTCGTCCAGCAACCTGGTCAGCTCGCGCACGGCTTCGTCCCGGCCGATGAGAGGAGTCACGTCAGCGGGCAGGTTCCCGCTCGTCCCGGTGAACACGGGTTCGCGACGGAGAATGGCCGTCTGCAATGCCACCAGGTCGGGGGCCGGGTCCAGGCCCAGTTCGTCCCGCAGCCGGACACGCAGATCGTCGTACGCGGCCAGGGCTTCGGCGGGACGGCCCGCGCCGTAGAGCGCGCGCATGTACGCGGCACGGAGACGTTCTCGTAGCGGGTGCTCGTCCACAAGCCCGCGCAGTTCGGCCACCAGCGCCGCGTCCTCGCCCGACTCCGATCGAGCCTCGGCGCGGCTCTCCATGGCGGCGAGACGCAACTCGTCCAGGCGCAGGATCTCGGCGAGCGCGAACGGCGCGTCGGTGAAGTCGGCGTACGCGGGGCCTCGCCACAGCGCCAGCGCGTCGGTCAGGAGCGAGGCGCGGGTCGCCGCGTCGGGGTCTGCCATCGCCTGCTCGGTCAGGTGGGCGAAGGTCTGCGCGTCGGTTCGCGCGGCCAGCCGGTAGCCGGGCGGACGCGATTCGACCAGCGCCCGGGAGCCGGGCTCGGCGTCCTCCAACGTCCGGCGAAGCTGCGAGACGCGGGCCCGGAGGGTCGCCACCGGATCGGCGGGCAGGTCGACGCCCCACAGGTCGTCGATGAGCCGGTCGGCGGAGACCACTTCTCCCGCGTGCGCGAGGAGGTCCGCCAGGAGCACGCGGACCTTCCGGTCGGCGACCCGGACCTCCCGGCCGTCCTCCGTCCGCACCTCCAGCGGACCGAGGACCCCGAAGCGCATATGCCCACCGTAATGCGGCCCGAACCTTTCCCGAACCCGTCCGCCGCAGGCTGGAGCCCTAGCGAAGGAGAACCGGCATGAAGACATCCGTGACCGTCCTCGGCCTGGGCCTGATGGGCGCCGCTCTAGCCGAGGCATTCCTCAAGGACGGCCGAACCGTCACCGTCTGGAATCGCTCACCCGCCAAGGCCGGGCCCCTGGTCGCCAAGGGCGCGATGAAGGCCGGAACGGCGGCCGAGGCGATCTCGGCGAGCCCGCTGGTGATCGTGTGCCTGTCCGTCTACGCCAACGCCGAGGAGATCCTGACCGGCGACGCCCTGGCCGGGCGGACGATCGTCCAGCTCACCAACGGGACGCCCCGGCAGGCCCGCGACCTCGCCGGCCGCGTCACCGGGAACGGCGGCCGGTACGTCGACGGCGGCATCATGGCCGTCCCGCCCATGATCGGGCGGCCCGGGGCGCTCGTCCTCTACAGCGGCGACGACGAGGCGTTCGGCGAGCACCGCGAAACCCTCGCGGTGCTCGGCAGGCCGCAGTTCCTCGGCGCGGACCCCGGTCTCGCGCCGCTGTTCGACCTGGCGCTGCTGGACGCGATGTACGGGATGATCGCCGGCTTCCAGCACGCGGTGGCGCTCGTCCGGTCCGAGAAGATCCCGGCCACGACGTTCGAGCCGATGGCGACCGCGTGGCTGACCGCGATGATGGCGTCGTTCCCCGAGCAGGCCCGCGCCGTCGACGAGGGCGACTTCGGCACCGCGGTCTCCAGCGTGGCGACGAGCCAGGTGGCGTTCCCCGGCCTGATCGAGACGAGCCGCGACCAGGGCGTCGACCCCGGCCACCTCCCGGCGCTGCGCGAGCTGTTCGACCGCGCGGTCGCCGAAGGCCACGGCGACGACGGCCTCGCCCGCCTGATCACCCTGCTCGCGCGCTAGGCGTCGGCGAGCAGGCCGGACGCCTCCAGGTAGTGGCGCCCGCGCGGGGTGAGGTCCCAGGCGTTCTGCCGCCACTCCTTGCGGCGCCACACGACGCCCGCCGACAGCAGCCTGCGGCCGACGCGGCTGATCTCGGTCTCGTCGGTGCCGAGCTCGGCGGCGAGCTGCTGGTTGGACAGGCCCTGGCGGCGGAACACCGCGACGAGGAAGCGGGCGGCGTGGCCGTCGGGCTGGAGGGCGAGCTGGAGGCCGGACGGGAGCCGCTTCAGCGCCCAGTGCACCACGTCGATCAGCCCGAGGATGCGGCCGCGCTGCTCGCGCTGCGGGCCGTCGAGGGCGGCGACGTCGAGGTAGTGGCGGTGCAGCCATTGGAGCCCGTCCTGGCATTCGACCAGGGCGGGCTCGTCGGCGCCGAGCGAGGCGTCGGTGATCAGCATGCCGAGCGCGGAGAAGTGGCCGTCGCTGATGATCTTGGCGTGCTCCATCGCCTCGATGAGCCGCCGCACCTCCGCCCGCCGGTCGCGCGTGCTGGTCTCAGCGTCTGCGTTGACGTTCACCTGTGCCTCCAGAGGATGCCCGGGCCTTCAAGCCGGGGAGGAATCTGAGCCCCGGCAGGGGCGGCCCGGCGGAGCCGGGACTGCCGTGAGCGCGTGAGCACGGCGGGTGTGAGGGTCATCTAGCCGTCCTTATGGTGCTCGGGCGTGACTTCGAGCTGGGTGGTGTAGGCGTAGCCGTCGGCTCGTTGCAGGAGCCGGACGTGCCGGTGACCGATGCCGGCGACGCGGCCGTGGCGGGTGTGGATGTCAAAGTAGCCGCGTTCGCGGACGGCGATGCGTCCGGTGTGCGTTCCGGCCTTTTTTCCGGTGGGGACGACGGCGCGGACCAGGTCGCCGGTGGCGAACGTGTAGAAAGTCTTCTTGCGTGGCCGGGTCAGGCGGGGGAAGCCGTGCTGATTGGGGGTGGTGCGCTGGTGCGCTCCCCGCCCCGCGCACCCCACCACCAACACCCGCCGTACCGTCTCGGTAATCGAATCGAGCGTGCCGACGGCCAGGGCATCCAGAGCGTGCGACTTGGGCAGGCCGTTGCAGGTTCGGTTCCACTTAGTGCGGCCACCCGTCGCGGTGTGCGTCGGAAGCCGCGCGTCCAGGGCCCGCCACAGCGCCCACCGGGTGGAGTTGACGGCCGCCGCGTCGGCCAGCGGTTTGGTGGCCTGCGCCAAGACCTTGGCGAGCACGTCGGGCCGCCCAGCCAGGAACTCGGTGACCAGCCGGTTGGACTTGACCTGGTTGCAGGGGATGCACGCGAGCGTCAGGTTCGACACCCGATCGGATCCGCTGCGTGAGCTCGGGCGGATGTGGTCGATGTTCAGCGGGGTGCCGGTGGCTCCGCAGTAAGCGCACGCCCGCCCCCACTTGGTGAGGAGGTACTCCCGCACCTCAAACCCGTGCAGGGTGCCGTGCTGATACTCCGTGCCTTCCAGCGGCTTCCCGGCTGCGAGCAGGTGGGTGTCAAACGAGGCGCGCTCGACATGCACGGCTTGGACGGGTGCCCAGCGGGTGAGACGGTCCACCCACGAGGTGGTGGTGTCCGCCCGATGCCGCAACGACGGCGCGAGCCATCCCTGCGGCCGGGTCCGATTCGAGAACCGGGCTTTGCGGTAACGCAGGTTCGCCGACCGGCGACGACGCCGGTAGGCGGCGCGTTGTCGCATCCGTTTACCGATGGTCGCGCCTCGGTGGTTCAGCTGGACCGCGAACCGGGCCCGCCGCTCCCCGGTCTGGGCGGTGAACACCGAGACGCCGGTGTGCTTGGACCCGGGGTCGATCCCGACCTCCACCCCGTCCACCTCCGACCCGGCGATCTCTCGGTCTTTGAGGCGGATGACGAAGGGTGTGTGCCGGTGCACCACCGCCCGGCCCCTGCGCAGCAGGTACCGCGCGCGGGCCGGGTGGCAGGGCTGCAACGGCATGCCGTGCTTATCGAGCACGAACACCATCGCGTGCCGCTCACGCGGCATCTCCCCGGCCCCCGAAGGGGACGCGGGGGTGACGCCACCGCCGCCAGGTGAGGCGGCGGCGGGCTCTCCTCGCCCATGTTCCGCACCGGGTACCACCCCGCAAGGGCGGTGTCCGGTCCCCGTTTCGCGCCTGCCCCCAAGCATGTCTGCTGAACCGGATTCCAGAGCAGGCCGCTGGAGAAGCACGGCCTGGTGGGTCCGCTCACCTGCACGGAACGTAGCCAACTAGTTCACCTCCCATGCGTGCTGGCTCGGGCTGGTCAAACAAGGCCTACCTCGGCTAGCGAGGCAAGCCCCGGCCTTCAGGCCGGGGAGCGTTTGACGGCTCACTCCAAGGTCGACGAGCAGCGCCGGACCTCTCCAGGATGCGCCGATGCCAAGTGAATGTCAAGTGACGCGGATCCCTTGCTCTGTAAGGGATGACACGGAAAGGACGGGGCCGGGAGCGTTAGCATCGGACGACCATCGGTAATCACGCGTGTCAACTCCCCCGGGGGCGCTTATGACGGATCAGTCGGCTGCAGCCGCGTACCCGGGCGGGCCCGCTGATCTCTTCGTCCACCTCTACGACACGATCTCCGACGACGTCTTCCAAGGCTGGACGGCCACGCGCTGGTACCGGCGGGAGCGGGTGCGGCGGGACGCGAACGAGGTCGCGGAGGCCGTCCTGGAGGACGGCGTCCTCGATCCGGCCGTGACGGCGGAGATCATCGCCGGGCGCGGCGACCTCGGGCGGTTCACCATCCTGCTGGGGCTCGACATCGCGCTCGCGCACGCCAGCCCGTACGCGCCGTTCCACGACGCGCCCGCGCTGGCCGGGGTGCTGGTCACCTACCTCACCGAGGGGAGGCTGAACGGCCCCGGGACGACGGGCGCGCTGCTCCCCCGGTGCGCGTTCCCCGGCCGGCCGCGCGGGCTGCGGACGAAGGCGGAGTTCTTCGGCGTGCACCGCGTCCCGCAGGCGGAGTGGGAGCTGATCGACCACCGGATCCTGCCCGCTGTGAACGACCCGCACTTCAACCGGGAGGAGCCCGTCGCGGTCGGCTGCGCGCCGGTGCTGGAGACCTACGACGACATCGACATCGAGTTCGGCGAGCGGAACGGCACGACCGTCTACACGCTGCGCCCGATGGACTCCTCCGGCATCCGCAGCCGGATCAAGGCGATCGTCCGGCGGCTGGACGAGTCCGGCGCGCAGCTCGCCGTGATGCCGGAGGCGTCGCTGTCGGACGCGCTGCTGGAGCACTGGAAGGAGGTCGCCTTCGACACCGCGGTGCGCGAGCGCGGCCGCCGCCCGCTGCGGTTCCTGCTGCTCGGCAGCGGCCCGCTCGGAGGCGGCGACCCGCCGCCCAACCGCGCCGTCCTGCTGGACCGCTGGACGGGGCAGGAGCTCCTCGTCCAGGACAAGCTGTCCGGGTTCACGCTGGACGCCGGGCAGATGCGGCTGTGGCGGCTGCCGGACGCCCCGGCCGCGGGCACGGCCGCCGAGTACGCGCGGCCCGGCACGAAGGTCAGCGTGCTCGACTCCTCGCTCGGGCGGCTGGCGGTGCTGATCTGCGAGGACCTCGGCCGGTCCGCCGGGTGGGAGCGGGAGCTGCAGTCGTGCGGCGTCTCGCACCTGCTCGTCCCGATCTTCTCCAAGCCGATCCTGGAGTACCGCTGGGAGGAGCAGGGCGCCGAGCGGCAGGTCGCGGGCCTCGGCAGCTGGGTGACGGTGTCCAACAGCCTCGCGGTCGGCTCCGCCGTCCCGGACGAGGACCTGCCCGGCCCCCGCCACACCTGCCTCGTCGCCGGCCCGAAGAGCCTGCACCGCACCGCGTACGTGATGGAGCGGCAGTTCGGCGTCGCGCGGACGGGCGCCGGACTCGGGCGGCTCCCCACGTCCGAGTTGCCGCGCGTGTTCCCCGGCGCCGCCTACGAGGCCTGGCACGACCACTGGCAGGACGCCAAGTAGGTCACTCGACGGTGAAGGTCTCCGGGCTCGCGACCGCGCCGGCCGGGGTGTTCACGATCGGCGAGCCCGAGGTGGCGCCCGCCGGGACGATCGTGCGCACGAGCGTGTCCGCCGCGTCGCTCACCGGGGACCGCACGGTCCCGAACCGGACGCTCGTCGCGGACGCCAGGCCGGAGCCCGTGACCGCGACCGTCGTGCCGACCGGCCCGCGCACGGGGTCGATCGCGGTGATCCGCGGGGTCAGCGCGTGGTCGCGGCCCCGCGGCGCGGGAGCCAGCAGGGTCGAGAAGACGCTGCGGAACTTCTCGGCGGTCTCGCGGGAGAACTGGCCGACGAGCGCGGCGATGGCCGCGATCCCGTACGGGTTGACGTCGGACGCGCCGCCCGCCGGCGAGGTCAGGCCGCCGCGCACGACGAGGTAGACGATCAGCCCGAAGAGCGCGCCGACGAACGGGAGCAGCAGGTACATCAGCAGCCAGCTGCGGCGCAGCGACCGGTTGCCGACGTACCAGTAGAACGACCGCAGGACGTGCGCGACGCCGCCGAGCGCGCCGGCGGCCATGACGATCACGAACAGGCTCGTCTCCCGCGACATCCGCGGCGACCAGCCCGGGAAGTGGACGGTCTTGGCGTCGGGGGCGGTTCCGCCCCGTCCGTCCGGGCCCGCCGGCCACGCCTGGACGAGGACGACCACCAGCACCACGGTGAGGGCCAGCAGGACGGCGAACACGGCGACGATGTCGCGGGTCCGCGCATAGCTCAGTCCGGGCGACTCGGATCCGGCGGGCGACTCGGTCACGGCGCTCCTTCTCGTGCGGGGGGCTTCCGCCGGTAATCGAAGCCGCGCCGTACGGTGTTTCGCGCGCAGCGGTGTCGCGCGCGGTACCCGGTCAGCCGAAGCCGAAGAGCGCCGCCGGGGTGTCGACCAGGATGCGGCGGCGCAGCTCCTCGGACGGGGCGATCTCGTCGAGGAGATCGACGAGCAGGCCGTCGTCGGGTGCGGCGCCGCGGATGTTCGGATGCGGGAAGTCCGTCCCCCAGACGACCCGTTCGGGCGCGTGCGCGGCGAGCGCGCGGGCGAGCGCGGCCGAGTCGCCGTAGGGCGGGCCCTCGTGGGTGAGGCGGTCGGCGCCGCTGAGCTTCACCCAGACGCCGCCCTCGCCGAGCAGGCGCTTCAGGGCGCGGACGGGTTCGCTCGCCAGGCCGTCCCGCAGGTCGACGCGCGCCATGTGGTCGATGACGACCGGGATCTCGATCGCGCGGATGACGTCCTCCAGGTCGGCGATACCAGTACCCGCGACGTGCACGCCGAGGTGCCACGAGAACGGTCCGACCAGGTCGGTCACGGCACGGATCGTCTCGGGAGAGGGGCTCTGCCCGAGGTGCGGCATGAAGTTCAGGCGGGCGCCGCGGACGCCCGCCTCGTGCAGCCGGGCGATCTCCTCGGGCGGCGTCCCCGGCGTCACCAGGGCCACGCCCCGGTACCTGCCGCCGCCGGTGCGCAGGGCGTCCAGGAGCGCGGAGTGGTCGGTGCCGTGGCAGGACGACTGGACGATGAGGGCGCGATCGAGGCCGAGGTGGTCGTGCCGCCGGCGGAGGTCGTCCTCGGACACGTCGGGCGGTGTGAAGGTGCGGCCCTCCGCGTACGGGAACAGGTGCCCGGGGCCGAAGACGTGGCAGTGCGCGTCGATGGCGCCGGACGGCGGCCGCAGCCGGGGGACCCGGGGGTGCGGGTGCGGCGGCGGGCAGGACGTGGGCGTGTTCACGGTCCCCCTTCTCAGTCGCAGCGGGCGGTCATGCCGCCGTCCACGACGATCTCGGTTCCGGTGATGAAGCGCGCCTCGTCGGAGGCCAGGAACAGGGCGGCGTAGGCGGTGTCGCGGCCGTCGCCCATGAAGCCGAGCGGGATGCGGGCCAGGCGCCGCCTGAGCAGTTCCTCGACGTCGCCGCCGGCGCGCTGCCCGGCGAGGCGCGCCTCGACCATCGGCGTGTGCAGCTGGCCGGGCACGACCGTGTTCACCCGGATACCGTCCCCGGCGTGCTGGACGGCGGTGACGCGGGAGAGCTGGACGACGCCCGCCTTGGCCGCCGCGTAGGCGACCTGCGGCGATCCGGTGTAGCGGAGCCCGGACGTGGAGGCGACGTTGACGATGGCGCCGGAGCCCTGCTCGCGCATGACCGGGATGACATGCCTGCAGGCCAGGTACGCGGTCTTCAGGTTGAAGTCGAGCTGCGCGTCCCAGGTGGCCTCGTCGAGTTCGGCGGGCCCGCCGGGCCGGGACCCGCCGACGTTGTTGACCAGGACGTCCACCCGCCCGTAGGTCTCGCGGCACGCCTCGACCATGGCGCGGACCGCGTCGCCGTCGGTGACGTCGCACTCGTGCGGGCGGCCCGTCCCGCCCTCCGCGGCGATCAGCTCCATCGTCGTGGCGAGGGAGGCCGCGTCCTTGTCGGCCGCGAGCACCCGGGCGCCCTCGGCGGCGAAGACCACCGCGGTGGCGCGGCCGTTGCCCCAGCCCGGCCCCGCGCTGCCGGCGCCGGTGACGATGGCGGCCTTGCCGTCCAGCCGCCCCGTCATGCGTTCCCTTGCGCGACCGCCGGGACCGTCTCCGCCGGCTCGGCCGCGGGCTCGGCGGGGGTGCCTCCGGCGAGCACGACCAGGGCCCGCTCGCGGTCGAAGACGCCCTCCCACCTGCTGACGACGATGCTGGCGACCATCTGCCCGCACAGGCTCACGATGCCGCGCATCATCGACAGGAACCGGTCGACGCCGAAGATGAGCATGATGCCGGCGACGGGGATCGAGCCGGTCGTGGACAGGGTCGCGGCCAGCAGGACGAAGCCCGCGCCCGCGATGCCGGCGCCGCCCTTGGAGGTCAGCAGGAACACCGCGAGCAGGCCGATCTGCTCCCAGAGCGACAGCTGGATGTCGAACGCCTGCGCGATGTAGAGGCCGGCGAACCCCATGTAGAGGCAGACGCCGTCGGAGTTGAACGCGTACCCGGACGGGACGACGAGCCCGACGATCGGCTTGGGGCAGCCGAGCCGCTCCAGCTTCTCGATCAGCTGCGGCATGACCGCCTCGTAGTTGGCGGTGCCGACCGTGATGAGCAGTTCGTCCTTGAAGTAGCGGTAAAGGGCGAGGATCCGGATGCCGCAGAGCCGGGCGACCACGCCGAGGACGACGAGGCAGAAGAAGATCCCGGTGGCCCAGAACAGCCCCACGAAGCCGCCGAGGCTGGTCAGCGTCTTCGTGCCGAACTTGCCCGTGGTGTAGGCCATCGCGCCGAACGCGCCGACCGGCGCCAGGTACATCACCAGCCGGACGATGCCGAAGACGGCCTCGCCGACCCGCTCCACGCCGCGGCTGATCGGCTCGCCGCGCACGCCCAGCATCCGGACGGCGATGGCGAACAGCACCGAGACGAGCAGGATCTGCAGGACGTTCCCGTCGACGAAGGCGCTGACCACGCTGTGCGGGATGATGTTGACCAGGAAGTCGTACCAGTGCTGGTGCTCGCCCTCGCTGGCGTACTGGCTCGCCTTGCCGGTCAGCTTGATCGCGTCCGGGTCGGCGTGCACGCCGTCGCCGGGCCGCAGCACGTCCATCACCACGAGGCCGATGATCAGCGCGATCGTGGTGACGGCCTCGAAGTAGACCAGGGCCTTGACGCCGATGCGGCCCATCCCCGCGAGCGCGCCCGCCGAGGCGATGCCGGTCACGATCGTGCAGAAGATCACCGGGCCGACGAGCATCCGGATCAGCGAGATGAAGCCGTCGCCGAGGGGCTGCATGGACGCCCCGGCGTCCGGCGCCACGAGTCCGAGGGCGGCCCCGAGGGCGAGGGCCACCAGCACCGTGAGCCAGAGCCTGGTGGTGAAGGCGGTTCGCAGGGCGGATGTGGCACTGGACATCGGGTTCACCTCTGTTCGTCAGTCGCACAGATGTACGCCAGTCAGAAAAGGAGTGTGAGGGACGCTCCCACCTGCGTCAAGAGGAAGCCGGAATCGGCGGCTCCCCCAAGCGGACGGACTAGGCGGACGGAACTAGGCGGACGGAACGAAGTCGATGTCCCGCGAGATGGCGTCCGCCGCCTGCACGACCAGCGGGACGCACCGTTCGCGGAGGTCCTCGACGGAGACCCGGCCCGCGTTGGCCGACACGTTGATGGCCGCGATCACCGCACCCGAGCGGTCGCGCACCGGCGCCGCCGCCGACCGCACGCCCTCCTCGCGCTCACCGTCGACGAGGGCGTAGCCCTGCTCCCGCACCCGGTCGAGTTCCGCCGCGAACGCCGCGGGGTCGGTGATCGTGTGCGCGGTGAGCCGCTCCAGCCGCAGGGAGCCGAGGTAGTCGCCGAGCCGTTCCGGCGGCAGCCCCGCGAGCAGGACCCGCCCCATGGACGTCGGGTGGGCCGGCAGGCGCGAGCCCACGTTCAGCACGATCGACATGCTGCGCTTGGCCGGCACCCGGGCGACGTAGACGATCTCGTCGCCGTCCAGGGTCGCCGCCGAGCAGGACTCCCGCACCTCCTCGGCCAGCCGGCGCATGTGCGGCTGGGCGCGCTCCCAGATCGGCAGCGAGGCGAGGTAGCCGTAGCCGAGGCGCAGGACGCGCGGCAGCAGCCGGAACCGGCGGTCGTCCAGCTCGGCGAACCCGAGCTTGACGCAGGTCAGCAGGATGCGCCGGGCGGTCGCCCGGGACAGGCCGGTCAGGTCCGCCGCCTCGCTCACGGTCAGCGTCGGATGCTCCGCCGAGAAGGCCTCCAGCACGCGGAACGCCTTCTCGACCGAGTCGATCACATCGGGGTCCTGCCTTGACATTTCTCAACTCCCGGCTTCACAGTTGTCTACTGACGTACGAATGTTCGTCTGTAGAACAAGTGTAGGGACAGTCGGAGGCACATGGTGACGGAAGGCCTGCTCTACGTCCTGTCGCAGCCGCGCGACGGCGACGAGGCCGAGTTCCACGACTGGTACGACAACGAGCACGGGCCCGCCCGGCTGTCGCTGCCGGGCGTCCGCCAGGGGCACCGGTACCGCGCCGCCGACGGCGCGGCCCCGGCCTGGCTCGCATGGTACGTCCTTGACCTGGAGGTACTCCAGACTCCGGAGTACCGGCGGCTGCGCGAACGGCGCAGCGCGCGGGAGCGGTCCGTCATCGCCGGGCTGGAGACCTTCGACCGCCGCGTCTACGCGCTGGAGGACGACCGCGGCGCGCCCGCCGCCCGGCCTCCGTCGTTCCTCGTGGCACGGTCCATGACGGTCGAGCCCGGAGAAGAGGCCGGCTTCCACGCCTGGTACACGCAAGAGCACGTCCCGGCGCTCCACGCGTTGCCGGGCTGGCGCCGGACCCGCCGCTACGTCCTGGTTGACGGGCGGGCACCCCGCTTCCTCGCCCTGCACGAGATCGACGACCCCGGTGTCTTCGAGACCGGCGCCTACCGGTCCGCGACGAGCACGCCGTGGCGCGCGGAGGTCATGCGCACCGTCACCGCGAGCGAGCGCCGCGTCTTCGCCCACCACGGCACCTTCCAGGCCGGCGGCACCCTCGCCGGCGCCGCACATTGACCACCGCACACTTCTCGGGGGACATGCATATGACAGCCCGCGTCGACGCGCTCCGGCCCGCGGATCTGACCGCCGCGCAACGCGAGCTCTACGATCGGATCCTCGACAGCGCCCGCGCCACCGGTCCACGGCCCTTCCCGCTCGCCGATGAGGAGGGCCGCCTGCGCGGCCCGTTCAACGGCATGCTACTCAGCCCGGAACTCGGCCACGCCCTGCAGGAGCTCGGCACCGTCGTCCGCTACGGGACGGGCTTCACCCGGCGCGAGAAGGAGCTGGCGATCCTGGCGGTGGCGGCGCGGGAGCACTCGGAGTACGAGTGGGCCGTGCACACCCACGCGGCCCTGGAGGCCGGGGTCACCGAGGAGCAGATCGCCGCCATCCGTGCGGGCGACACCTGCGCGCTGGACGATCCGCTGGAGGACGCCGTCCTCGCCACCGCGCGGGAACTGGCCGCAAGCGGCGACCTGTCCGACGACGCGTTCGCCGCGGCCACCGGCACGCTCGGCCTCACCCGCCTGTACGAGCTGGTCACGCTGGTCGGCTACTACCGCCTGGTCGCCGGCCAGCTCCGCGTGCTGCGCGTCGGACCCTGACCTTCCGGGCAATCCGGTCTACGCTCCCGCCATGCGCCGAACAGCAGCAGCACTCGCGGCCGTCCTGGCCGCGGGCCTCACCGCCGGGGTGCCGGCGGCGGCCGCGGCGGAGCCGCCCACCTGCGGCACGCCCGCCGACCACCAGATCGCCGAGGTCCAAGGCAGCGGCGACGCGAGCCCCGTGAACGGGCGGACCGTCCGTGTCGAGGGCGTCGTCACCGCCGACTTCCAGCGGTCCGACCAGCTCAAGGGCTTCTTCGTCCAGGACCCGACGCCCGACCGGGACCCGCGGACCTCCGACGGGATCTTCGTCTACTCGACCGAGGACGTCGCGGCCGGCGACCGGGTCCTGGTGACCGGCAAGGCCGTCGAGTACAACGGGCTCACCGAGCTGTCACCCGTCTCCGCCGTGAACGTGTGCGGCAGCGGACGGGTCGCTCCGGCGGCGGTCCGCCTTCCGCTGCGCGGCGGCGCGACCATGGAGCGGTACGAGGGCGTGCTGCTGCGCTTCGGGCAGCGGCTCACCGCCACCGAGACCTACACGCTCGGACGGTACGGGGAGGTCACCGTGTCCGCGGGCGGCCGCCTCTTCCAGCCGACCGACGGGCACGGCTCCACCCAGGCGGGCAACGACGCGCGGAAGCTGCTGATCGATGACGCGTCGAACGTCCAGAACCCGGGCACGATCCCGTACACCGACCCCCGCGTCCTGCGGATCGGCGACTCGGCGCACGGGCTCACCGGCGTCCTGAACTACGGGTTCGGCGAGTACCGCCTGGAGCCGACGAAGACGGCGCACTTCGCCAACGACAACCCGCAGCCGAAGAGGCCCCGGCACGTCGGCGGCAACGTGCGCGTCGCGAGCTTCAACACCCTCAACTGGTTCACGACGCTCGGCAAGCGCGGCGCGGACACGACCGAGGAGCAGCAGCGGCAGCTCGCCAAGCTGACCGCCGCGCTCAAGGGCCTCGACGCCGACGTCGTCGGGCTGATGGAGGTCGAGAACAACGGCGACACCGCCCTGAAGGGGCTCGTCGACAGCCTCAACCAGACCGCCGGCGCCGGGACGTACGCATGGGTCAAGCACCCGTACCCCGGGACGGACGAGATCCACGTCGCGCTCATCTACAAGCCGGCGAAGGTCACGCCGGTCGGCGCGGCGCACTCGTCCGAGGACCCGGTCTTCGACCGCCCGCCGCTGCTGCAGACGTTCCGGCCCGCGCACGGCCGGACCGGCTTCACCATGATCGTGAACCACTTCAAGTCGAAGGGCTGCGGCGGCGCCACCGGCCCCGACCAGGACCAGGGCGACGGCCAGGGCTGCTACAACGCCCGCCGGACCGGCCAGGCGAGGGCGATCGCCGCGCTCGCGGCCGGCGTGCCGGACCCGCTGGTCGTCGGCGACCTCAACGCCTACACGGCCGAGGACCCGGTGAAGGTCCTCACCGGCGCCGGTCTCGTCGGGCAGACGGCCCGGTTCGTCCGCCCGGGCGACCGGTACAGCTACGTGTTCGACGGGCAGTCCGGCGAACTCGACCACGCGCTCGCCGGCAAGGGCCTGTCGCGGCGGGTGACGGGCGCGACGATCTGGCACATCAACAGCGACGAGCCGGTGTTCCTCGACTACAACACCGAGTTCAACCCGCCGCGGTTCTACCGGCCGGACGCGTTCCGCTCGTCCGACCACGACCCCGTCCTGCTGGGCCTGAACCTGCGCTGACCCCTTATTGGCCGGCCGTCCATAAAAGGGCGGCCGGCCTCTCGCGCGAGGCGATCACGAAGCGTATGATCCGGGTCACACTTCTAGTGATCGGTGCGCTCTCATGACCGAAGCCGTATCCGCCCCCGCCGTCGCGGTTCCCCGCCTCGCGTTCGGCATCGGCCCGGACGGGACCTACACCCGGTTCGGGCAGACCGCCGCCTTCGTCCTCGGGCTCCTCACGACGTTCGCCTTCCTGCCGCTCGTCGTGGTCGCCGCCCTCCTGTACGCCCGGGCCGAGGTCCGGTTCGCGGAGGATCCGGCGCGGGCCCGCACGCTGGTGAACTGGTCCTGGCTCAGCATCACGGTCCCCGTCGTGATCGCGGTCGTCGGCGTCGCCCTGGTGGCCGCGACCCGCTGACGGGAAGAGGACGGGCCCCGCGCGGGTTGGCACACGGTATGACCGTGCGCTTCTCCGTCCTCGATCTCGCCCCCGTCGTCGCCGGCTCCACGTCCGGGCAGGCCCTGCGGAACACCCTCGATCTCGCCCGGCACACCGAGCGGCTCGGCTTCCACCGGTACTGGCTGGCCGAGCACCACGCGATGCCCGGCATCGCCAGCTCGGCGACCGCCGTGCTGATCGGGCAGGTCGCGGCCGCGACGTCCCGGCTGCGGGTCGGATCCGGCGGCGTCATGCTGCCGAACCACGCGCCGATGGTGATCGCCGAGCAGTTCGGGACCCTCGAAGCGCTGTATCCGGGACGCATCGACCTCGGCCTCGGCCGCGCGCCCGGCACCGACCAGGCGACCGCCCTCGCGCTGCGGCGGTCCCCGGAGGCGCTGTCGGTGGACGACTTCCCCGAGCAGGTCATCGAGCTGCGCGGCTACTTCGGCGCGGACAGCAAGGTGACGCCGGCCGCCGGGAACGAGCCGCCCGTGTGGCTGCTCGGCTCCAGCGGGTACAGCGCACGGCTCGCCGGGCTCCTCGGCCTGCCGTTCGCGTTCGCGCACCACTTCAGCGCGGAGAACACCGTGCCCGCGCTGAGCCTGTACCGGGAGTCGTTCCGTCCGGGCCTGCTGGACGAGCCGTACTCGATGATCGGCGTATCCGTGACGGCGGCCGGCACCGACGAGGAGGCGCGCGAGCTGGCGGCGCCGCAGGCGCTGGCGTTCCTGCGGCTGCGGCAGGGCCGCCCCGGGCTGATGCCGTCGCCGGAGGAGGCCGCGGCGCACCCGTACACGCCGCTGGAGCGGCAGATGATCGACGCGCGGCTGGGCGACCAGGTGATGGGCGGCCCGGACACCGTCCGCAAGCAGCTGGACGCGCTGGTCGGGCGGACCGCGGTCGACGAGGTCATGGTGACCACGCAGGTCTTCGACCACGCCGACCGGCTGCGCTCCTACGACATCGTCGCCGGCCTCTACCCGGACAACCTCAGCGCGGGCTGACCTGGAAGGCGGCCTCCAGGACGTCGAGCCCCTCGGTCAGCAGCTCCTCGGGGATGACGAGCGGCGGCAGGAAGCGCACGACGTTCCCGTACGTGCCGGTCGTGAGCACGAGCAGGCCGTTCTCGTGGCAGCGGCGGGCGATGCGCGCGGTCAGCTCGGGGTCGGGCTCCTTCGTGCCCTCCCGCACCAGCTCGATCGCGATCATCGCGCCGCGCCCGCGGACGTCCCCGATCGCCGGGTGCTTCCCGGCGAGGTCGCGCAGCCGCGGCAGCATGATCTCGCCGATCCGGCGGGCCCGCTCGGTGAGCTTGCCGTCCTCGATCTCTTCCAGGACGGCGAGGGCCGCCTCGCAGGCGAGCGGGTTGCCGCCGTAGGTGCCGCCGAGCCCGCCGCCGTGGACCTTGTCCATGATGTCGGCGCGCCCGGTGACGGCGGCCAGCGGCAGCCCGCCCGCGATGCCCTTCGCGGTCGCGACCAGGTCGGGGACGATCTCCTCGTGCTCGCAGGCGAACAGGTCGCCCGTCCGCGCGAAGCCGGTCTGCACCTCGTCGGCGATGAACAGGATGCCGTTCGCGCGGCAGAACGCGGCGAGCGCGGGCAGGAACCCGGGCGCGGGCTCGATGAACCCGCCCTCCCCCTGGATCGGCTCGATCAGCACGGCCGCGACGTTCGTCGCGCCGATCTGCTTGGTGATCTGATCGACGGCCTGCGCCGCGGCCTCCGGCCCGCAGTTCTCCGGGCCGGTCGGCCAGCGGTACGGGTAGGCGAGCGGCATCCGGTACACCTCGGGCGCGTACGGGCCGAACCCCTGCTTGTACGGCATGTTCTTCGCGGTCAGCGTCATCGTCAGCAGCGTCCGGCCGTGGTAGCCGTGGTCGAACGCCACGACCGCCTGCCGCCCCGTCGCGTACCGGGCGATCTTGACGGCGTTCTCCACCGCCTCGGCGCCGCTGTTGACCAGGAAGGACCGCTTCTCGTGGTCGCCGGGCGTGATCCGGTTGAGGTTCTCGCACACCGCGACGTACGACTCGTACGGCGCGACCATGAAGCAGGTGTGGGTGAACCGGTCGGCCTGCGCCTTCACCCGCGCCGCGACCCGCGGGTTGGCGTTGCCGACGCCCGTCACCGCGATGCCGGAGCCGAAGTCGATCAGTGAGTTGCCGTCCACGTCGACGACCACCCCGCCGCCGGCGTCCGTCACGTACACCGGCAGGACGCTGCCGACGCCCGGCGGCACCGCCGCGACGCGGCGCTTCTGCAGGTCCCGGGACCGCGGCCCCGGGATCTCGGTCACGACACGGCGTTCCTGCGGAAGGCGGTTGTGGCTGGTCATGGCCTGAACATAAGCCGGGCGCCGCCTACGATGAACCGTACGGGACGGCGAAAACCGCCCGCCGAGGTAGACACTTTGCACAAGGATGGCGATGCCCCCGACGTTGGCCGCCGTGGCGGCCCTCCCCCAGCTCGGCCTCCGGTCGCGGACCGGGGCGCTGCCGGACACGCCGGTCGTGTGGGTCGCGGTCAGCGAGCTGGAGGACCCGACGCCGTTCCTGGAGGGCGGCGAGCTGGTGCTGACCACCGGCATGCGGCTGACGCCGGCGAACGCCGCCGAATACGTGTCGCGGCTGGTCGGACGGGGCGTCGCCGGGCTCGGGTTCGCCGTCGGGGTCATCCACGAGACCGTCCTGCCGGAACTGCTCGCGGCGGCACGCGACCAGGGCCTCGTACTGCTGGAGGTGCCGCGGCCGACCCCGTTCATCGCGATCGGCAAGGCGGTGTCGCGGATGCTCGCCGCCGAATGGTACGAGGACGTGACACGCGCCTACCAGGCGCAGCGGGACCTGACCCGCGCCGCGCTCACCGGGCCGGGCGCGCTGGTCGCCCGGCTGGCGCGGCTGCTCGGCGGGTGGGCGCTGCTGCTCGACGCGTCCGGGGACGTCCAGCACGCCGAGCCGGCCGGCGCCCGCGACCGCGCCGGGGCCCTCGCGCCCGAGCTGGCGCGGTTGCGGCGCCGTCCCGCCGCGAGCGTCTCGCTGGCCGTCCCCGACGACCATCTCGTGGTGCAGCGGATCGGGTTCGGCGGACGGCCGCGCGGGTTCCTCGCCGTGGGAACCGACGCGCCGCTGCCCCCGGCCGCGCACACCATCGTCGCCGCGGCCGTCGCGCTGCTGACGCTCCAGTCGGAGACGCCGCGCACCGCCCGCGACCTGCGGGCCTCGCTCGCCGCACTGCTGCTCGGGCGGCCGGGCGACGGGCCGTCGGTGCCGCGCGGGCCGGTCCGGGTGCTGGCCTGCGCGGGCGGGGCCGCCGTGCTGGACGTGCTGGAGTCCGATCCGGCGGGGGCGCGCTGCCTGGCGCTGCCGCTGGACGGCCACAGTGCGGTGATCGTCCCGGACGAGGCGCTCGGCACCGTCGAGCCGCTGCTGGCCGCCACCGGACCGACCGGCGTCAGCGACCTTGCCTCCGGCGACCTGGAGACGGCGCTGCGGCAGGCCGAAGAGTCGCTGGCGGCGGCCGTCCGGACGCGGCAGGCCGTCCTCCGCTACTCCGGACTCCCCGGGCAGAGCGTACTGGGGCTCCTCGCGCCGGATCTGGCGCACGCCTTCGCCGACACGCTCCTGGCACCGCTCCGCGCGGAGGATCTGGTCGAGACCGTCCGGGCGTACGTGGCGGCCAACGGGCAGGGCGAGGCGGCGGCGCGGGCGCTCGGCGTGCACCGGCACACGCTGCGGACGCGGATGCGCAAGGCGGCCGACCTCCTCGGCCGCGACCCCGACGACCCGGCCGTCCGCGCCGAACTGTGGATCGCGCTGGCCATCACGTCCAATGGACACGACCGGATTGGACACCATGGAGACTCGCATTCGGGCGCGCCGGGGATAGCGTGAACGCATGAACGCGACCCCATTCTGGCTGGCCGGCCGGCCCGAGACCGGTGCCGGCGAGCTGACCGTTACGCACCCCTACGACGGCCGCGCGGTCGGGACGGCGGCGGTGCCGACGCCCGCGCAGGTCGAGGAGGCGATCGCCGCCGCGGACGCCGTCCGCGAGCAGGCCGCGGCACTGCCGCTGCACGTGCGGGCCGAGGCGCTCGCGCACGTGTCCGCGCGGATCGCCGAGCGCGCCGAGGAGATCGCCCGGCTGATCACCGCGGAGAACGGCAAGCCGCTGCTGTGGGCGCGCGGCGAGGTGACCCGCGCGGTCTCCACGTTCCGGTTCGCCGCCGAGGAGGCCCGCCGCTTCAGCGCCACCACGCAGCGGCTCGACACCGACCCCGCCGCCGAGGGCCGGATGGCCTACATCACCCGCGTGCCGAAGGGCCCGGTGCTCGGCATCTCGCCGTTCAACTTCCCGCTGAACCTCGCCGCGCACAAGATCGCCCCGGCGATCGCGGCGGGCACCCCGATCGTGCTGAAGCCCGCGCCCGCGACGCCGCTGTCGGCACTGCTGCTCGGCGAGCTGCTCGCCGAGACCGACCTGCCCGCCGGCATGTTCTCGATCCTGCCGGTGCCCAACGACCGCGCCGCCGCGCTCGTGGACGACCCGCGCCTGCCGATCGTCTCCTTCACCGGTTCGGTTCCGGTCGGCTGGGCGATCAACGACCAGGCGCCGCGCAAGCACGTCACCCTCGAACTCGGCGGGAACGGCGCCGCCGTCGTCCTGCCGGACGCCGACCTCGACTGGGCCGCCAAGCGGATCGGGCTGTTCTCCAACTACCAGGCGGGGCAGAGCTGCATCGCCGTCCAGCGCGTCTACGTCGACCGCTCCGTGTACGACGAGTTCGTGCCGAAGCTCGTCGACACGGTCGGTGCGCTCGTCACGGGCGACCCGTGGGACGACAAGACGCAGGTCGGCCCGCTCGTCAGCCAGGAGGCCGCCGAGCGCGTCGAAGCCTGGGTGGACGAGGCCGTCGCCGCGGGCGCGAAGATCCTCACCGGCGGCACCCGCGAGGGCGCCGCGTACGCGCCGACCGTGCTGGCAGGCGTCCCCGCCGACGCCAAGATCTCCCGCGAGGAGGTCTTCGGGCCGGTCATGTTCGTCCAGCTCGTGGACGGTGTCGACGAGGCGTTCGCGCTGGTCAACGACTCCAAGTTCGGTCTCCAGGCGGGCGTGTTCACGCGCAGCCTCGACATCGCGTTCCGCGCGCACCGCGAGCTGGACGTGGGCGGCGTCGTGATCGGCGACGTCCCGTCCTACCGCGCCGACCAGATGCCGTACGGCGGCGTGAAGGACTCGGGCGTCGGCCGCGAGGGGCTCCGGTCGGCGATGGCCGACTACACCGAGGAGAAGGTCATGATCTTCACGGGCCTGCCCCTCTAGGTCTTGCTGCGGGGCCCCGCGTACAGCCCGGTGCGCAGGGCCCCGGCGGCTTCCGAGACCGCCTCACGGAACCGTCCGCCGAGGGGCCACATGTTCGCGAACCCGTGGAGCAGGTCCTCCTGCCGCCGCAGCGCGACCGGCACCCCGGCCTCCTTGAGCCGCTCCGCGAACGCCTCGCCCTCGTCCCGCAGCGGGTCGAACCCGGCCGTGGCGAGATAGGTCGGCGGGAACCCGCCGAGGTCCTCGGCCAACAGCGGCGACACGGCCGGATCGGCGCGCCGCTCCTCCGGGCAGTAGCGGTCGCTGAACCAGACCATGTCGTCGTCGGTGAGGTAGAAGCCCTCTCCGAACAGCTCCCGCGACCGCCGCCGGACGGACATGTCGGTCGCCGGGTAGAACAGCAGCGCGAAGTCGGGCGTGCGCTCGGCCATGACACCCACGACCGCCGCCAGGTTGCCGCCCGCGCTGTCACCCCCAACGGCAATGGCCTGAGGATCGGCGCCGAGCTCCGCGGCGTTGGCCACCGCGTACTCGTAGGCGACCAGCGCGTCCTCGCTCGCCGCCGGGTACGGGTGCTCGGGCGCGAGCCGGTAGTCCACCGACAGGACGCGCACCTCCGCGTGCACCGCGAGGTACCGGCACACCCCGTCGTGCGTGTCGAGGTCCCCGATGACCCAGCCGCCGCCGTGGTAGAAGACGAGCAGCGGCGACCCGTCCTTCAGGCCCTTCGGCTCATAGAGGCGTGCCGGGACACCGCCCGCGTCCACCTTCCGGGTCTTGACGGGCCGCGCCGGCACCTTCGCCAGGTACGCCTGCCCCCGGGCCAGCCCGCGCCGCGCCGCGTCGACCGTGCCGCCGGCCAGGCGCCGCTCGCCCTCCAGCCGCATCATCAGCAGCAGGAACTGCACGTCCAGCGCCAGCTCCTGCCCGTCCCGCCGCACCGGGTTTCCGACGATCAGCCGCTTCACCGGCGCCGGCAGCGCGAACACGCCCCGCAGCACCCCACC
>NZ_SMKY01000179.1 GCF_004349235.1 Actinomadura darangshiensis | reverse complement strand
GTGGGTGATCGTCGGGCCGACCGGGCGGGCCGGCTCCGCGTCGCGGGGCGCGGAGTTCCACCACCAGAGCGCGAAGGAGATCGCGAACAGCACCAGCACGCCGCCGACCACCTGGAACACCGCCATCCGGTGGCTCGGCTCGCCGCGCCGGCGGCCGAACCTCGGACGGCCGCCGCCCGTCCCGCGCGCGGCACCGCGGGCGGCGCGGCGGGACCGGCGCCGTTCCCGCCGGCCCGGCGGGCGGGCGCGCTCCTGCGCGGACGGCTCGGTGAAGACGGCGCTCTTGACGAACTGCTCATCGAACACCGGTTCGTCGAAATCTGCGGCCATGCTGCTCTCCGGCGCGGGGGATCGTCGTCAGCCCAGGTTAGTGGACTTCTCGGCGACCCACCCGCCGACGATTTCTAGAACACGTTCTATGAAAACTCCCGGCACGGGTGACGAACCTCACCGCCCTCGCCGTTGAGATCGATCGGGTTCTCGTGAGATGGCACTCCTGACCTCGTGATCATCCTGTCGGCACACCAATGAGACTCAGGATCAGACTGGAGTCTCATTTGCTCTTGAACTTCCGATGGAACGGGTTCTACGGTGAGCCTCAGGCACCGCCAAATCGGGAGGAAACGCGCATGACCGCGACCACTTCGGAGACCGCCGTCCCGGCCGGGTTCGACTTCGCCAGCCCGGATCTGATGGCCGAGCGCGTCCCGCTCGCCGAGTTCGCGCTGCTGCGCCGGACCGGCGCGCCCTGGTGGAACGCGCAGCCGCGCGGCCGGACGGGCTTCGCCGACGACGGCTTCTGGGTGATCAGCAGGCACGCCCACATCAAGGAGATCTCCCGCGACCACGAGCTGTTCTCCGCCAACGCCAACGGCTCGGTGATCCGGTTCAACGACACGTTCAGCCCCGAGGAGCTGGACGTCCAGCGCGAGAACCTGCTGCTGCACCTGGACCCGCCGCAGCACGCCAAGCTGCGCCAGATCGTCTCCCGCGGCTTCACGCCCCGCGTGATCAAGGGGCTGCACGACGCGCTGCGCGAGCGGGCCGAGCGCATCGTCGCCGCGGCCCGGCGGCGCGGCGGCGAGGGCGACTTCGTCGGCGAGGTCGCGGCCGAGCTGCCGCTGCAGGCGATCGCCGAGCTGATGGGCGTCCCGCAGGAGGACCGGGGGCGGCTGTTCGACTGGTCCAACGCGATGCTCGGCTACGACGACCCCGAGTACGACGCGGACCCGGCCGGCGCCGCCGCCGAGATCATCGGCTACTCGATGGGCCTGGCCGAGCAGCGCCGCGGCTGCCCCGCGCACGACATCGTCTCCAAGCTCGTCCACGCGGACGTGGACGGGCGCGGCCTCACCGACGACGAGTTCGGGTACTTCATGATCCTGCTGGCCGTCGCCGGGAACGAGACGACCCGCAACGCCATCACCCACGGCATGCTGGCGTTCATGGACAACCCGGCCCAGTGGGAGCTGTTCAAGGCCGAGCGTCCCGAGACGACGGCGGACGAGATCGTCCGGTGGTCCACCCCGGTGACCGCGTTCCAGCGGACGGCCGTCGAGGACACCGAGCTGGGCGGCGTCGAGATCAAGGCCGGCGACCGGCTCGCCATGTACTACAGCTCCGCGAACTTCGACGCGGACGTCTTCGAGGCGCCCGGCACGTTCGACATCACCCGGTCCCCGAACCCGCACCTGGGGTTCGGCGGCACCGGCGCGCACTACTGCATCGGCGCGAACCTGGCCCGGCTGGAGATCGGGCTGATCTTCGACGCGATCGCCGACCAGATGCCGGACATCACCCGCGTCGCCGAGCCGCGCCGGCTGCGCTCCGCCTGGCTGAACGGGATCAAGGAGCTGCGCGTCCGGTACTGACCGCGCCCCGCCGGCGCCGCGGGCCTGATCCCTCTCACCGGGACCGGTCTTCCCCGGAAAAGTTAGAACACGTTACAGTCAAAGGCGAATCGTGTTCTAGAAGGAGACCGCATGGGTACCCCGGTGATCGTCGAGGCGGTGCGCACGCCGCTCGGGAAGCGCAACGGCTGGATGGCGGGCCTGAAGCCGATGGCCGTCCTCGCGCACGCCCTGACCGCCGCCGTCGGACGCTCCGGCATCGACGCCGCCGAGGTGGAACAGGTCTTCGCCGGCTGCGTGACGCAGGCGGGCGAGCAGGGCGGCCACATCGGCCGCTACGCGTGGCTGTACGCCGGCCTGCCCTGGCAGACCGGCGTCACGACCATCGACGCGCAGTGCGGGTCGTCGCAGCAGGGCGTCCACCTCGCCGCGTCCCAGATCGCCGCCGGCGTCGTGGACGTCGCGATCGGCTGCGGCGTCGAGGTGATGAGCCGCGCCCCGCTCGGCAGCAACGTCATGCCCGCCAACCCGCGGCCGGACGACTGGTCGATCGACATGCCGAACCAGTTCGAGGCCGCCGAGCGGATCGCCGCCCGCCGCGGCATCACCCGCGCCGACCTGGACGCGTTCGGCGCCCGCTCGCAGCAGCTCGCCGCCAAGGCGTGGGCGGACGGCCGCTTCGACCGCGAGGTCGCGCCCATCACCGCGCCCGTCCTGGACGCCGAGGGCAACGTCACCGGCGAGACCCGCGAGGTCACCCGCGACCAGGGCCTCCGCGAGACCACCGCGGACGGCCTGGCCGGCCTGAAGCCGGTCATGCCGGACGCGCTGCACACGGCGGGCACCTCGTCCCAGATCTCCGACGGCGCCGCCGCCGTCCTGCTGATGTCGGAGGAGAAGGCCCGGGCGCTCGGGCTGCGGCCGCGCGCCCGGATCAGGACGCAGGCGCTCGTCGGCGGCGAGCCGTACTACCACCTGGACGGCCCGGTCCAGGCGACCGAGCGCGTCCTGCGGCGGTCCGGCATGACGATGAACGACATCGACATCACCGAGATCAACGAGGCGTTCGCGTCGATCGTGCTGTCCTGGGCGTCGGTCCACAAGCCGGACATGGACAAGGTCAACGTCAACGGCGGCGCCATCGCCATCGGCCACCCCGTCGGCGCGACCGGCGCGCGGCTGGTCACGACCGCGCTGCACGAGCTGGAGCGCCGCGACGCCGGGACGGCCCTCATCACGATGTGCGCGGGAGGCGCCCTCTCCACCGCCACCATCCTCGAACGGATCTGACCCCGCTCACCAGAGCTGAACAGGCATCCTGGACGGAAAGGGCCCCGGTCACCACGGCCGGGGCCTCCGGCCATGACAGGCGCGAAAGGCGGTCTCGGTGCAGCAGCCGGAACCAGAGGACCTCGGCGGCGGGCTGTGGAGCGTTCCCGTGCCCATCCCGGACAACCCCCTCGCGTACACGCTCGTGTACGCGGTGGAGAGCCCGCGGGGGCCCGTCCTGATCGACGCGGGCTGGCAGCACGAGGACGCCTGGGCGGCCCTCCGCGACGGGCTCGGCACGTTCGGGATCAACGTGGCCGACGTCCACGGCGTGGTCGTCACCCACTTCCACCCCGACCATTCGGGCCTCGCCGGACGCGTGCGCGAGGAGTCCGGCGCCTGGATCGCGATGCACCACGCGGACGCCGACATCGTCCGGCTCTTCCACCAGGTCGGCCAGGGCGGTCGCCGCGCGTTCGAGCTGACCGCGCTGCGCCGCGCCGGCGCGGCCGAGTCCGACCTGGCCGGGCCCAGCCAGCAGAACCGGGTCTCGCCGCCCGCGATCCCGGACCGGGAGCTGTCCGACGGCGACCTCGTCGACCTGCCCGGCCGCCGGCTCCGCGCCATCTGGACGCCCGGCCACTCCCCCGGCCACATCTGCCTGCACCTGGAGGACGGCGACCGGATCTTCACCGGCGACCACGTCCTGCCGCGCATCACCCCGCACATCGGCCTCTACCCCTACGACACCCCGGACGTGGACCCGCTGAGCGACTTCCTCGGCTCGCTCGACAAGGTGTCCGCCATGACGGTGGACGAGGTCCTGCCCGCCCACCAGTACCGCTTCCACGGCCTGTCCCCGCGCGCCCGCGAGATCATCGAGCACCACGAGGAGCGGCTCGCCGAGGTGACGGGGCTGCTGTCGTCCAGCCCCGTCACGCTGTGGGAC
This sequence comes from Actinomadura darangshiensis, assembly GCF_004349235.1. Classification (GTDB taxonomy): domain Bacteria; phylum Actinomycetota; class Actinomycetes; order Streptosporangiales; family Streptosporangiaceae; genus Spirillospora; species Spirillospora darangshiensis. The sequence continues at coordinate 14,680 of NZ_SMKY01000179.1, read as the reverse complement.
CTCACGGCGGGCCTCCACTGGCGCCACCCGTGGGCGGACATGGCCCAGCAGGCCCGCCGCATGGCCGCCGCCGAAGCCGCCGCCCACATCCGCACCCTCGAAACGCGGGGGGTCGCCCGCCGCGATGGCGCGGACGACCCCTTGCGCTACGTCCTGCGCTAGCCGCCCGCACCGACCCCGACCTCGCCGACGGCGAGGCTGGGCCAGTCCGTGCTGTCCCGCAAGAGCTGGCGGTCGTGGGTCGCCAGGACCACCGCGGCCTCCGTGGTCCGGAGGGCCGCGGTCAGCTCGTCCACCAGGGCGATCGACAGGTGGTTCGTCGGCTCGTCCAGCAGGAGGACGTGCGGGCGCGCCGCCAGGACCATCGCCAGGTCGAGCCTGCGCTGCTGCCCCATCGACAGCTCGCGCACGGGCCTGCCCGCGTCCGCGGACGAGAGCAGGCCGAGGGCGGGCAGGGAGACCGCCTCGTCCTCGGCGAGCGCCCCCGTGGTGATCAGGCGTCCGACGTGGGCGGCGAACACCTCGTGGGCGCGCCGGCCGTCCGGGTGCGGCGACTCCTGGGCGAGCAGTTGCACGCGCGTGCCCGGGGCCCGCCGGACCGTTCCCCAGGTGGCAGCCGCCCGGCGAGCGCGGCCAGGAGAGTCGACTTGCCCGAGCCGTTGGGGCCGGTGACGACGAGCCGCGAACCCGATGGCAGGGAGAGCGACACATCGCGCGGCAGCCGGGACGCCACGCGCACATCGTCGGCCGTCAGCAGTGCCGTGCCCGGACGGGACGGCAGATCCGGCATGCCGAACCGCCGGGGCGGCTCGGGTGCGGTCACCGCGTGCCGCTCCAGATCGTCGCGGCGCCGGTGGACGGCCCGGACGAGCGCCGGCGCGCGGGTGGCGCGCTGGTGCTTGCCCGTCCCCTTGTCCGGCCGCCACCCGCCGACCAGGCGGTTGCGCGCCTCGGACAGGTCGCGGGTGAGGCGGGCGTGCTCGGCCCGCTGGCGCTCGTACTCCTCCTCCCAGCGGAGCAGTTCCGCCTCGCGGCCATCCCGGTAGCCGGCGAACCCGTCCCCGTGCACGGCCGGGCGGCCGTCCCGGCTCGGGTCGAGGTCGAGGATCGTCGTCGCCACGTCCGACAGCAGCACGCGGTCATGGCTGACGACCACGACCCCGCCCGGGTGGGCGCACAGCCGCGCGGTCAGGAAGGCGAGACCGGCGGCGTCGAGGTGGTTGGTGGGCTCGTCCAGGAGCAGGAAGTCGTGCTCGGCGCCGAGCAGACAGGCGAGCCGCACCCGGTAGCGCTGGCCGACGGACAGTTCGGACAGCGGCCTTCCCCGGTCTGTGACCGCGCCGAGGTTCTCCAGGGCGAGGTCGACGCGGCGGTCGGCGTCCCAGGCGTCGAGCGCCTCCGCCGCGTCCAGCGCGGACGTGTAGGCGTCGTCCGCGCTGGGACGTCCTTCGGCCATGGCGCGGGTGGCCTCGTCGAGCGCTTTCAGCGCGGCGCGGGCGTCCGCGAGTTCGAGGTCGATCGCGTCGCCGACCGTGGCATCGCCGTGAGCGGCCATGGCCTGCTCGGCGGTCCCGAGCGTGCCGACGCGCTGGACCGCGCCCTCATCGGGGACCAGGGCGCCGTTCAGCACATGCAGGAGGGTCGTCTTCCCGCGCCCGTTCTCTCCGACGATGCCCCACCTGTCCTGCGGTGAGACCGACATGTGCACGTCGTGGAGGACGGTCCGGCCGCCCCGGACGACGCCGATGCCCTCGGCGACGAGCTGTGCCTGGGCGCGCGCAGGCAGGGTGATGGAGATGTTCATGCTTCCTCCGGACGGAGGCACACCTGTCCCGGGAGAGGGAAAAGAGTGCCTTCGACTGACAGGCCCTGGGAAGCGGGCCCGATGACAACGTCAGACCGCCCGCGGCTCGCTCAGGCGCGAGGGGCGGGCCGTCCGGAGTCCTGTCAGTGGTAGAGGAGCTGCTGGAGCATGGATTCACCGTACCAACCCGTGGGACGGGCGGGGACTGGGCCTTGATGAGACTCCAGTCTCATGTTAGAACGTGTTCTAGATCTGTCCCGAAGCAAGCGCTCAGTTGAGGGACTGGCTCCGTCCCGGCACGAAGGGTCTTCCATGGCACTTGCGACGTCCATCGCCCAGCCCGCCCGGTCCTTCCGAGCTCCCGAGATCGACATCATCGATCCCGGCGTGTACGAGCGCGGCGGCGTCCCGCACCGGCAGTTCCAGTGGCTGCGCGACAACGACCCGGTCCACTGGCACCAGGACCCGAACGACGGGGTCCCGGGGTTCTGGGCCGTCACGCGGCACGAGGACGTGGTGTCGGTGTCGCGGCGCGCCGACCCGTACTCCTCGCACGCGCGGACGGCGATGTTCGAGGAGTTCTCCAGCGACGACATCGACATGTACGGGCAGATGATGCTGTTCCGGGACCCGCCGGACCACACCAAGCTGCGCTCCCTGGTGAACAAGGGCTTCACGCCGCGCATGATCGGCCGGCTGGAGGAGCACATCCGGCGGATCTGCAACGAGCTGATCGACGAGGCCGCGCCGCTCGGCGAGTGCGACTTCGTGGAGCGGTTCGCGGCGCCGCTGCCGCTGTACACGATCTGCGAGCTGCTCGGCGCCCCGCTGGAGGACCGGGAGCGGATCTTCCACTGGTCGAACAAGCTCGTCGCGTTCAACGACCCCGAGTTCATCGGGGGCCGCGAGGAGTCGACGTTGTGCGCCGCCGAGTTCGCCGAGTGGGGCGGGCAGCTCGCCGCGGCGCGCGCGTCCACGCCGCGCGACGACATCGTCACCAAGCTGCTCACCCCGGACGCCGACGGCAGCACGATCACCCTGGAGGAGTTCCAGCTCTTCGTGATCATGCTGTCGATCGCCGGGAACGAGACGACGCGGACGGCGACCGCCGGCGGCATGCTCGCCTTCTTCGAGCGTCCCGACCAGTGGGCCCGGCTGCGGGCGGACCGCGCCCTGGTGCCGACGGCGGTCGAGGAGATCGTCCGCTGGGTCAGCCCGATCAACCAGTTCCGCCGGACCGCCCTCGTCGACACCGAGCTGGGCGGCAAGCAGATCAAGGCGGGCGACAAGGTCGTGCTGTTCTACGGGTCCGCGAACCGCGACGAGCGCGTGTTCGACAACCCGTTCGCCTTCGACGTGGGCCGCGACCCCAACCCGCACATCGGCTTCGGCGGCGGCGGCCCGCACTACTGCCTCGGCACCCACCTCGCCCGGATGAACCTGCGCATCATCTTCGAGACGATCCTGGAGCGCATGCCCGACATCCGGCTCGCGGGAGAGCCGCGCCGGCTGCGGTCGAACTTCGTCAATGGGTACAAGGAGATCCCGGTGAGCTTCACGCCATCGGCGCCCTTGGGAGGTTGACGCCATGACCACCACCCCCGACATCGACCTGGTCGACCCCGGCGCGTACGAGCGCGGCGGCATCCCGCACGAGCAGCTGGCCTGGCTGCGCGAGCACGAGCCGGTGCACCGGCACCACGGCGACCCGGAGCGCGAGTACCCGCCGTTCTGGGCGCTCACCCGGCACGAGGACGTCGTCCACGTGTCCCGGCATCCGGAGGTGTTCTCGTCCTGGCAGCGGCTCGCGCTGTTCGACGAGACGCCGGAGGAGCAGCTCGTCCTGCAGCGGATGATGATGCTCAACCAGGACCCGCCCGAGCACTCGCGCAAGCGCAGCATCGTCAACCGGGGCTTCACCCCGCGCGCGATCGGCGCGCTCGCCGAGCACATCCGCGACATCTGCCGCAAGCTCGTCGACGAGACGGCCGAGCGCGGGGACGAGGCCGACTTCGTCCGCGACCTCGCGGCGCCGCTGCCGCTGTACGTGATCTGCGAGCTGCTCGGCGCGCCGCCGGAGGACCGCGAGAAGATCTTCACCTGGTCGAACACGCTGATCGGCGGGGACGACCCGGAGTTCCAGCGGTCCCGGGAGGAGGGCCAGCAGGCGGCGGCGGAGCTGTACACCTACGCCAACGGGCTGGCCGCCGACCGGCGGGCGAACCCGCGCGAGGACATCGTCACCAGGCTGCTGCAGCCGGACGCCGACGGCGAGGTCCTCAGCGGCGACGAGTTCGAGCTGTTCGTGATGCTGCTGTCGGTCGCCGGGAACGAGACGACCCGCAACGCGGCGAGCGGCGGCATGCTCGCGCTGCTGGAGCACCCGGAGCAGTGGGCGCGGCTGCGGGCCGACCGGTCGCTGGTCCGGACGGCGGCGGACGAGATCGTCCGCTGGGTCACGCCGGTGAACATGTTCCGGCGGACGGCCGTCCGGGACACCGAGATCCGCGGCACGAAGATCGCGGAGGGTGACAAGGTCGTCGTGTTCTACAGCTCGGCGAACCGGGACGAGGCCGTGTTCGCCGACCCGTACTCCTTCGACGCGGGCCGCGACCCGAACCCGCACATCGGCTTCGGCGGCGGCGGGCCGCACTTCTGCCTGGGGTCCCATCTCGCCCGACTCGAGCTGAGTGTGCTTTTCGAAACACTTTTGGACACCATGCCCAATATTGAACTCAGCGGTAACGTTCGCAGGCTAAGGTCTAGTTTCATCAACGGCATAAAAGAGATGCCGGTGCGCGTGCGTCCGGCGTCCCTTGACTGACGGGAGTGGTGCGTGGGCAGGGACTGGCGTGGGTGAGGCGGGCGAGGCGGGCGGCGCGCCGGCATCGGATCCGCTGCGGGTGGCCCTGCTCTCGTACCGGAGCAAGCCGCACTGCGGCGGGCAGGGCGTCTACCTCCGGCATCTGAGCCGCGAGCTGGCCGACCTCGGGCACACGGTCGAGGTGGTCTCCGGCCAGCCCTACCCGGAGCTGGACCGCGAGGAGATCATCCTCACCAAGCTCCCGAGCCTGGACCTGTACGGGGACGACGACCCCTTCCGCACCCCGGCCCTCGGCGAGTTCCGCGACTGGGTGGACGTCCTGGAGTTCGCGCACATGAAGACGGGCGGCTTCCCCGAGCCGCTGACGTTCAGCCTGCGCGCGCTGCGGCTGCTGCGCGGGCGCCGCCGCGACTTCGACGTCGTCCACGACAACCAGGTCCTCGGCCTCGGCAACCTCGGCATCTCCCGGCTCGGCCTGCCGCTGGTGACGAGCATCCACCACCCGATCAGCGTCGACCGCCGGATCGACATCGAGGCGGCGCGCGGCGTCAAGCAGAAGCTCGGCAAGCGCCGCTGGTACGGGTTCGTCGGGATGCAGTCGCAGGTCTCGCGGCGGATCGGCCCGGTGCTGACGGTGTCGGAGTCGTCCAAGGTCGACATCGTCAAGGACTTCAAGGTCGACCCGCGCGACATCGAGATCCTGCCGCTCGGCGTCGACACCCGCATCTTCCACCCGCGCGGCGAGCGCGTCCCCGGCCGGATCGTCGCGATGGCCAGCGCCGACGCGCCGATCAAGGGCGTGGACGTGCTGCTGCGCGCGGTCGCCAAGCTCGCCACCGAGCGCGACGTCCACGTGGTCGTCGTCAGCAAGCCGCAGAAGGACGGCCCGACCGAGAAGCTCGTCCGCGAACTCGCGCTCGGCGACCGCGTCCGGTTCGTCAGCGGGATCAGCGACGACGCGCTGGGCGAGCTGATGGCGTCCGCGGAGACCGCCGTCGTCCCGTCCCGCTACGAGGGCTTCTCGCTGCCCGCGGTGGAGCACATGGCGTCCGGGACGCCGCTGGTCGCGAGCCGCGCCGGCGCGCTGCCCGAGGTCGTCGGCGACGCCGGCGTCCTCGTCCAGCCGGGAGACGTCGAAGAACTGGCCGCGACCCTGCACCGCCTGCACGACTCCCCCGAGGAGCGGGCAAGGGCGGGCGCCGCGGGGCTCGCGCGCGTCCAGGAGCGGTTCGCCTGGCCGGCCGTGGCGCAGGCCACCGTCGAGCACTACCGGGCGGCGATCGCCCAGCAGAAGTACCGGCGGCTCGCCGCCGGCGGCAAGTGAGGGACCGTCCGCCGGACGGCCTCCGCACGGAAGGAGCACGACCCTGCTGACCGTGGATTTCCAGCGGTTCCGCATCACCCCGGGAGACCGCGTCCTCGACATGGGATGCGGCGCCGGACGGCACGCCTTCGAGCTGTACCGGCGGGGTGCGCACGTCGTCGCCTTCGACCAGGACGCCGGTGAGCTGTCCGGCGTGGAGAAGATGTTCGCGGCGATGCGCCTCGAAGACGACGTGCCGCAAGAGGCGACCGCCGAGACCGTGCAGGGTGACGCGCTCGACCTGCCGTTCCCCGACGACCACTTCGACGCGATCGTCGCGTCCGAGGTGCTGGAGCACATCCCCGACGACATGCGGGCGATGCGCGAGCTGCTGCGCGTCCTCAAGCCGGGCGGCAGGCTCGCGGTGACGGTGCCGAGCTGGCTGCCCGAGCGGGTGTGCTGGGCGCTGTCGGAGGACTACCACACCGCCCCCGGCGGGCACGTGCGGATCTACACGCGCGCCGAGCTGGAGGCGAAGCTGAAGTCGATCGGCTTCCGGGTCGGCGGCCACCACCACGCGCACGGCCTGCACGCCCCGTACTGGTGGATCAAGTGCGCGGTGGGGGTGGACAACGACGCCAACCCGCTCGCCAAGGCCTACCACCAGGTCCTCGTGTGGGACATCATGAAGCGGCCGCTCGCGACCCGGCTGGCCGAGCGGGTGATGAACCCGGTGATCGGCAAGAGCGTCGTCGTCTACTTCGCCAAGCCCGCGGCGCCGGGCACGCCGGCGGCACCGGCCAAGGAGACGGCGGATGCGGTCTGAGACCGCGCCACCCTCGGTTCCCGGAGTCCTCACGCCGGACGACGTCGTCGCCACGGCGCGCAGCATCGCGGCGCAGCAGGAGGCGTCCGGCGCGATCCCCTGGTTCTCGCCGACCCACGGCGTCCCCGGCCACGTGGACGCCTGGAACCACATCGAGGCGGCGATGGCGCTGTCGGTCGCGGGACTCGGCGACGAGGCCAGGCGCGCGTACGAGTGGCTGCGGGACGTCCAGCGGCCGGACGGGTCGTGGCCCGCGAAGTGGGTGCTGGGCGAGGTCACCGAGCCGGGCGGCGAGTCCAACCACGCCGCCTACGTCGCGGTCGGCGTCTGGCACGAGCTGCTGGCGACCGGCGACGAGGACTTCGCGCGGCGCATGTGGCCGGCGGTCCGGCAGGCGATCGACTTCACCCTCGGGCTGCAGACCCGGCGCGGGGAGATCATCTGGATCCGGCACGAGGACGGCGAGCCGTCCGACCACGCGCTGCTGACCGGCTGCTCGTCGATCTACCAGTCGCTGCGCTGCGCGGTCGCGCTGGCCGAGCACCTCGGCGAGCACCAGCCGGGCTGGGAGCTCGCCGCCGACCAGCTCGGGCACGTGGTGGCCGCGCATCCGGAGGCGTTCGCCGACAAGAGCCGCTGGTCGATGGACTGGTACTACCCGGTGCTCGGCGGCCCGGTCCGCGGCGCGGCGGCGGCGCGCCGGTTCGACGAGCAGTGGGACGCCTTCGTCGTGCCGGGCCTCGGCTGCCGCTGCGTGTCGGACCAGCCGTGGGTGACGGCGGCGGAGAGCTGCGAGCTGGTGCTGGCGCTGGACGCCGCGGGCGACCGCGACCGGGCGCTGGAGCTGTTCACCACCATCCAGCACCTCCGGCACGAGGACGGCTCGTACTGGACGGGCTGGCAGTTCGAGAACGAGCGGCACTTCCCGGGAGACCGGTCCACCTACACGGCCGCCGCGGTGATCCTGGCGGCGGACGCGCTGGCGGACGCGACCCAAGGCTCCCGCCTCTTCAAGGAGATCGCGGGGCGTCCCCTCGGGCCCGCGGAGGCATCAGACCCGCTCGCCTGCGGCTGCGCCCTGGTAGCCGCCACCCGTTAGGGGGTCGGTGCCGGGGAGGCGTTCCAGGACGCGTAGGGAGCCTTCCGCCCTTCGCTCCTCGAAGGCGCCGCTCTTCAGGGCGCGCAGGTAGACGTGGTACGGGGGCTGGCCGCCGTCCGCCGGGTCGGGGAAGACGTCGTGGATGACCAGGGCGCCGCCGGGCGCGACATGCGGCGCCCAGCCCTCGTAGTCGCCCTGCGCGTGCTCCTCGGCGTGGCCGCCGTCGATGAACAGCAGCGCCAGCGGCGTCCGCCAGAACGCCGACACGGTGCGGGAATGCCCGACGACGGCGACGACCTCGTCCTCCAGGCCGGCGGCGCCGATCGTCTTGCGGAACACGGGCAGCGTGTCCATCCGGCCGGTGCTCGGGTCGACCAGGGACGGGTCGTGGTGCTCCCAGCCCGCCTGGTTCTCCTCCGAGCCGTGGTGGTGGTCGACGGTGACCAGGACCGTCCCCGCCGTGCGCGCGGCGGCCCCCAGGTAGACGGCGGACTTGCCGCAGTAGGTGCCGACCTCCAGCATCGGGCCGGTCCCGGCGAGGCGGCCCCCGTAGGCGAGGCCCGCCTCGTACAGCGCCCGGCCCTCGGCGTCCGGCATGAAGCCCTTGGCGGCGCGTGCGGCGCGCAGCAGATCCGCGGGCATCGCCTGGGCGGAGCGGGTGGTCGTCCCCGGGTCGGCGGACGCCTTCGTGTGGGTCATCGGTCTCCTCTGTCCGGGGCACATTATGCGACATCGTCCCGATGAGACTCGGGTCTCCCCCACCTTGCCCGACCAGACTGGAACGTGTTCTACTTTCGAGGTGAGCACCCGCTTCCGAACGTTATTCGGTAGGTTGACGGGTGAGTCCCCGAACGGAGCAGACGATGAGAGTACGAGTCGACCCGCTGGTGTGCGAGGCGAACGCCGTGTGCGTCGGGCTCGCTCCCGAGGTCTTCGACCTGAACGACGACGACGAGCTTCAGATCGTCCAGCCGGACGTCCCGCCCGCGGAGCAGGACCGCGTCCGGCACGCGGTGCGGTCATGCCCGAAGGCCGCGCTGACGCTGGACGAGTAGCACCACAGGCTCCGCCCCGCCGAAGGCCCATCCCTCACCCACCCCCTTTTACAGTGGAGGCAGCCATGGCACGCGCCGCGGTACTGCATGCGGTCGGCGACAAGGAACTCGACCTGCGCGACGACGTCTCGACGATCGATCCCGGCCCCGACCAGGTGAAGGTCAAGATCAAGGCGACCGGGGTCTGCCACTCCGACCTGTCCACGATGACCGGGGTGCTGCCGGCGGCGACGCCCACGGTCATCGGGCACGAGGGCGCCGGGGTCGTGGCGGAGGTCGGCGACCGGGTGACCGGCGTCCAGCCCGGCGACCACGTCGTCGTGAACTGGACGCCCGACTGCGGCGAGTGCGCGGAGTGCCTGCGCGGCGAGCCGTACCTGTGCATGACCTTCCTCGCCCAGTCGTTCAGCGAGCCCGCGTTCCGGCTCGGCGACGGCAGCCCCGCGTTCGGCATGGCGGGCACCGGCACCTGGGCGGAGGAGATCGTCCTGCCCCGGCGCGGCGTGATCAAGGTGGCCGAGGACATCCCGTTCGAGTACGCGGCGCTGCTCGGCTGCGGCATCCCCACCGGCGTCGGCGCCGTCATCAACACCGCGAAGGTGACGCCGGGCTCGACGGTCGCGGTGGTCGGCGCGGGCGGCGTCGGGCTGTCGGTCATCCAGGGCGCCAAGATCGCCGGCGCGTCCACCATCCTCGCGATCGACCCGAACGAGGCCAAGCACCCCATCGCCAAGCAGTTCGGCGCGACCCACACCGCCACCCTCGACGACCTGGAGCAGACCAAGGGCCTGCTCACCGGCGGCGCGGGCTTCGACTACACCTTCGAGGTCGTCGGCAAGTCCGCCGCGATCAGCACGGCATGGGACACGACCCGGCGCGGCGGCGACGTCATCGTGGTCGGCGCCGGCGCCGCCGACGACAACTGGAGCCAGAGCGCGTTCGCGCTGCTGTTCGACGGCAAGAGCCTCAAGGCGTCCCTGTACGGCGGCTGCGACCTCAAGCGCGACATCCCGCTCTTCGTCGACCTGTGGCGCGCCGGGAAGCTCGACATCGACAGCCTCATCACCCGCCGGATCGGCTTCGAGGACCTCAACGGCGCCGTCCGCGCCCTGACCAACGGCGAAGTGATCCGCCAGGTCGTCCTGTTCGACTAGACCCCCCTCGAACAGGGCTTTCCAAGCTGCGGCGTGCCGTCCCGCAATCGCGCCCATCCGGGACGGCACGCCGCATCGCCTCGCCCGCGTATCATCCTTGTCGTTCATCGGGCGTCGAGTCGTCATGGAGCGCGGGTGGTGCACGGTCTGGGCAGGCTCCTGGCCGCGGCGGTGCTCGCCGCGCCCCTCGTCCCGGCCGCGCCGGCGCATGCGGCGCCCCGGCCCGCCCGCATCCGCGACATCCAGGGCGCCGCGCACATCTCCCGGCTGCACGGCGCGTCCGTCGCCAAGGTCCCCGGGATCGTGACGGCGCTGACCGTCAACGGGTTCTGGATGCAGGACCCCCACCCCGACAAGAACGAAGCGACGTCCGAGGGCATCTTCGTCTTCACCCGGACCCGGCCGGACGCCCGGACCGGCGACTCCGTCCGGGTGGACGGCAAGGTCGGCGAGTTCCGTCCCGGCGGCGCGTCGTCCGCCGGCCTGACCCGGACGGAGATCGACGCCACCGCGACCGCGGTCGCCGCGCACGGGGCGCCGCTGCCGCCGCCGACCGTGGTCGGCCCGCACGGGCGCCGGCCCCCGGGCAGCGTGGTCGACCTCGGGCACGGGAACGTCGAGAAGGGCGGCGCGTTCGATCCCCGCCGCGACGCCATCGACTTCTACGAGTCCCTCGAAGGCATGCGGGTCCGGATCGAGGACGCCGTCGCGGTCGGCCCGTCCCATGAGGGCGAGCTGCCGGTGCTGCCGGCGGGCGGCGCCGGCGCCCAGGTGCGGACGTCGCGCGGCGGCATCCTCGTCCGCGAGGACACCCTCGTCCCCGGCGGCGACGCCAACCCCGAGCGGATCATCCTCGACGACACGCTCGCCCCGCTGCCCGGCATGAACGTCGGCGACCGGCTGCCCGGCGCCAACGACGGCGTCCTCGACTACTCCTACGGCGGCTTCAGGCTGCTGCTCACCGCGACCCCGCGCCGCACCGCCGGGAAGCTCCGCCGCGAGACGACCCGCGCGCAGCGCCCCGGTGAGCTCGCCGTCGCCACCGCCGGGCTGAACGGGCTGAACCCCGACATGCCGCCCGCCCGGTTCGACGCCGCGGCGCAGGAGATCATGACCGGCCTGCGCTCCCCCGACCTCATCGCCGTCGGCGGCCTCGGCGACAACAGCGGCCCGGAGGACGACGGCACCACCGCCGACGACCAGACCGTGGCGCAGCTCATCACGGCGATCAGCGCGGCGGGCGGCCCCGCCTACGAATGGCGCTCGGTGGAGCCGCGCGACAACGACGACGGCGGCCGCAAGGGCACCAACGACCGCTCCGGGTTCCTGTTCCGCACCGACCGCGGGCTCGCGTTCGTCGACCATCCGTCGCTGCCCGGCCCGGTCCCGGACGAACCGCCCGACCGGCCCGACCCGACCGCGACCCCGGTCAAGGCGGTGCCGCGCGGCGGCACGGCCGGGCTGACGCTGAGCCCCGGCCGGATCGCGCCCGGCGACGCCGCGTGGTCCGGCACCGGCAAGCCGCTCGCCGGGGAGGTGACCTGGAAGGGCCGCCGGCTCATCGTCATCGCGAACGAGTGGTTCCCGTCCACCGCCGACGACGAGCCGCTCTTCGGACGGCACCAGCCGCCGTCCCACCCCACCGCCTGGCGCCGCGACGCGCAGGCCCGCGTCGTCGCGACCTTCGTGAACTCGGTCCGCAGGGTGGACGCGAACGCCGGCGTGATCGTGGCGGGCGACCTCAACGCCCGCGGGACGTCGGTGCCCGTCCGCGCCCTCGCCAAGGGCGCGAAGCTGGCCGACCTCCCCGCCGAGCTGCCCCCGGGCGACCGGTACACGGCGGTGACCGGCGGCAACTCCGAGGACCTCGACCACATCATGCTCAGCGCGTCCCTGCACAAGCGCAGGCACCAGTTCGACGTGGTGCACCGCGGCGCCGAGTTCGCCGACCGCGCCGGCGAGCACGACCCGACCGTCGTCCGCATCGACATGTCGGGGCGATGAACCCGGTGCCGGTTTCGGGCCGTGCCAAAAAGATCGTCACGGCAGGTCCCTGAAGACCTCCGCGGTTTTTCTCCCGCCGGGTGGGGCACGCAGCGTTCGCCACACCCCCACTGGGAGGAGACACCGCCCCATGGCGACCCGATATAGACCGCATATCAGCCTGCTCGGCCTCATCTACATCATCATCGGCGTGTTCATCGCCTGGGACCGCGGCTACATCACCGAAAGCCTGGTCCAGCGCATCGTCAGCGCCCTGCTGGCCATCTTCCTCTGGGTCCTGGTCCTGCTGGGCGTGGACTTCCACATCGACTGGTGATCCTTCCCTGAGCCGGGCACGGGCCGTCCCAAGTCCCCCGCCGCGGGACGGCCCGTGTCCTCCCCTCCCCTCCACGACAGGTGCACGTCGCCGCCACGGCCATAGACCGCAAAGTGCCAGGGAGGTTACTTTCCGTTCATGACGAAAAAGGACTGCAGTTGCGGACATGGCGGCGGATGCTCGTGCCCGAAGGGCTGCTCCTGCGGCTGCAACGGCTGACCCGCCGCCCCTCGCCTTGGAACTCGTCCATGGCCGCGACGAAGGACCGGTGGACGGACGTCGTGGGCTGGACGAGTTCGGGCATCGCGCCTACTCCGGTATCGGAGCGCGCCAGAGGATCGGGGCGTCGGAGTCGGTTCCGGTCGCCAGCACATTGGCGCCCATGGTGGTCAGTGCGGTGAGGCTCTGGTCGCCGGGCCCCGTGAGGCCGGAGACGTCGAGGCGGCGCCAGCCGGCACCGTCAGGGGACGTGAGAACCGCCGCGTCCCCGTTCGACGCGGCCGCCACCACGAAGCCCTGAGGCGTCGGGGTGACGGCGGTCGCGGTGAGGCCGGCGCCGAAGTCGCGCCGCGTCCAAGTCGCGCCGGAGTCGGCGGAGACCAACGCCGTCGCGTTGCCCGCGATCGCCACCAGAGTGCCGCCCTTGGCGGCGACCTGGGTGAGCGGGGCGGTGAGACCGGGCGGGAGTTTGGCGGGCGCCCACTTGAGGCCGTCCGCGGACGTCCAGGCGGCGGGCGCCTTGCCCCGCCCGCCGACCGCCACGTACTTCCCGGCCGCCGCGGTCACGTCGGCCGGGGCGCCGTCGAGTTTCGTGCGCCGCCAGGTGCGGAGGTCACCCGAGCGCCAGGCCGCACCGGTACCCACCGCGACATAGCCGGACGGGCCCGCGGTGACGGCCACCGGCGGCGGACCCGCGGGGAACGCGGCCCGCTGCCAGGCGAGCCCGTCCTGCGAGCTCATCGCCAGCGGCCCCGGGGACCTGCCCGAGACGCGGCCGAGCGCCAGCCAGCCGCGGTTCCCGTGGACGACGTCGGACAGCCAGCCGCCCGTGCCGGGGAACTCGGCCCGCTTCCACGCGCGGCCGTCGGGGGCCGTCCAGATCGCGGCGCCGCCGTTGGTGCCGCCCACCGCGACGGACAGTCCCGGGCCCGCGGCCAGCGACCTGATCGAACGTTCGGGATGCACGGCGCCCGGGACGGAGCGGAGGTCCACGCCGAACAGGTAGGCGTCGTTCTCCTGCTGCCCGGAGATGGCGAGCTGCCCATCGGCGACCGTCAGACCCGTGCTCCGCACCGGCGCGGGGATCGTACCGCCCGGCTGCCAGGTGCGGCCGTCGCCGCTGCGCAGGATCGTGTGCGCACCCCGCGCGCCCCGGACGATGACGGCGAGCCCGGACGGCGTCCCGTCGAAACGGTCGATGCCCGACCCGCCGAACCGGCTCGCGACCTGCCACTTCTGGCCGTCCGCCGAGGTGAACAGGACCCCGGAGCTCTTGGTCTTGCGGTGCTTCTTCCGGCCGGTCGTCTGCCTGCCTTCGCGGACGGTCGCGAACCCGCCCGGCCCGGCCGCCAGTCCCTTCGTGGGGCCGTACGAGCCCTGCGCCTGCGGGACGGTGACGAGCGCCCACGTCCGGCCGCCGTCCGCGGACCGCCAGAGGCCGTCGGCGCGCACGGTCCGGGTGACCTTCTTCTTGCCCTTCTTCTTCACGACCTTCCTGGCATACGTCCCGTGGGCCATCACGACGTCGCCGGATGCCGCCACACGGTCGAGGGCGATGATCCCGGCGATGCCGTCGATGCGCTGCCAGGCGCGTCCGTCCGCCGAACTCCAGGCGACCGCGCGGCCTCTGGACGTGCCCACGGCGACGAAGCCCTGGGCGGTGCGGGTCAGGTCGCTCACCTGGTCGGACGTCGTGAAGCCGGTGGCGGGCGGGCGGCGGGTCCAGGTCTGCGCGTCCTCACTCGTCCACGCCACCACCGCGCCGCCGGACGACCGTCCGAGCGCCACCCACCGGCCGTCCCCGCCTGAGACGAGGTTCGGGGTGTCGCCCGGCGGCAGCACGGAGCCGTCCGCCGTGCCCAGCTTGGCGAGCGACCAGGCGCGCCCGGCGTCGGCCGACACGAGGAACCGCGCGCGTTCCCGTCCTGGGACACCGTCGCCCTCGGTACCCGCGGCGACGACGGTCTTGCCGGCCGAGGCCACGGTCGCGAGGTCCTGGACGAGCCCGTCGGTCGTGGCGGCCGGATCGGCGGCGAACAACGCCCCCGCCGCGACCGGCCCCGCGAGTCCGGACTC
>NZ_SMKY01000178.1 GCF_004349235.1 Actinomadura darangshiensis | reverse complement strand
TCCCCGTCCCCGCCCAGCTGCCGCGCGCCATCCCCGACTTCACCGGCCGCGCCGACGAGGCGGCGCTGATCGCCACGAGCCTGGCGAACCCGCCCGGCGGGCAGCCGCGGACGATGACCGTCACCACGGTCGCGGGCATGGGCGGGGTCGGCAAGAGCACGCTCGCCGTGCACGCGGCGCACCTGCTGACCGACGCGTTCCCCGGCGGCCAGCTCTACGCGGAGCTGCACGGCGACACCGACACCCCGGCCGAGCCCGCCGAGGTCCTCGACCGGTTCCTGCGCGCGCTCGGGGTGAGCGGTTCGGGCGTCCCCGCGGGCCTGGCGGAGCGCATGTCGCTGTTCCGCAGCCGGCTCGCCGGCCGCAAGGTGCTCATCGTCCTGGACGGCGCCGTCGGCGAGGAGCAGGTGCGGCCCCTGCTGCCGGGCACCCCGGACGCCGCCGTCCTCGTCACCAGCCGCAACCGCCTCACCGGGCTGGAGGGCGCGACCCTCCTCGACCTGGAGGTGCTGTCGCCGCCGGAGGCCGTCGAACTGCTCGCCCGCGTCATCGGCCCGCAGCGCGTCGCGGCCGAGCCCGCGGACGCCGTCGAGATCGCCCGGCTGTGCGGGCACGTCCCGCTGGCCATGCGGATCGCCGTCGGCCGGCTGGTCGGCCGGTCGTACTGGACGCTCGCCCACCTCGCCGAGCTGCTGCGCGACGAGCGCGGCCGGCTGGACGAGCTGATCGTCGGCGACCTGGCGGTGCGGGCCAGCTTCCGGCTGAGCTACCGGCCGCTGCCCGCCGCGACCCGGCGGGCGTTCCGGCTGATCGGGCTGCTGGACGCGCCCGACTTCGCCCTGTGGACGGTCGCCGCGCTGCTCGGCGTCCCGGTGAACGAGGCCCGCCCCCATCTGGAGACGCTGATCGACGCGCAGCTGGTGAACGTGGTCGGCCCCGACGGGACCGGCGAGCTGCGCTACCGCACGCACGAGCTGATCCGGCTGTACGCGCGGGAGTGCGCGGAGGCCGAGGACGCCCCCCGGCAGCGCACCGCGGCGCTCGGCAGGGCGCTCGGGGCCTGGCTGTGGCTGGCGGAACAGGCCTCCGACCTCATCCCCGGCCCCGCCTACGCCCCCATGCACGGCACCGCGCCGCGCTGGCCGCTCCTGCCCGCGACGGCCGCGCGGCTGCTGACCGACCCCATGCGCTGGTTCTCCGCCGAGCTGCCGGCGCTGGTGGCCGCCGCCCGGCAGGCCTGCGACCTGCGGCTCGACGAGCTGGCCTGGGACCTCGCCGCCTCCCTGGAGAAGTACTGCGACATCGCCGGCGTCTACGACGACTGGCGGCACACCCACGAGCGGGCGCTGCGGCTGTCGCGGGCCGCGAAGAACAAGCGGGGCGAGGCCGTCCTGCTGCGGGGGCTGCTGGAGGTGTCGACCTGGACGGCGCCGGAGCAGCCCAAGCCCGCCATGCTCGCGATGCGCGAGCAGGCGCAGCGGGTGCTCCAGCTGTTCACCGAGCTGGGCGACCCGCGCGGCATGGCCGACGCCCTGATCCTCATGGCCTGGGGCCAGGTCGCCCAGGGTGCCAGGGAAGAGGCGCTGAACACGGCGGGGCGGGCCCTGGCGCTGTCCGAACCGGTCGACTACCTGGGCGGGCAGGCCCGCGCCCAGCTGCTGCGGGCGGTGGCCCACGGCGAGGAGGCCCCGCATCAGGCCCTGCCCTGCCTGGAGCGCGCCCTGGAGATCGCCGAGCTGCTCGGGAATCCCCGTTTCCGGGCGACGATCGTGCAGTTCCTCGGCGCCGCCCACGCCCTCACCGGCGACCTCGTCACCGGGCAGCGGATGCTGAACGAATCGATCACGATCGCCCGCGATCTCGACGACCGCTATCTGGAGACGTTCTCGCTCATCTATCTCGCGAAACTGTTCGCCGCGATCGGCGACGACCGGGCCAGGGCCACCGCCGAACTGGCGCTCGCCTACAGCCACGCGGGCAACTTCGGCCATCACCGCGCCGAGGCGCTCGCCATCCTCGGCGAGCTCAATCTGACCGCGGGCGACACCCCCGCCGCCATCACCTGCCTGGAGCTGTCGGTCGAGGTCTGGCGCAGCCGCGGCTGGCTCCCGTTCCTCGCGCGGACGCTGCACCGGCTGGGCGACGCCTACGCGGCGGCCGGGGACCACTCCGCCGCCGCGACGGTGCGCGCGGAGGCCGACGACCTCGCGGAACGTAATTCCCTACCTATTTAGTAAGCAATAACGACAACGGGTCCGCGGCTTTGGTTAGCCTCCCGTAAGGACCGCGCGGTTACAGTCGGAAACGCATTGCGACACCCCGCGAGCAATGCCGATTTCAGTGACACCCCCGCTGATCCAACGAGGTGACGCATGCACCTGTCGGCACACGACCAGGAGCGGCTGGCCGCCGTACTCGCGACCGCCCGGCACGAGGTCCTCTCACTCGTGCCCACCTGGCCGGCCGCGCTGCGCGACGACCACCCGCACCGCCGTGCCGCTCCCACCACCCGCCTCGTCGTCTCCCGTCACTGCGGCGGGCAGACGACCCTCCAGCCGGGCCACGCGCAGATACGGCTCGGCGGCGACTTCACCACGTTCCTCCTGGTCGTCGACCGCAAGACGGCCCTGGTCAGGCGGAACGGCCCGTATATCGCTCCCACCATCGTCCAGGCCGCCGAGGTCGACCGGCTGGTCACCGTGTTCACCGACCACTGGGACCGGTCGGTTCCGCTCACTCCCTTCGCCTCGCGTCCGATGACCGAACTGCAGCTCGACATCATCCGCCGGCTGGCCACCGGGATGACCGACCAGGCGGCCGCGAACGCCCTGCAGATCTCGTCCCGCACCGTCCAGCGTCAGGTGCGCGACGTGATGGAGCAGTTCGGCGCTCGCAGCCGCCTGGAACTGGGCATCTGCCTGGCCGCGAAGGACCTGGTGTGACGGCTCAGCCGAAGTTCACGTCGCTGCAGATGTAGTACGACTGGTCCATGTGGGACGCCTGCCAGATGGTGTAGACCACATGGCGGCCGCTGCGTCCGGGCGCGCTGACGTTGTCGATGATGTAGTTGTTGGACGGCGCGTACCGGCCGGTCTCGCGGACGAGTTCCAGGTCGCTCCAGCGCAGCGGCTGGGTCAGCGGGTCATAGCCCTGGCGGGTGACGTAGACGAGGAAGTAGTCCGCGCCGTGGCTGGCCTGGTCGTACAGGTCGATCGTGAAGGTGGTGCCGATGTCGGTCGTCTTCCAGGGGCCGACGGCATCCATGGAGCGGTAGCGTCCGCTTTCGGCGAGGCCGCCGCTGCACAGCTGCCCGTCGGGCACGGCGGCCTGGTGATCGCCGCCGACGCCGTTGCGGTAGAGCCCGTTCCAGTTCCACATGGCGTTGGGGTTGTCCTGCCATGCCTGCCAGCACATCGGGTCTTCCTGCTCCATCGCGGGGTTCTGGAAGTCGTCGCCCCAGCGGTCCCAGCAGCCGTAGTTGCGGGAGGCGGGGTCGATCACCGACCCGTGGGCCGAGGCGGTGCCGACCCACATGAGCGGCATGAGCATCGCCGCGAAGAGGACGGTCAGGACACGGCGTGTCCGGTCGTAACGCATCGCGCGTTCTCCGTTCCGGTGGCGGGGGGTAGCCGGATTGGGAGCGCTCCCAGTCCGGAGCCTAACGCGGGCCCCGCCACGCGTCACACCACCCGTGAAAGCTTTCACGGACGTCCGGGCGCCGGGATGTGGCGTCCTAGTCGCCGGCCAGGACGATCGCCTCGACCGGAGTCGTCACGCCCTCTTCGCGCGCCTGGAGCCACGTCATCATGACGGCTATGTGCGCCCAGACGTGGTGCAGTGCTCTCGCCGGCAGTTCGCCGTCCGACGCAAATTCTCCGGCGAGGCACATGGCCGCCAACCGGATTTGAACGGCGGTCTCGCCGGTCACCGCGCCCTCACGATCGACTTCCTGCGCCATGAGCCGCCCCGTCCGTTGGGCGATTTCGCGGATCCAGGGGTCGTCGCCGACCTCCGAAAGAGTCGTTTCAACGATCCCGGAAAGCTCGAGCTCACCGAACCACACGGGGACATCCCACTCAGCGCTCGCCTCCAAGAGGCCGTCCTTGGCAGCCGTGGCCAGAGCGGCGGGCGAGGCCGGGGTGCGGCCCCTGTTCGCGAGAACGGAATTCAGCAGGCGCCCGAACGCCGGCGAGTTGATGGCGGTCAGCTCTTCGGACTCTTGCAGCGCGCCCATCCGGTTGGCCGCGAGATTGCTGCGCCGGTCCTTCCGAATGTCGTGATCGAGCGCGCTCGCCTGCTCCCACACCTTCGCGAGCTCCCGACCACCGGCGTCCATGGTCACGTCGATGCCGGCCAGGAGCGCGGACGCCTCTTGGAGATCTCCGGCCACCTGCGTCGCGAGGAGACGGGTCAGGCCCGGGATCTGTTCTTCGGGAAGGGTGCCGACCACATGTGCGACCACCGCGGGGATCCGGCGGGCCTCGATGTCCGGAACCATGCCGAGCAGGAGGCCGCGATCCAGGTCGTCCAGCACGCCGCGTTCAAAGGCGGCCGAGATGTGGGACGCGACCTCAGGGAGCCGGGCCAACGCCAAGTCCAGCGCGAGATCCCCTCTCCGGTCCAGCAACTGGAGGGCGACACGAGCTGCGGTGTTCGCGCGCAACAGGAGCAGACCGGCCAACTGGGACGGACACTCGTCGACGTCTCGGGCAACGTAGGTCGTCAGGAGTTCATGCGGCAACCGCAACGGATCCGGCTCCTCGGGTGGGATCCAGAGTTCCGGGCCGGAGTCATGGTCGCGGGAGGCCGTCCAGTAGCACAGCGGAGGGGTGTGCCGCATGCCGTGGTGCAGGATGCTCTGCGCGGTCGGGTCTTCGATCTCCTCCCGGTACGGCAGGCGGTAGCGGGCCTCGCCGCCGACGAGGCCGTCCACCCAGCGGACGAAGGCGACCGCGTCCTCGCCTCGCACTCCCGCCACGTACTCGGAGGCCGGCCGCCCGTCGGGCCGGCGGTGCTCTCCTCGCTCCAGCATGTCCCGCACGAACATCGCGTAGGTGTCCCGGGTGATCGGGGTCGCGCACAGCCGGGCGCCGCCCCGCACCGGGACGACCTGCCGCAACTGGCGGGTGATGGCCACCGCCTCGATGAGCCGGCGCCGATCCTCCGGAAGGTCCTCGTCGGAGGCGCTCGCCAGGAGCCGGTTGAGCTTCTCCCGCAGCTCGGGGTCGAGTTCGTTGCCCTCCTCCGCGCAGTCGAACGCGAGCGCCAGCGCGGTCACCGTCCCCGACCGCAGGCACGCGGACACGATGCGCCCGACGTCGCTGCCCGCCGCGTACAGCAGCGTGCACTCGCGCCACCAGGTGTCGTCCACGGACCTGGTGAGCACCGCGACGGGCCCCTTGTCCTTGATGTACTCCGCCGCCAGGTACTCCTGGAAGGTGAAGTGCGCGAACGACAGGACGCCGTTCTCCCGCTCGATCAGCAGCCCGTTGGAGCCGACGTCCTCAAGGAACTCCTCGGCGGTCAGGTCCGTGGCGATGCGGCGCAGCCGCGGGGTCAGGGTCCGCTCGCACTCCTGGCGTGTGACGTCCCGGACGCGGTCGCGCATCATGGTCACGGCCAGCTCGCGCAGCAGCAGCTCCTTCTGACTGCCGCGCGGCGAGATCGTCAGCCCCTTGGCCTCCTGCCGCCTCGACAGCATCACCTGGCAGATCTCGCGGTACAGGTCGGAGCGGCTGCCGGGCAGCGCGCCCCGGTACCGGTGCACGTTCGCGATCATCGTCAGGAGCAGGGGGTTCACGGTGAGCTGGTAGAGGCCGGGGGACGCGCGCAGCCGGTCGCGCAGGTCGTCGGCGCCGGACTCGGCGCGGTGCCGCACCTCCTCGCCGTCCTCCTGCGCCGCGTGCCGCTCGACCGCGAGGTACCAGCCGCGCACGAACGTGGAGATCTGCCCGTCGGTGAAGCGCCGGGTCTGCACCACCGTGGCCCCCTCGACGGAGGCGCCCTGGTAGCCCGTCGGACGGGACGTGATGACGAAGTCGTTCCCGGGGTAGTCGTGGATCTGCCGCTCGACCCAGTCGGTCACCCGCCGCCGGGCGTCCTGGTCGGCCACCTCGTCCAGCCCGTCGAGGAGCACCGTGCACGTCCCCTCTTCGAGCTGCCGCTCGAACCACCCGGCGGGCTCGTCGGCGGCGAGCCTGCCGAGCGTGCCGCGCAGCACGGCGGCGAGCCCCGGAGGGTCGTCGGCGGTGATCGCCGCGACGTGGTCCCGCAGGTAGAGCAGCATCGGGACCGGGCGGCGCTTCCCGGACCGGTCCAGGCTCAGGTGGCGGGCGGTGTGCCGCAGCAGCGTGGTCTTGCCGCTCCCGGGAGCGCCGACGATCGCCAGTACGCAGGGCTTGGATTCGCCGAGGAAGTCACGGATGGACTGGCGGGCGCCCGCCTCGCCGTCCGGGGCCTCGGCGAGCAGGTCTCCCGGGATCTGCCCGGGGGCGCGCAGGAAGAGGCTCACGTCCACGAACACCTCGTCCAGCTCGGGCGCGTAGAAGCCGACCGTGGACAGGCCCTTCTGGTCGATGAAGCGCAGCGCCCCGGCGGTGTGCTCGGCGTAGCGGGCGCCGAACCGGCTGAACCGGCGGGCCAGCGCCCGGTCGGTGCTGTCGAGCCATCCCTCGCGGCGGCGCTTGACGAGGTCGCGGACGAAGCCGGCCGCGAACTTGCCGACCGTGAGCACGGCCCAGTAGACGATGACGAGCACCGCCGCCAAGGTCAGGTGCTCGCGGACGACGTCCCGCCAGAATCCGGCGATCGCCGACGGCGGCAGAAGGACGGCCAGCAGCCAGGCGACCTTGGGCAGCACGGCCGGTTTGGGGGCGGTTTCCGAGGGTTTCTGCTCGGTCATCGGGCGGGGGGACCCTTCGGTTCGTCGTAGCCGACCTGAATGAGACGCACGGAACCGCTGCCGCGTTCGTAGAACCAGCCCCGGCCCGGCGGCAGACTCGACGGCCGGATCCCGCCCAGCAGGGCACCCTCGTCCCGGGGGCCGGACATGATGAGCGCCGGGGACGCCGTTTCCTTGAGCAGCCGCAGGACCGGCATGAACATCGCCCTGCCCGCGCCTCCCATCGTCCTGGCGAAGACCAGGTGGAGCCCGATGTCGTGGGCATGGGGCAAGACGTCCATGAGCGGCAGCAGGGGGTCGGCCGAGGTTTCCAGCAGTTCTGCGTCGTCGACGAACAGATACAGCTCGGGGCCCGTCCACCACGATCGGGAGAGCAGCTCCTCGGGGGTGAGGTTCGGCCGCGCGAGCCGTTGTTGGATCGCGTCGCGGATCTCGGCGACGAGCGGCACCGCGGCGGCGGCGGACGGAGCATAGCCGGTGAGGTGCTCGGTCTGGGGCGAGTCGAGCTGCGAGCGGCGGGGGTCGATGACGAAGAGCCGCGCCTCATCGGGGGCGTGCCGGGCGGCGACGCCCTCAGCGATCAGCTTCAGCAGGCTGGACTTGCCGCATCCCGGGTCGCCGAGCACCGCGAGGCGCGGCTCGTCGACGAAGTCCAGCAGCACGGGGGCGAGCCGCTCCTCGTCGATGCCGATCGGGACCCGGTGCCCGGTCTCGACCGGGCCGGGCAACGCGGCGACGGGCAGCAGACTCGGGAGCACGCGCACGGGCGGCGCGGCGGGACCCCGCCAGTTCCCCGCGACGGTGCCGACCAGGTCGGTGACCGCACCCGGCAGATCGTCGACGGTGGCGCGGCCGTCGATCCGGGGGAGCGCGGCGATGAAACGCCCCTCCTCCGAGGTGAGGCCGCGGCCGGGCGCGTCCGCCGGCACGCCCGCCGCCAGCTTCCGGTTGATCTGCGAGTCGTACGGATCGCCGAGCCTGAACTCCAGCCGGGTGCCCAGCAGATCGCCGAAGTTCGGCCTGAACTCCCCCCAACTCGTCGCGGTGGCCACGACATGGATGCCGAACCCGGGGCCGCGCGCGGCGAGATCGGCGATGACCGGCTCCAACTGCTCGTGCCGGTCCCGCAGGGTGCGCCATCCGTCGACGACCAGGACGACGTCGCCGGAACCGGCGCCGCGTCCGGCGGGCTCCCGTTCGCGCCGTTCCAGCAGCTGGGTGACCTCGGCGACGGTACGCCCGACCTTGTGCGCGTCCGTTCGGGCCGCCACACCCCCGACGTGCGGCAGCGCGGCGAGGGTGTGCAGCGACCCGCCGCCGAAGTCGAGGCAGTAGAAGCACGCCTCGTCCGGCGTGTACCGGAGCGCCAGCGAGGTGATCAGCGTCCGGAGCAGCGTGGACTTGCCGCTCTGCGGTGCACCGACGATGCCCGCGTTGCCCCCGGCGGACGACAGGTCCAGCCAGAGCGGGTCGCGGCGGTGCTCGAACGGCCGGTCGACGATGCCGACCGGGGCCGCGAGCCTGCCGTCCCCCTCCCTCTCTCCCCCGTACGGCGGCGTGGCCGGCAGATCCGGCAGCAGCTCGTCGAGGGACGGCGGCACGTCCAGCGGCGGCAGCCAGATCCGGTGCGCGGGCGGTCCCTGCCCGGCGAGCCGCCCCACCACCTCGTCCATGAGGGACTCGGCATGCTCCGGCGCCTGGTCCGGCTCCTCCGCCGGATCGATCACCTCCGGCCGCACGTACTCCGCGACGAAGGGCTGGATCTCCCGGATGATGCGCGGGCCTACGGCCTGCGGCGCCGATTCCGCGGCGGCCGGTCCGGAGACGTAGGCCGCCCGGAACCGGACGAGCTCGTCGGTGCCGACGCGCAGGAAACCCCAGCCGGGTTGCGCGGGCAGCTCGTAGGCGTCGGGCACGCCCAGCACGGCGCGCGATTCCGACGCGGAGAACGTCCGCATACCGATGCGGTACGACAGGTGCGCGTCGAGGCCGCGGAGCCTGCCCTCCTCCAGGCGCTGCGACGCGAGCAGCATGTGCACCCCGAGCGACCGTCCAAGCCGTCCCATCATCACGAGCAGTTCCACGAAGTCGGGCTTGGCGGTCAGCAGATCGGAGAACTCGTCGATGACCACGAGCAGCTCGGGCAGCGGCTCCAGGTCGGCGCCCTGCTCCCTGTCCCGTTCGTAGTCGCGCACCGAGGCGTAGTTGCCCGCGGCGCGCAGCAGTTCCTGCCGTCGCACCATCTCGCCGTTGACCGCGTCCGACAGCCGGTCGACCAGGGGAGGCTCGTCCTCCAGATCGGTGACGATCGCCGACACATGCCGCAGGTCCTCGAATCCCTGGAACGTCGCGGCGCCCTTGTAGTCGACCAGCAGGAGGTTGACCGCGTCCGAGGAGTGCGTGGCCGCGAGCCCGAGGATGAGCGTACGCAGCAGTTCCGACTTGCCCGATCCGGTGGCGCCGACGACCAGCCCGTGCGGGCCCATGCCGAGCTGCGCGGCCTCCTTGAGGTCCAGCTCGACCGGGCGGCCGTCTGAGTCCAGGCCGATCGGGACCCGCAGCCGGTGGCGGGGCGGCCGCTCGTGCCGGTCCGCGGCTGCTGGATCGCGGACGTCCAGCAGTCTGGTCAGCGGGACCTCGACGCTCCCCAGCGCACCGTCCACGGACGCGGGGCTCTCGACGCGGAGGGGGGCCAGCTGCCGCGCCAGGGCCGCCGCCTGCGCGACCGCCAGGAAGTCCGGCTTGCCGATCACGGTGGGCGGCTCAGGACCGGACGGGCTCGCCTCCAGGACCCGGAGCTCGTCCTCGGCGACGTGCAGCCGAACGGTGTGCTCGGCGGGGAGCGGGCTGAGATCACCGCCGAGATCCAGGACGGTCACCCCCGCCAGGCCCTCGACGGCCAGCACCGACTCCGCGTCCACCAGGCCGCCGTCGAAGATCACCACATGGTGCCCCCGGTCACCGGAGACCGGGTGGGTCGGCGTGAACCTGGGCCGCTCCAGCTCGTCGCCGAGCCGGGCCTCCAGGTCGGTCAGCGAGGTCGTGACGAGCCGCACCGGGCCGATGGCGTCCTGCTCGTTGGGATCGAGCGTGTGCGGCAGCCATTTCACCCAGTCCCAGAGGGGGGCCGCCGCCGACGAGGCGCACACGCTGATCCGCACGTCCTTCGGCGCGTGGAACACCGCCAGTTGCGCGGCGACGGCCCGCACGAGGCCGCGGATGCGCGCCGCGTCTCCAGTGAACGTGATGCGGGCGAACGCCCCCAGCGCCAGGGCAACGGGCATCTCGGCGATGATGGAATGCGCGCGGACGGTGCCGCGCAGCGCCTCCGCGCAGACCGGGTCGAGGTCCTCGACCGGCCCGGTCTCCGGCGGGATCAGCGCGACCGTGCTCTTCTGCGGGCCGACGGCGAGGCGGACCTGGACGAAGTCGCTGTCGAAGGGGCGCCGTTCCCAGAGCCGCCTGCCCATGGCCAGCGACCACAGTCCGGCCGGGCGGGGATACCGCCAGGACAGGGCTTTGCGCTGCGCGATGCTCGCCCGCCGCATGGTCTCGTCCACCTGGGCCAGATGGCGCAGGTAATTGTGGCGCTGCACCCTCAGCGTGGTCCTGTGCTGCTGGCGCGAGCTGAGGATGCCGATGAGACCGCCCAGCACCGAAACGGTGATCAGCATGGCCGCCGCCACCCGCAGCCTGCCGGACGAGTCGTCGAGCAGAAGCAGGACCCCCGTCGCCGCTCCGGCGGCCACGGGCACATAGGACAGCGCACCCCGGGCGATCCAGGCCCCCGTCGCCGGAATCTCCGGCGGCGCCTCCACCTGGACGTCGCCCTCGGGGAGGCGGGGCTCTTGAACCCGCGGTCTGCGCCGTACGACGACCGTGCTCAATGTGCCGATCACAACCTCTCGTCACCGCGCCTCCGGCGAGCATGTCGATTCTAGAAAGACCTGGCCGCCCGGAGATCGCTTCGCGCACAATTGACCGCGGCAGTGCAGGCATTCACCTCATGGCTTGGGGAGTGGTCGGAATCGCCGAGGACCTGGGAGAGCTGTGCCGGGTGACCGTGGTCGGCCCGCAGCGGCGGTTCGACATCGCGCTGCCCAGCCATATTCCGTTCGCGTCGCTGCTCCCGACGATTCTCGAATACTCCGGCCGTGAGCTGGCCGACATGGACGCCGGGCATGACGGCTGGGTTCTGCAGCGCCTCGACGAGAAGCCTTTTCCCGAGGACGCCACTCCGGCGCAGCTGAGCCTGCGGCACGGGGAGACGCTCTACCTGCGTCCGGCGTCCGCCACGATCCTCCAGCCGGTCACCGCCGACCCGGCCGACCTGGTCGATCCGCTGGTGAGCCCGCCGGAGCGGACGGCCCCCTGGGGCCGCCGGCAGGCGGGATTCACCGCGCTCGGCACCGCCGCCGTCGCCGCCTTGGCCGCGCTCCCGCTGGCCGGCGCGCCCTGGTGGCCGCAGGCGGCGGCCGCCGCCGTGCTCGCGGTGCTGTGCGTGGGCGGGGGCGGCGTCCTCATCCGGTCCGGGCCGGTGGGACACCTGCTCGCCGCGCTCGCGGTCCCGTTCGCCTTCCTCTCGGGCCTGCTCTGGACACTCGGCGACCATGACCTGAGTGAGATCGGCCCCGCCCAGGTGGCGACCGCTTTCGGCGCCGCGGCGCTGGCCGCCGCACTCGGCGTCGCGGTACGTGCCAGCCGCAGCCTGGGCCTGCTGATCGCCTCGGGCATCGGGGGCATCGCCGCGGGCTCCGCGGTCGTCTTCGACGAGGCGTCCGCCGAGGGGGTCGCGGCGCTCTGCCTCGCGGTCGTCCTTCCCTTGGCCGCCGGGGTGCCGCCGTTCGCGCTGCTGCTCGCCCGGTCCCGGATCCGCCTGCGGAGCCTTCCCGACTCCTCGGACGAGAGCCTGTCCGCGCGGCTCCTGGAGCGCCGGGCGGCGGAGGTGCTCGGGGTCGAGGGTGTCCTCGGGGTCGCCATCGGCCTCGCCGGCGTCGGCGGCGAGGCCGTCCTCGCGACGGCGTCCGGGGGCTGGGAACGGGCCGCCGGGGCGCTGGCGGCGGCCGCCCTGTTCCTGACGGCGTTCCGCTACCGGCAGGGTCCGGGGCGCATGGCCCTCCTGACCGCCGGGGCGGCCGGCGCCGGCATCGTCGCCGTGGCGGGCGCCGGCGAGGGACCCCACTGGGCCGCGGCCGTGGTCCCCTCGGCCGTTCTCCTGGTGATGGGAGCCATCGCCGTCGCCGCGACCCTCGCCGGGCCCGCTCGGCCCGAGGAGTCCCGGCTGATCAGACCCGTCGCGCTCCTCCCCCGGGCCTTGGACGTCCTGAACGCCGTCGTCCTGCTCGCCCTCCTCACCCTCGCGCTGTACCTGGCCGGAGCCCGCTGACTCACCTGCCGGCGGAGATGCGGAGGCCGGGCGGGACGATCTGCTCGTAGGTGGGGAGGCGCTTGACCAGGCCCGTGGTGCGGTGGAACTCGATCGCCGACTCGTAGGACGCGCGGGTGAAGCCGATCTGTGCCGGTATCTCCTTCTGCACGATCGGGGGCAGGTCCGCGAGCGCCTTGGGGTCGGTGCCCTTCAGGTAGCCGGCGAGCAGGCCGGGGATCTTCTCCGGGTGCTCGTGGATGTCGCGCTGGGCGTGCGCGATGGCGCGCTGGAACGCCGCGACCTCCGTGCGCTTCTTGTCCATGAGGCGCTGGGTGGTGAAGACGACGCCGTGCGCGGTGGTCTCGAAACCCGGGATGTCGCCGCGGGACGGCGAGATGTAGAGCGACCCGGCCCCGGCGGCCTTGGCCTGCTGCGCGATCGGCTGGAAGAACGACAGCGCGTCCACCCGCCCGGTCTTCAGCGCGCCGATGGCGGAGGTGGCCTTCGCGCCGAGGTTGACGAGCTCGGCGTCGCGGTCGGAGCGCATCCCGACCCGCTGGAACAGGTAGGTGACGAGCGCCTCGGTGCCGCTGCCGGGGCCGGTGATGCCGATCTTCTTGCCGCGCAGCGCGCGGATGCGGTCGTCCAGCGAGGCGGACGCGGGCGCGCCCTGGAAGTCGTCGCCCACGATGATGTCGACGTAGTAGCGGTCGACGAGGTCGGCGACCAGGCGCGTCCCGTCGTCGATGCGGGCGAGGTTGAGGGCGTCGGTGAGCACTCCGGCGCCGACGTCGATGCCGCCCGACTTCAGCGCGGCGGCGACCTTCGCGCCGGTGCCGAGCCGGGGCCGCTCGCCGAGCTTCACCCCCTCCTGCTCGAAGTAGTGCTCGTGCTCGGCGATGAACAGCGGGAGGAACGCGATCGAGTTGCTGATCTGGCCGACGTTCAGCACGCCGGGCGGGGTGGTGGACGTGCGCTTGGCGCACCCGCCCGCGGCCAGGACGACGACGAGCAGCGCCGCGACGAGCCGTCTCATCGGCGGGCCTCCAGCGGCTTCCAGCGGCTCAGCCGGCGGTCCAGCAGGCCGACGAGCAGGTTCAGCACGGCGGCGATCACGCTGAGCACGACGAGCGTGGCGAACACGCCGGCCGTGTCGAACTGCGCGGCCGCGTCGTTGATGAGGTAGCCGAGGCCGCGGTTGGACGCGACCAGCTCGCCGATCACCGCACCGATCAGCGCGTACGGGATCGCGACCTTCAGCCCGGTGAGGACCCCGGTCATCGAGGCCGGCAGGACGACCTTGAGCGTGACGTGCCACCGCCCGCCGCCCATCAGCCGGACCGCGTCGATCAGCCCGCGGTCCACCTCCCGGACGCCGGCGACGGTGTTGAGGAACACCAGGAAGAACACAGTCGCGGCGGCGAGCAGCACCTTCATGTGCATGCCGATGCCGAACCAGACGATGAACAGCGGGGCCAGCGCCACCTTCGGGATCGAGTACAGCGCCATGACGAACGGATCCAGGACCCGGTAGAGCAGGGTCGCCGACGCCAGGACGAAGCCGGACAGCACGCCCGCCGCGGCGCCCACCGCGAACCCGTAGATGATCTCCTGGATCGTCACCCACGTGTTCGACCAGAGGATGCCGTCCTGCTGCCACTCGACGAGGCGGTCCCAGATCTCGGACGGGCGGCTGGTGAAGATGACGTCGAACCACCGGTCCGCCGCCCACTGCCAGACCAGCAGCACCACCGCCACCAGGACGACCCGGGCGGCCCAGACGCTGATCCGCGCGCCGTACCTGCCCCAGAAACTTCGCTCGATCGGGACGACCTGGGGCGCGTCCTCGACCTCTTTGACATCCGCGCTCATCGGGCCCCCTCCCTCAGTGCGTCCGTCAGCCTGCGGTGCAGGGCGACGAACCGGGTGTCGACCCGCATCTCGTCGGGGTCGCGGGGACGGGGCAGGTCGATGGCCTCGTCCAGCACGACGCGGCCGAGCCGCCCGAGCACGACCACCCGGTCACCGAGGAGCAGCGCCTCCTCGATGTCGTGCGTCACGAACACCACGGTCTGGCCGCTGCCCTGCCACAGGCGCAGCAGCTCCTTCTGCAGCTCGGCGCGCAGCTGGGCGTCGAGGGCGCCGAACGGCTCGTCCATCAGCAGGGTCTCGGGGTCGCCGGCGAGCATCCGGGCGAGGCCGACCCGCCGGCGCATGCCGCCGGACAGCTCCCGCGGGTAGTGCCGCTCGAACCCGCCGAGCCCGACCCGCTCGATCAGCTCCGCGGCGCGCTCGCGGCGCTCGCGGGCGGGCACCTTCTTCAGCTCCATCGGCATCTCGATGTTGCGCCGGACGTCCCGCCAGGGCATCAGCGTGTCCGACTGCGTCAGGTAGCCGACCTCGACGCGCGGCCTGGAGATCGGCTGCTCGCGGTAGAACACGTCGCCGGACGTGGGCGGGATGAGCCCGGCGAGCAGGTTCAGCACCGTCGACTTGCCGCAGCCGCTGCGCCCGAGGACGCTGACGAACCCGCCCTCGGCGACGTCCAGGTCGAAGTCGCGCAGGGCCACGATGCCCTTGTCGTCCTTGACGAACTGCTTGCTGAGGTTCCGCATCCTCAGGACCGGGCTCATGGCCGGGCTCCTTCCGCGCCGGCGAGCCAGCGGCTGTTGCGGACCGCCATCGTCCGCACGTCGTCCTCGGTGAAGCCCTCGGCGAGGAGCCGGTCGGCCATCAGCGCCAGCCCGTCCTCCACCGGCGGGTTGAACGGCTGGCCGAGGTCGCTGGACAGCACGGAGTGCTCGGGCCCGACGGCGCGGATGTTGTCCACCCACACGTCCCACGAGACCTTGCCGGTGTGCGGGGTGGTGAAGCAGCGCTCCATCAGGGCGCCCTTCGCCGCGAGGTCCCGCTGCCGCTCCACGCCGACCCGCTGGGACGTGAACTCGGGATGGGTGACGACGATGCGCCGCACCCCCTCGGCGACGGCGGCGTCCACGACGGTGCCGATCTCCGCGGTGGACAGGTGGCCGGTGGCCAGCGTCATGTCGTGCTTGGCGATCACCCGGAGCACCTGCCGGGTGGCGTCGGTGAGCTTCCCGTCGGCGGCGAGCACGTCGACCGGGTCGGCCGCCATGCCCTCGGCGCGCAGCTCGTCCTGGAGCCGCGCCCACATCGGCGGGCGCGCCCCCTCGGGATCGTGCGCGGTGCATTCGCGCTGGTTGGCGCTGTCCACGGTCGGCAGCCACACGAACTGGGCGCCGGCGCGTCCGGCCAGCTCCACCGCGATGGGGTTCATGCCGCCGACCGAGCCGTTCAGCGTGATCGCCCCGACCGCGCCGAACCCGGGGACGGCGGCGCGCACCACCGCGGCCCGCTCCGCGGTCGGGAAGTAGTGCGACTTCAGGACGAACCCGCCGAGCCCCGCCGCCGCGAACCGCGGCGCGAGCGCGAGGTCGTCGATGCGGCGTTCCATGACGTCCGGGGCCACATGGATATGCACGTCGTATGCGCCCCGCACGAGCTCGCGAGCCCGGCCGGACGGCCTCGGGTGTTCGGTCATCCGCAACCCCTTGTGTCGCCACTACTGATGCCGAGATTGTTAACAATTTCGGCGACACCGTCAATAGGCCGCCCGCCGGTTGGTCGGGAGCGCCGGTTCTCCGCTGTGGACGTGGAGAACATGAAGCGGGGCAGCGACGCCTCGGCCGCCCGTCCGCGCCTGGAGTTGCTGTATGTGCGGGCGTCGGGCTCGCCGGGACAGGAGTGCTCCCTGGCCGCGCAGGAGGCCGAGTTGCGGGCGACCTCCACGGGGGAGATCGTCAAGGTCGTCAGGGATCGCGGCTCGGGTCTGAAGGAGAACCGGCCCGGCTTGAACCGGGTGCTGGCCATGGTGTCGGACGGCTCTGTGACCGTGGTGCGCGTCACACACGAGGACCGCCTGGCCCGGTTCGGGGTGGGCTGGCTCAAGCGGCTGTTCACCGTCTACGGGGTCACCGTGGAGGTGCTGCACCCGAGGAAGGTCAGTGGCCGGGATGAGCTCCTCGAAGACTTCGTCTCCCTGGTGACGACGTTCGCCGGACGTCTGTACGGGATGCGCAGCGCGCAGAACCGTCGGCGGCTGCTCGCCGAGTCCGGCCAGTGCAGCGATCAGGACCGTTGCAGCGATCAGGACCATGTCGCGTGAGCCGGAAACCGCCGCTCGCCGACCGGCGAACTCCGCACTGCCGCCGCTCTGGCGGAACGCGTCGGCTGGTGCATGGACCTGGTGGCCGCGATGGCCTGCACGCTGATGTCCGAGCATTGGAACGCCACCGACGTGGACACGCTCGCCTCCGGCCAGGACGCGGGCGGCAGGAGGCTGCCGTCGAATGCGTGGATGGCGCTGCGTCGCCTCGGCTGGACTGCCACCTGCGAGGCGAAGGTCAACGACCGGATCGTACGGATGGCCCAGGAACAGACCGGGCGTGCGCTGCGGTCGGCGAACCCGGCAGATCGCCTCCTTCGAGCGCAAGCACGGGCGTCTGCCCGCCAGCGTGTTCGAGATGGAACCCACCCCGCGTGTAGCGCGCATGCTGCTGCTGGCCGCCTGTGACTGGCAGCAGGCCACCATCGAACGGTCAGCGACCGATCCGATGAAAGCCCTGCTGCGCTTGCAGCTGCCCACCCGACCCGCGCACGTACGCGGACTGGACGTGGGTCGCCTGCTCGATCACGCTGCCGCCCACGGTTGCGGTGAACGGCCACGAACCAACCGCCCCGCGCCCAGGCGACGCGGGGTTCCCTCCCCAACACGGCCCACCGGTCGTGCCGGCCAGCGTCCGGAGGGACACGCACCAACGGACCGGGCCCGGTTGCCCCGCGCAGCCCACCGCCACCAGGGCGTGACCACGATCAGCACACCCACCATCAGCCGACACCGGCCACGCGGAGCAGCACTGGGCGCCGGATTCCACTTCCACGCCCACGCTCCCCCACCCAGGTGGGCAGAACCCGCACCGAACCTCACAGTTCGCGTGGGATCACTTAGCTGATCAGAGACCCTACGAAAGCGCCTTGACGTAACGGCGAACGGGGACTTCGACGACACCCGCCGCGGTGGGCGCCGAATAGCTCATCGGGCCGGCGTCCCGCCACCCGTGGAACTCGTAGAAGCGCCGGGCCCGCTCGTTCCCGGGGACCACCGCGAGCCACGTCTCGGGGTGCCGGCCGGTGAACCGCTCCTCCGCGCTCCGCAGCAGCGCGCCGCCGACACCGCGCCCGCGAGCGGCCGCATCGACGGCCAGCTGCACGACCTCCCCCTCCTCGTCACCGAGGATGATCAGGCCGAACAGAACCCCGTCCTCCTCCGCCACGACGGTGGACGCCAGGTACTTCTCCGCGTGGACGGCGAAGTGCTCGGGCCCGCGCGCGTCCATCAGCGCGTCGGGAACATGGCCGGCATGCCCGTCGAGCCACGCCGCGCGCCACAGCGGAGCCAGCCGCGGCAGATCGTCCGTCCGTGCGAGCCGCAGTTCCATCGCCCCCACCTCCCTGTCACTGACATAACCGGTCAGGCGAACCTGTCGAGCGCGGCGACGAGGGTCGCGGTCGTATCCTCGTCGCCGGAACCATGCCCCGCGCCGCCCATGATGACGAGTTCGGCGTCCGGCCAGGCTTTGGCCAACCGGTAGGGGACGTCGACCGGGCTGCTGATGTCGAGGGCGCCGTGGACGAGCACGCCGGGTATGCCCGCCAGTTTCGACGCGCCGGATACGAGCGGCTCGTCCAGCCAACCAGCATGAGCCCAATAGTGGGTGACCAGCCGGGCGAAGACCAGCCGGAAATCCGGATCGTCGAACCGGGAGTCGGGGTGCCGGCCGGGGACCGTCGCGACGTGGGTGCCCTCCCACCGGCACCATTCACGCGCCGCAGCTGCCCGGACGCTCGCGTCGGGGTCATGCAAAAGGCGGCTATAGGCGGCAGCAAGATTGCCGTCGCGATCGGCTTCGGGAACGTGGTCGCGAAAGCGGTCCCACGCCTCGGGCGAGACCCGGCCCATGTCACGGGTGATCCAGTCGACCTCGCGCGCACTGGTCGTCGCCACGCTGAACAACACCATCTCGCTAACGCGGGACGGATGGGCCTGTGCGTAGGCGAGAGCGAGAGTCGACCCCCACGACCCGCCGAACAGCAGCCACCGCTCGATGCCGAGCCGCTCGCGGAGCATCTCCATGTCGCCGATCAGATGCCGCGTGGTGTTGGCGGACAGGTCGACCTCGGGTTCGGCCGCGCTGGGACGGCTGTGCCCGCAATTGCGCTGGTCGAACAGCACGATGCGGTACTTGTCCGGGTTGAAAAAGCGGCGCCAGCCGGGGCCGCACCCTGAGCCGGGGCCGCCGTGGACGGCGAGGGCGGGCTTGCCCTCCGGGTTGCCGCAGACCTCCCAGTACACCAGCTGCCCGTCGCCGGCATCGAGCAGGCCGTGCTCGTGCGGCTCGATTTCGGGATAGCGCGTCACGTCCCGACCCTAACGGCGGCGAGGGGGGTGGCATAAGCGGGTTAAGGG
>NZ_SMKY01000177.1 GCF_004349235.1 Actinomadura darangshiensis | reverse complement strand
TGCCCACGCGACTCGGTCAAGGTAGAGCGCGCGGGCTTTGGCCGGTGCATCCGGCCCTGCCTCGTCCAGCGCTGCGCGGGCGAGACTGACGCCGTCGTCTTCGTGGTCGGTGTTGGAGAGTTGATAGGCCAGACTCCCGGCGAGGTTGCCCACGAGAGCGAGGTCCCCGGCCTCTCTGGCGGCCGAGACTCCGAGCCGGTAAGCGCGTGCGGCCTGGTCGTGCTCGCCTGCGTCGCTGGCGATCCATCCCGTGATTTGGGCCATCTCTCCAATGCTGCTGAGAAGTGAGCGGCCGGTCTCCTCGGAATGCGCCGTCTCCCGGTAGAGCCGGACGGCTCCGTCCAACTCCCGGAGCGCGGGGGCGAGTAGATCACCACCGGCTATGACGTCGTCGGCGAGCCGTAGGCCATGCGCCCGGTCTGCCAGCGCGGCGGCCGTGGTGGCTCCGACCCGGCGGCCTGCACTGCTCGCCAACGGTCCAAGGTCGACACTGTCGGGCAGGAAGTAAGCGAGTGCCTCGGCCGGACTGCGCAACTCGGTGCCGATGTCCTCGCCTCGCGCATGGGCTGCCGCTCGCTCAAGGGTGTCGAGCGGCACGCCTAGGGCCGTCGCTAGGGCGGGGAGCCACACATCGGGAACGCGCTCGCCTCGTTCCCATCGGCTGATCTCGTGGCGGGTCACTGAGGCGGTGCCAGAGATCCGGCAAAGCGTCTCCGCTAACTGCCGCTGGCTCTTGCCCGCGTCTCGGCGCAACCGTGCGAGGTACGCGCCGAACCGCTTGCGTTTCGCGTCGCCCACGCTGGCCCCCTCTCTCCCTCAAGTCTGGCCCCTCCCTGGCCCCCTGGCTGGTGCCTCTGGGAGATCCGGCGAGAAAGACAAGCTCAGAGCCATGGAAACGCGGCGTGCATCGCCGGTCAACCTAGATCGGCGTCTGCCGCGCCCGGTCCATCCCCCGGCCCCGCTGAAAGGACAGTCCATGGCAACGGAGACAACCGAGGTGACGGAGGCGCGGCGGCTGCGTATCTGGGCGTTGGCGCAATCGCTCAAGTCGCACGGGTACGCGGTGGAGGTGGCCGAGTCTGACCCGCTGCTGGCGGTCCCTGTCGCGTTCGGGTCGCCGGTGGTGGTGCGCTGCGATCGGCGGGTGATCTGCGGCGGCGAACTGTGGTTCACGTTCTCCGGCGGCGGTGCGGTCGCTCCGGCCGATGACGCGCACCTGGCCGACGTGGTGGTGGCGGTCAAGGGCAAGATCTCCTCTCAGTCCGATGGGTAGGCGTCCCTCGTCCGGCGTGGTCACCTGGTACGGGCGGGCCACCGGGGCATGGTGGGCCATGGTCCCCTCGTCGGACGGGACTCGTCTGGTCGAAGCGGCCAACCCTCGCGAACTCCGGGAAGCGATCGAGAATCCGGCGGCTTGGCCATGGCCTCGCCGCAAGTTCCTGGCTCGTCCCTCCGGTCGGTGACGACATGAGGGCCGCGGCTTCCCTTGCGTGCTGACAGGGTCGGGGCCGGTCGATGGCCGTAGGCCACCCCGTAGGGGCGACCGGAGGGAGTCAGCCGGCGCCGTTGCGGCAATTCCGTCTCAAGCGTCGCCCGGCCTGGAAGCCGCTGCCCGGCACCTGTGCGACAAGCCGCCGCGCGGGGCCTGCCTCGGCTTGCGCGCTGCGGTACGGGCGGGCCGTCCACGGGAGGGCGGGGCGGTGGGCGGGGCCGCGCCGCGAACGGCCCCCAAGGCCGCACGCGCAAGGCGCGGCGGCCGTCCACGGTCCCGCCCTGCGGTGGACGGGCCCAACCCCGCACCCGGCCCCGCGCCCTCCCCTGACGAGATCAGTTCCTGAGCGTCGGATGTGCCGCGCGTTGAAGCTGGACGGTTCCGGACTTGCACGGGGGCGGGGCCTCGTAGCCTTGACCGGCGGACGGGCAGCACCTGCCTGCCCGCAATGGCCCGTCGCGAGGCCCCGCGAGGGGTCCCCGTGCAAGTCGGGAACCGGCCTGCGGCACCCATCCCCGGCCCCGTGCCTGCGGCCCGTAGGGCCGCCTTGACCTTGTAATGAAACTCCTCGACGCCGGGTGGTCCTGGCTAGCTCGCCTTCCGGTCCTCGTCACGCTCGGTGAGCTGATTCCGGATGGCTCTCGCCTTCTGCACTCGGTCGCGGGCCTGCTGCGCCCAAAAGTGCTCTCCGTGCATGAGGCCGCTTCCGAGGTACTTCCATTGCCCGGTGGTCACCGTGGTGCGGTTCGGGTCGGGTTCGGGTCGTCCTGCGGCCTCGCGGGCTGCTTGGGTGGCGTGGTCGGCGCGGGCCTGGCGTAGCTGGGTGAGCGTGACCGAGTAGCGGCGGGACTTGGAGGAGAAGTGCCCGCCGTACCCCAGCATGTGAGCCCAGTTGCGTAGCCGTAGGTCGTGGTACTCGGGCAAGTCTGCCAGTGCGAAGCACGTCCAGATCATGCGGCGGGCGTGCTCGGACACCTTCAACGAGTTGATCTGTGTCGCGTACCGGATGGGGCGGTCTACCGTGCCGGAGTCCTCGGCGCCCTTGGTGGCGTACTTGGCGATGTAGCGGGCCACGTGCTTGTCGGCGATTCCGTCCAGGTCGGCGGCCACCTGGATGGCCTGGGTGTCGAGCTGGCGTCCCCAGCGCAGCATGAGCGGCGGGCTTGTCCCGTCCGGGTGCGTGGCTGGGACCTCGACCTGTGCGGCGGCCGTGCGAAGGGTGCGCTCTAGTAGTTCGGAGGTAGCCCATGCGGGCGGCGGTTGGTCGGGGCCGTCCGGTCCGTCCAGGCGCACCACCGCGTGGAAGTGGATCAACCCGCGTCGCTGGTACTCGATGACGCGGGCATACGACACGCGGGCCTGCTCGCGTAGGGCCTTGTGGGTGATGCCCAACTCGGCGGTGATCAGCCTCGGGACGGTGAGGGTGAGGCGTCGCCAGAGTTCGGGCGCGTGGGCATTCCACAGCACGGCGGCCGGATAGTCGTAGCAGTCTCGGCAGATCGGCTGCCCTGCCTGCGGGTCGTCGGCCTCGTGCCGCGCTCGGCATCCTTCCGGGCGGCCGTGCGGACACACCGGATCGTCCCGGCGGGGGCGGCACGGCTGAGGTTTCCCGGCCTTCTCCCGGTGGGCGTGGACGGCGCCGAAGGAAGGTGCGGTGAGGGTGAGGAACACGCGCGGGTGCTGGCTGACCTCCTCCGGGACGCCCTTCCCTCCGGTCAGACCGGAAATGATCAGGTGATAGGTGTCGTCCCGGTAGACCTCGGCGCACGCGGCGCAGCGGGACGCGCGGCGGTTCCCGCACGCGGTGATCAGGAACCCGGTCGGCTCGTCGGCCGTCGAGTAGGACTCGATCAACTCGCCGGTCTCGCCGTCCAGCGTGATCCGCTCGCCGCGTAGCCGTACCGGCTGCTCACACCCTCCGGTGGAGCGGATCATCTGGTGCCAGCGGTCGAAGTCCGGCATAGCGGCGCGCTGGACGGCGGCAGCGAGTTCGGGCGGTAGTTCGGGCATCTGCGGGGCGCTCATGCCGCGTCCCGCAGCGTCTCGGGGGTCTGGTCGTCCTCGGCCTGGTCCTGCTCTGCCGGGGCACCTTCGGGGGACAGCGAAAGCCCGAAGATCATTCCAACCTGGCGCCACTTGGCGTCTGACCAGTGCGGCGATGTGCTGGCCTGACGCTTTCCCCATGCGACTGCTTCCGGGCTGGGCTTCAACCCGTGGCTCCTCTCCCTGGCTACGGCTAGGGAGCGCGCGGCGACCTCCGGGACTGAAGACACTCCGGCCTGCGGGCAGGCTGACGCCTACTCGTTCCGGTCGGTGCTTCGCGCGAGTGGCCTTCTTCATGTGCCGTGTTAGCCAGGGCTGTTCGTTTTAGGTAGCTATTCGCGGGACGAGTCCCGCCCGGGCGCGCACCCGGTCTTACGTGCCAAGAGCCCACCTTGGCGATCTGTGTATTTAGTGTGTTTTACGGCTTTCCGCTTGGATCGAGGTCACCTCACGGGACCTCCGCGACGGGAGCCGACCCCGTCCGCCACTCGCTCGTCTCGGAGTCGCTGGATGCGGCTCCGGTCTCAACTGTGCCACGCGCACGTGAAGATCAAACCTGCGAAACCCTCGTGCCCGTAGGGGTTCCGGGTGTGTGCGGTTGTCCGTTGGTGACCGCTGGCGTCCGGTGGCGTCCGGCGGTGACTGGTGGCATATGGCCACACCCGAAAAGAAAGTGACGCACATCACATGATGTGCGTCGGAGTGCTACGCGGGGAGCGTCACTCTTCGTGGTCGCGGTGATCTCCCACCCTAACCTGCATGAAGTGAAGTACTATTTGTAGTGGTTCTGCATGGAGATGAACCTCGTCCAGCCGTGCCTCTCGGCGACGTGCTGCGCCTTGGCGAACTGCCACGCGTGCATGCTGGACGCCCCGATGTACCGGGCTTTGCCCGACTTCACGACGTCGTGCAGGGCCTCCATGGTCTCCTCGATGGGCGTCTCGTAGTCCCACCTGTGGATCTGGTACAGGTCGACGTAGTCGGTGCCGAGTCGCCTGAGCGACGCGTCGATGCCCGCCATCACATGCTTGCGCGACAGGCCCTGGTCGTTCGGGCCTTCTCCCACGGGGAGGCACACCTTGGTGGCCAGGACGTAGTCGTCCCGCCGTGCGAAGAGCTTCGCCAGGAGACGCCCGGTGATCTCCTCGCTGACGCCCTCGGAGTACACGTCGGCGGTGTCGAAGAACGTCACGCCGCCCTCGACGGCCCGCCGGACGATCGGCTCCGCCGCGTCCTGGGACAGGGCCCACGGGCGCAGGTCCGGGTCGCCGTAGCTCATCATCCCGAGGCAGATCCGCGAGACCCTCATCCCCGTCGTCCCGAGCCGTACCTGTTGCATGCCTTCTCCTTTCAACGTTCTCCACTCTCAACATCACCACGGTGCACCGCGACCCCGGCGACCACCAATCCGACCCCGGCGGCCTCCGCCGCCGTCGGCACCTGCCCCAGCACCACCAGCCCGGTCACGGCCGCCGTCGCCGGCAGCAGCGACACCATCAGCGCGTACGTGGCCCGGCTGAGCCGCGCCATGGCCAGCTGATCGCACACGTAGGGGATGACGGACGAGGTGATGCCCACGCCGATCCCCGCCGCCAGCACCGCAGGGTCGCCCAGTACCGGCACGGCTTGCACTCCCCCGATGGGAAGGACGAACACGGTCGCGGCGACCATCGCCATTGCCAGGCCGTCGATGCCTCCGGCGTCCGACTGTGCGGCCTTGTGCGCGACGACCACGTACAGGGCGAACAGTCCCGCGTTGGCGAACGCGAAGAGGAACCCCAGCGGCTCCCCCTCGAAACGCACTTCGGTCAGCACGTACACACCAGCGACGGCCGCTACCAACGCGGCGAGGTTGCGCTTCGTCCTTACCCCCAGGGCGGCCAGGACGATGACGGGCAGGAACTCGATCGCAGCGACCGTCGCCAGGGGCAGCCTTGCGATCGCCATATAGAAGGACGAGTTCATCGCCGCGAGCACGGCGCCCCAGAGGAGGATCGTCCGCCAGCCATCGCCGGTGAACGTCCGCCAGGGCCTGCGCCAGAGCGCGAAGACCACGACGGCGCTCCAGGTGCGTATGCCTGCCACACCCAGAGGCTCGACGCGCGCGAACAGCAGCACGGCGAACGACGGGCCCAGATAGTGGAAGACCGCGCTGCCCACGAAGTACGTCCAGGGCGGATATGACATGGCCGTATCGTCCGCCGCTCCGTAGGTTGGAGGAATGGCGAACCGACGGGGCCGGCCGGGCCGCGCCTACGAACCGAAGCCGCTGGACGCGACCGACCTAAAGATCCTCACCGAGCTGCAGCGGGACGGCCGCGCGTCGCTCGCGGAGCTGGGCCGCCGGGTCGCGCTGTCGGCCCCGGCCGTCGCCGAACGGGTGCAGCGGCTTGAGGAGACCGGCGTGATCACCGGCTACCACGCGACGGTGGACCCGGTCGCGCTCGGCTTCCCGATCACGATCCTCGTCCGGATCAGCCCGAACCCGCGGGAGCTGAGCCGCATCCCCAAGATCGCCGACGAGATCCCGCAGATCACCGAGTGCCACCGCATCACCGGTGACGACTGCTTCTTCTTCATCGCCCATCTGCGCGCGGTCGAGGAGCTCGAACCGATCCTGGACCGCTTCACCCCGTACGCGCGGACGACGACCTCGATCCTCCAGTCGGCCCCCGTACCGCGCCGTCCCCTCCCCCCGAACTGAGCCGGCCGCAGAACGCAACCGGGGTGCGGGCTTCGGAATAGAGGAGGGTGTCAGCACCCCCCAGACACGGAGACGCCCTCCATGAAGAGACGCCCATGGCCGTGCTGAGTCACGCCCGTGACGACCTGGACGACGCGGCCATAGTCGCCGCGTCCCTGGACGAACCCGAGGCCTTCGGTGAGCTGTTCCGCCGCCACGCGCCGCGGCTCCACGCCTACGTCAAACGGCGGCTCGGCCCGCCCATCGCCGACGACGTCGTGTCGGAGACGTTCGCGATCGCGTTCCGGCGCAGGGACAGGTTCGACGACGGACGCGCCGAGTTCGGCGCCTGGTTGTGGGGCATCGCCAGCAACCTCATCGCCAGGCACCACCGGCAGGAGACCCGCATGTACCGGGCCTACGCCCGGACCGGAACCGACCCCGCCGAGGACGGCGTCGCCGACCGGGCCAGCGACCGCGCGTCGGCCGCCGCGCTCGGGCCCGGCCTGGCGAAGGCGCTCGCCTCGCTGAACGCGCAGGAACGCCATGCCGTCCTGCTGCTGGCCTGGGCCGAGCTGTCCTACGCCGAGATCGCGGCGACGCTCGACCTGCCGCTCGGCACCGTCAAGTCCAAGATCCACCGGGCCCGGAACAAGCTCCGCAAGGCCCTTCCCCAGGAGAACGCCCATGGATGAGATCGACGCTCTGCGCCGGATGCGGACCGCGCTGGCCGAGGAGGAGAGTCCGGAGCGCCTGAACATGCGCACGGACTGGAGGGCCGCGCGGTGGGCCGACGTCCCGGAACGTCCCCGGCGCGGCCTGAAGGTCCCGCTGCTGAGCACGGCGGCGGCCACCGCCGTCGCCGCGGGGGCGGTCACCGTCGTCGCGCTGCAGCCGGACGACGGCGCGCCGCCCGCACCGGGTGCCGGCGGGCCCGAACTCCAGGGCAACGTGCTGCTGGTCGCCGCCACCAACGCGCAGAAGGCGCCGACCGGCAGGTACTGGCACACCAAGACGGTGATGGGCGACATCTACGGGGTCGGCAAGAGCGCCGCGCACCACTACAAGGTCGATTCCCGCCAGGCGAGGGAAGAGTGGATCGCCCCGAACGGTGCGGGCCGCCAAACCAACATCGAACTGACCGACGTCCCGCTCACCGCGCAGGACCGGCAGAAGTGGCAGGCGGCAGGTTCGCCCGCGTGGGTCCGCATCCCGAACCCCGATGGAGACGCCCCGGCGCTGCTGGACATGTCGCAGGCCTCGGGATCGTCGGGTTGGCGACCGTTCCCCGAACGGTTCTACGGCATGACGGCGGGACAGCTCGCCCAGCTGCCCACGCAGCCGAAAGCGCTGAAGGACGTTCTGCTGAACCTCAAGGGCCACTGGCACGCGGTCTCTTCGGACGACGAGAAGAAGGAGCCGATCCGTGCCTTGCAGGGGCAGGAGCGTGTGCGGGCTCTGAGCGACGTCGCCGGGGGCCTGCTGTCCATCGCGCCGGCGCCGCCCAAGGTGCGCGCGGCGGTGTTCCGGCTGCTCGCGGACATCCCCGGCGTGAAGGCCGAGGGCCGGGCGACGGACCCGCTCGGCCGGGCCGGGGCGGTGGTGTCGCTGCCGCTGAAGACGACCACGCCGCTCGGCCTGCACACCGCGCCCGAGCAGCTCGGCACCTACAAGCGCCAGTTCATCGTCGACCCCGCGAAGGGACGGCTGCTGGCCATCCGCGACCTGGTGGCGACCCCGCCGCACGGCAGCCGGGAGCTCCCGCCGGGCGACGATGGCCAGCCGCGCGAACTGAAGGCGAAGGACATGCCCGACCGCTTCCACAAGCCCGGCGAAATGGCCGCCTACCAGGTGTTCGAGATCGCCGAGTGGACCGACGCGGATCCCCCGAGCTGACCTCTCCCGCGCAGGGCCCGTCCTCCCCCGGACGGGCCCTGCGCGGTGCGGCGGCTCTTAGGCGAAGGCGTGGCACTCCACCGTGGCGCGGCGTTCGGTCATGCCCTGCTGGACCGCCGAGGTCACGCAGTTGCGCTGCTTCTCGTTGAGCTGGGGCTGCCCGCACTCGCTGACGCTGGAGTAGGTGCGGCAGTCCTGGCGCGTGTTCTGCTGATGGGACGGCTGGGCGGCGCCCGCGCTGCCCACTCCC
Organism: Actinomadura darangshiensis; assembly: GCF_004349235.1. Lineage (GTDB taxonomy): Bacteria > Actinomycetota > Actinomycetes > Streptosporangiales > Streptosporangiaceae > Spirillospora > Spirillospora darangshiensis. The sequence goes on along the minus strand of NZ_SMKY01000177.1, from coordinate 10,463 downwards.
GCGATCCCGACCACGGCGGCGGCCAGTGCTCCGGTCATGACCCTCTTCATATGCTTTCTCTCCCCCGTCGCATACATCAGGCAACGACGGCGTACCTCCCCGGACCACGACACCCCAAAACCGGACAAAGAGGTAAAAAGCAGCTATAGGCCGAGGTCAAGCACGGCCTGGCCCACGCGCACCCCGGCTCAGCGGACGAACTCGGCGCGGACGCCCAGGAGCCGGACCGGGCGCCGTCCGGTGAACGCGTCGAGGGCGGCGAGGGCGGCTTCCTCGATCAGGGCCGCCTCCCTCGCCGGCTCGTCCAGCGTCCGGCCGTGCGTCTGGGTGAAGAACGGCGCATAGCGAACCTTGACGACGACCCGGGCGACGCCCCTCCCGTCCTTGGCGACGTCGCCGGTGACCCGGCGCGCCAGGCGGGACACCTCGCGGCGCACGTCCTCCCAGTCGTCCAGATCATGCTGGAACGTGGTCTCACGGCCGCAGGAACGCGGGACGTGCGGTGCGTCGCTCACCCGCGAGTGGTCCCGGCCCTGGGCGAGCAGCACCAGCCAGGGTCCGATCGTGGGCCCCATCTCCCCGGCCAGAGCCTCGGGATCGGCCGCGGCGAGTTCGCCGACCGTGCCGATGCCCAGCCCCTTCAGCCGCTTGGCGGTCTTGGCCCCGATGCCCCACAGCGCATCGGGCGGCCGGTCGCCGAGCACCTCGAACCAGGTCTCCCCGGTGAGCCGGAAGACCCCGGCCGGCTTGCCGAAGCCGGTCGCCAGCTTCGCCTGGAGCTTGTTCTCCCCGATGCCCACCGAGCACTCCAGGCCCGTCGCCGCGCGCACCCGGTCACGGATCTCCTGCGCCACCGCCTCCGGATCGCCGCCGTCGACGGCCAGGAACGCCTCGTCCCAGCCGAGCACCTCGACCACGACGCCGAGACTGCGCAGCGCGGCCATGACCTCGTCCGAGACGGCCTCGTACAGCTCTCTGTCGACCGCCAGGAAAACGGCGTCCGGGCAGCGCCGGGCCGCCGTCCGGAGCGGCATCCCGGAGTGCACGCCGTACACACGCGCCTCGTACGAGGCCGTGCTGACGACGCCGCGCTTCGTCGGATCGCCGTCCCCGCCGACGACGACCGGCCGTCCCCGAAGCTCCGGATGCCGCAGCACCTCGACGGCGGCGATGAACTGGTCCAGATCCACATGCAGGACCCAACGAGCCACACCCCATTCTCGCCCGGACCCGGCGATCACGGCGTGGCCTTGGAGAGCCCGGCGTCAGGGGGTGACTATGGGGAAGTCGGGTTCGGCGCCGTCCATCACGGCGAGGAGTCGTCGTAGCGCGGCCGTGTCGCCGGTGCTGGTGATGCCTTCGTCCCCCTCGCCGGCGACCAGTGCGACCAGTTGCGGGCGGGTGAGGGTGAGCGTCAGGTCGGCGCCGTCGTTCTCGCGGTCCGTCCGCCGGTGGATGAGGACGCCGTTGGACAGCAGCATGCGGTGGCGGTCGCCGGTGTCGGTGAAGTCCCAGTCGACGGTGAGGTGCTCGTCCCACGCCTTCGGGCCGTTCACCCTGATCGCCATCGAGTCGAAGACTTGCTCGACCGTCAGGCCCGCGGCCATGCCGCCGGCGATGCTCATCGGGACGGGTTTGATGCCGTCGCGCAGTTCCATCGCGCCGGTCAGGTAGAAGTTGCGCCAGGTGCCGTTCTCCGCGCCGTGCCCGAGCCGCTGGTACACCTCGGCGAGGCCCGCCTTGGCGTCGGCGTTACCGGGGTCGGCGAACACGACGTGGTCGTACAGCGTCGCCGCGAACCGCAGGTCGCCGTGGGCCGCGTAGTCGCGTGCCATCGACATGACCTTGGACGCGCCGCCCATGCATTCCACGTAGCGTGCCGACTCTTCGGCGGGCGGGTGCCGCCACAGTTGGGCGGGGTTGCCGTCGAACCAGCCCATGTACCGCTGGTAGATCGCCTTGACGTTGTGGCTGACCGAGCCGTAGTAGCCGCGCGCGTGCCAGGCCCCGGCCAGCGCGGGCGGGAGCTCCATCATCTCGGCGATCTCGATGCCGGTGTGCCCCTGGTTGAGCAGCCGCAGCGTCTGGTCGTGCAGGTAGGCGTACAGGTCCCGCTGCTGGGAGAGGAACGCCGCGATGGCCGCGCGTCCCCATGTCGGCCAGTGGTGGGACGCGAACGCCACGTCGGTGCCGTCGGCGAAGAGCGTGACCGCCTCGTCCAGGTACCGGGCCCAGACCCGCGCGTCGCGGACGAGTGCGCCGCGCAGGGTCAGGACGTTGTGCAGGTTGTGCGTGGCGTTCTCGGCCAGGCACAGCGCCCTTCTGTCAGGGAAGTGGAAGTTCATCTCCGCCGGCGCCTCGGTTCCGGGCGTCAGCTGGAACACGATCCGGACGCCGTCCAGCACCTCTTCCTGGCCGGTTCGGGTGATGTCGGTGTTCGGGGGGACCAGTGAGATGCGTCCCGAGGATGCGGTCTGCCCGAGACCGGTCCCGACCATCCCGGCCGGACTCCGCTCCAGCAGGACGCCGGTGTGGTAGACGCTGCGGCGGGCCATCGCGGTCCCGGCGTACACGTTCTCCGAGACGGCGTGCTCCAGGAACCCGGCCGGGGCCAGGATCGGTACACGGCCGGGGTTTCCGGGCTCGACGATGCCTTCCGCGCCGCCGAAGTGGTCGACGTGGGAGTGGGTGTAGACCATCCCGGTGACCGGACGGTCTCCGCGGTGCTCCCGGTAGAGCGCGAGCGCCGCGGCGGCGGTCTCCACCGACACCAGCGGGTCGATCACGATCACCCCGCGGTCGCCTTCGACCAGGGTCATGTTCGACAGGTCGAGGCCCCGCACCTGGTAGATGCCGTCGGTCACCTCGAACAGGCCCTGCTTGGCGCACAGCTGCGACTGCCGCCACAGCGAGGGGTTCGCCGTCTCGGGGCAGGGGCCGTCCAGGAAGGCGAACGCGTCGTTGTCCCACACGACCCGGCCTGCGGCGTCTCTCACCACGCCGGGCGAGAGCGACGCGACCAGCCCTCGCTCGGCGTTCTCGAAGTCGGTCCGGTCCCCGAACTCAGGATTTCCCATGCCAACCGGATGTCCCGGGCCAGACCAGCCCAAAACCGTCGCCTCCCCAAAACTTGGCATCCCGAGACCGCCGGAGCGCTGTCAGGCGGCGTCCTTGGTGAGGGTGAGGAAGAAGTCCCGGACGTCCTCGGCGAGCAGGTCCGGCACCTCCATCGCGGCGAAGTGGCCGCCGCGCTCGAACTCCGACCAGTGCCTGATGTCGTAGAGCCGCTCGGCCAGCGGACGCACCGACTGCGTGATGTCGTGCGGGAGCACCGCCACGCCGAGCGGCACCCGGCACGGCAGCCGGCTCCCCCGCGGGGTGTCGTGATGGAACCGGCCCGACGAGGCCGCCGTCGAGGTCAGCCAGTACAGCGAGATGTCGGTGAGCATCCGGTCGTCGGCGACCGGCGTGGCGGGGTCGGTCCACTGCGCGAACCGCTCGGCGATCCAGACCAACTGGCCGGCCGGCGAGTCGGTCAGCGCATAGCCGATGGTCTGCGGGGTGAGCGCCTGCAGAGCCTGGTACGGCGGGCGGTTCGCCATCAGCTTGCGGACCGTGTCCAGCCGGGCCTCGTCCGCCTCGGACACCTCGACCTCGGGGTCCGGGCGGGTCGGCAGGTAGTTGACGTGCACGCCGACGACCTGCTCGGGTGCGACCGCGCCGAGCGCGATGGAGATGCCCGCGCCGAAGTCGCCGCCCTGCGCGCCGTAGCGCTCGTACCCCAGGCGGCGCATCAGCTCGGCCCAGGCGCGGGCGACCCGGACGGCGTCCCAGCCGCGCTCGTGGGTCGGCCCTGAGAACCCGAAGCCGGGAATGGACGGGATCACCAGGTGGAAGTCGCGCGACAGCGGCTCGATCATGTCCAGGAACTCAAGGAACGACCCCGGCCAGCCGTGGGTGAGGACCAGCGCGAGCGCGTCCGGATTCGACGACCGGACGTGCACGAAGTGGATGTTCTGGCCCTCGATCTCGGTGGTGAAGTGCGGAAGCTCGTTGAGTTCGGCCTCGTGCGCGCGCCAGTCGTAGCCGGTGCGCCAGTACTCGGCCAGTTCCTTGAGCCGCGCCAGCGGGAAGCCGTAGTCCCACCCGGCGCCGGCGACCTCGTTGGGCCACCGGGTGCGCGCGAGCCGGTCGTTCAGGTCGTCGAGGTCGGCCTGCGGGACGTCGATACGGAACGGCTTGATCATGGCCCTGCCTCCAGGGGTTCGTTCGCCACAAAACGTTGGTACGGCCAACGTTGATGTAGCCAACATTAACACACTCATTGGCCTCCCCAACGATTGCGGAGACCCGCACCTGAGCCGAGGCGGCCGGATACGGTCGACGGGTGAAGACCCTCCACCCGGCCTACCGGGTCACGGACCTGCCGGCCTCGCTCGGCTTCTACACGACGCTCGGGTACGAGATCGTCGGGAGCGTGGACATCGGCGGCGGCGCGACCCTGACCATGCTCAAGTTCCCGGCGGAAGAGATCGTCTCGCTGGAGCTGGCCCACCGCCCCGCCGACGGCCCGGTGCTCCTCGGCACCGGCTTCAGCCATCTCCCCGTCCAGGTCGACGATCTCGCCGCGACCGTGGCGGCGCTGTCCCAGGCAGGTCTGAGCCCCGGCCCGGTGGAGCGCCCCGGCGGCCCGGACGGACCTCAGGTCGCGTGGCTCACCGACCCCGACGGCTACCGGATCGAGCTGGTGCAGTGGCCGCCCGGCCACCCCGACGGCATCACCGCGGCCGACTTCGCCTAGGGGCGGAGAACGATCTTGCCGTGGGTGTGCCGCCGCTCCAGCTCGCGGAACGCGTCCCGCACCCGCTCCAGCGGATAGGCGCGGGCGATCGGCACCTCCAGTTCCCCGCGCGCGGCGAGCCGGGCCAGTTCCCCGACCACGACCGCGCACGCCGCCGCGCCCTCCCCGTCGGCCCGCGCGCCGACCCTCGCCGCGGCCTGCCAGTCGCGGATCGTGCAGATCCGCTCGGGCCGCACGCCCAGCTCCACCGCCAGGTCCACGTAGCCGTCGCCGAAGGTGTCGATGAACGCGTCGACGCTGCCGCCGGAGACCTGCCGGATCCGCTCGGCCGCCCCCTCCCCGTACTCGACCGCGACGACGCCGCGCTCCTTCAACCAGGCGTGGTTCGCCTCGCTCGCCAGCCCGATCACCGTGGCGCCGCGCCGCCGCGCGAGCTGCACGGCGAAGGACCCGACGCCGCCCGCCGCACCGGACACCACGACGGTGTCGGACGGTCCAGGGTCGACCGCGAACACGGTGGCGTACGCGGTCGTGCCGGCCACGTACAGCGACCCGGCCACGTCCCAGGGCAGCCCCTCCGGACGCGGGGTCATCTGCACGTCGTCGACCACGACGAACTCCGCATGGCTCGCCCTCTTGTGGGTGAAGCCGAGCACCTCGTCCCCCACCGCGACGCCGCGGACGTGCGGACCGACCTCCACCACGACGCCGGCCAGATCGCTGCCCTGCCCGGACGGGAACGTCGCCGGCCACCGCGCGTGCAGATCGCCGGTCCGGATATGGGCCTCGCCCGGCTGGATCCCGGCCGCGCGGACCTCGACGAGCACCTGCCCGGGCCCGGGCACCGGGCGGTCCACCTCTTCCACCCGCAGGACATCGATCCCGCCGTACTCGTGGAACCGCACAGCCTTCATCGCGTGATCACCGCTCTTCCTCATCAAACAGCCCCAGGAGGGCCACACCCCGACGATGCCCTCACCTCCGACGACATAGGAGCGGACCGCTTTCCCTAGGACCGCCACTCCGAGGCTGCGCCGCCTCGGTGAACCCCGCCTTCAGCGGTCGATCGTCCACGGCGTGCCCTCGGGCGGGGCGCCGCCGGCGACGATGTGCCGGACGATCCGGAGCGCCTCCGGCCACGGGATCCGCCGCATGCTCCCCGGGATCGCCGACACCTTCGAGAAGCATCACCGTGGCCCGCTCCCGGTTGGTCACGACCGCGAGCAAGCGGCGGGGGTGCGTTCGGCGACGGCGAACGCGACACCTGGCACGACTGCTTCATCTGGGCCCACGGCACCGCCGATTGACGGCGCCGCCAGCGCGCACAGGCGCCGGCCTAGTGCGGATGCACCAGGGCGCGTCGGTGGCTGGTCTGGGTGCACCAGCGGAAGACGGCGGCTGGGGACGATGCTCCGCAGGGGCGCCGGAGGGAAGTGTTGGAGGCGCGCAAATCTCGCGCATTCCCCTTCCTAGTGGTGTCTGGAGTGATCAACAGGTGGCGACATTTCTTTACCGGATCGGACGGTGGGCCTTCCGCCGGCGCCGGCTCGTGGGTGCTCTGTGGCTGTGCGCCCTGGTGCTGGCCGTGGTTGCCGCCGGCCTGGCGCCGTCCGGTCAGGACGAGGACCTCTCCATGCCCGGCACCGAGTCGCAGAAGGCGTTCGACCTGCTGGACGAGCGCTTCCCCCAGAGCAATTCCCAGGGCGCCGAGGCCCGCTTGGTGTTCCAGGCCCCGGACGGGCAGCAGGTGACGGCCCAGCAGAACAGGGCGGCCGTCGAGAAGACGCTCGGCTCGCTGGACGGAGGCGACCAGGTCGCGTCGGCCGCCGACCCCTATGAGACCGGCGCCGTCAGCAAGGACGGCACCATCGCCTACTCCACGATCACCTACACCGTGGACGCCGTCGACCTGAAGGAGCCGACGAAGAGCGCCCTGGAGGACGCCGCGAGCCAGGCCCGGGACGCGGGGCTGACCGTGGAGATCGGCGGCTCGGCCCTGGACGCGGAAGAGGCGCCGGGCGGTACGACGGAGATCATCGGCGTGGTGGTGGCGGCGGTGGTGCTGATCCTCGCCCTCGGGTCGCTGGTCGCGGCCGGGCTGTCGCTGCTGACCGCCTTCTGGGGCGTGGCCATCGCCTTCGGCCTGGTGTCCGCGCTGGCCGTTCCGCTGGGCCTGACGTCCACCGTCGCGATCCTGGCGCTGATGCTGGGGTTGGCGGTCGGCATCGACTACGCGCTGTTCATCACCTCCCGGTTCCGTGACGAGCGCGCGCAGGGCAACTCTCCGGAGGAGGCCGCGGGCCGGGCGGTGGGCACGGCCGGGTCCGCCGTCGTCTTCGCCGGCGCGACCGTCTTCATCGCCCTGGTCGGGCTGGGGGTCGTCGGGATCCCCGAACTCACCAAGATGGGCATGGCCGGTGCGGGCGCGGTGGCCCTCGCCGTGCTCGTCGCACTGACCCTGGTCCCCGCCCTGTTCGGCTTCTTCGGCCGCCGGGTGCTGTCGCGCACCGTCCGCAAGGCCGCCCGGCCGGGGAAGCAGCCTCCGCCCCCGGCGCGCCGGCCCGGGCTCGGCACCCGCTGGGCGCGGTTCGTGCTGCGCCGTCCGGTGGCCGTGCTGCTGGTCGCCGTACTCGGTCTCGGCGCCGTCGCCATTCCGGCGCTGAGCCTCGAACTCGGGCTGCCCGGGGACGAGTCCAAGTCGGTGGAGACCACCCAGCGCCGTGCCTACGACCTGCTGTCCGAAGGGTTCGGGCCCGGCTTCAACGGCCCGCTGACCGTGGTCGTGGACCTGTCGGGCTCCGCGGACAAGCAGGCCGCCACCGACCAGGTCGTCACGACCGTCCGGGGCGTGGACGGGGTCGCGTCGGTCGGTGACCCGGTTCTCAACGAGGCCAAGGACACGGCCGTCCTCACCGCCGTCCCGCAGACCGCGCCGACCAGCGACGAGACCAAGGACCTGGTGCAATCGATCCGGGGCGCGGCCTCCGGTGTCGAGGCCGGTACGGGCGCCGACATCGCGGTGACCGGCACCACCGCGCTGAACATCGACATCTCCGAGGCGATGTCCGACGCCCTCATCCCCTATCTGACCGTGGTCATCGGCTTGGCGGTGCTCCTGCTGATGGTGGTCTTCCGCTCGATCCTGGTCCCGGTCAAGGCGGCGCTCGGCTTCCTGCTGTCGGTGGGCGCCGCGTTCGGCGTCCTCGTCGCCGTCTTCCAGTGGGGCTGGGGGGCGGACCTGATCGGCATCGAGCAGACCGGGCCGGTCATGTCGCTGATGCCGATCCTCATCATCGGGATCGTGTTCGGCCTCGCCATGGACTACGAGGTCTTCCTCGTCAGCCGGATGCGGGAGGCCCACGTCCACGGCGCGTCCCCCGGCGAGGCGATCGTCAGCGGTTTCCGGCACAGCGGACGTGTGGTGGCCGCGGCGGCGATCATCATGATCAGCGTGTTCACCGGATTCGTCGGGATGAACAGCCCGACCATCCAGACGATGGGCCTCGGGCTGGCCTCCGCCGTCGCGTTCGACGCCTTCGTGGTCCGGATGGCGATCGCGCCCGCGGTGCTGGCGCTGCTCGGCCGCCGGGCCTGGTGGCTGCCTCGTATCCTGAACCGTGTGCTGCCGAATGTGGACATCGAGGGTGAGGCGCTGAGCAGGCATGCCCCGGCCTCCGCGACCCGGCCGGACGCAGTGGTGCCGCCGTTCCCCGCCGGACGGTACTGAGCCCGCCATGACGGACACGGGTGGCGGCGGCCCGCGACCGCGCGGCATGCGGTGGCGGGAGGGGACCCTCACGGCGATCGTGTTCGCGATCTGCCTGCTCGGCGGCGCGCTCCGGGTCGACGACCAGTCGCTGGGACCGCCGCCCGCCACCGCCTACCTCATCGCCGTGGCGACCTGTGCCGTGCTTCCGTTGCGGCACCGGTCGCCGCTGGCCGCCATGGCGGTGACGACCGCGGGCGGCGTGCTGGTGCCGCCGTTGGGCCTGCTGCTGAGCCCGCCCATCGTGGCGCCCGCCGTGGTCACCGCCTACTCGCTCGCCGTGCGCACCGAACGGCGCACGGCGACCGAGGCGCTGCTCGCCTCCGCGGCGCTGCTGGTCGCCTCCAACCTCCTGTTCGTGTTCGACACCCTCTCGTGGCAGGACGTGAGCAGGGTGGCGGCGGTGGCGGCGTTCCCGCTGGTGGCCGGCGTCCTCGGCCAGTCGACGCAGAACCGGCGGGCCTACCTGGCGGCCGTGGAGGAACGGGCCTGGCGGGCCGAGGAGAGCCGCGACAGCGAAGCGCGCCGCAGGGTGGCCGAGGAACGGCTGCGCATCGCCCGGGAGCTGCACGACCTTGTGGCCCATCAGATCACCCTGGCCAACGCGCAGGCCACGGTCGCCGCCCACCTCTTCGCCACCCGTCCGGAGCAGACCCGCAAGAGCCTGGACGAACTCGTCGAGACCACCGGTGACGCGCTCGACGACCTGCGGGCCACGGTCGGCCTGCTGCGCCAGTCCGGGGACGCGGCCGAGCCCGCCGAACCGACGCCGGGTCTGTCCCGGCTTCCCACGCTCCTGGAATCCTTCCGCCGCGCGGGTCTGGAGGTGTCGGTGCACCAGGAGGGCACACCCAGGTCGCTGCCGCTGGGAGTGGACCTCACCGCTTACCGCATCGTCCAGGAGGCTTTGACCAACGTGACCAAGCACGCCGGTACCGGTAGCGCCCGGGTGCGCCTCTCCTGGAGCCAGGATCGCGTGACCATCACCGTCGCCGACGACGGAGGGGGCGCCCACACGCCGCAGCCCGACCGTCCGCCCGGTTACGGCCTCATCGGAATGCGTGAACGCGCCACCGCGGTCGGTGGACAGCTCTCCGCGGGCAGGCGCCCGGAGGGCGGCTTCCTCGTCTCCACCGAGCTGCCCCTCCCGCCCGCCAAGGACACGGCGCGCAGGACCGGCGAACCGGCGACCATCGAGGACCGGACGTCCGACGGTGATGCGCCGTGACACTCCGCGTTCTGCTCGCCGACGACCAGGCCCTGCTGCGCGGCGCCTTCCGGATGCTGCTCGACACCGCCGACGACATCACCGTGGTCGGCGAGGCCGCCGACGGCAAGGAGGCGGTGAGGCTCACCCGGGAGCTGCATCCCGACGTGGTGATCATGGACATCCGGATGCCCGAGATGGACGGCCTCTCCGCCACCTCGCAGATCTGCGCGGACCCGGAACTGCGCGCCAGCCGCATCCTGATCCTCACCACGTACGAGACCGACGAGTACGTCGCGCAGGCGCTGCGCGCGGGGGCCGGCGGCTTCATCGGCAAGGGCATCGGAGCCGAGGACCTGGCGGACGCCGTCCGCACGATCGCCGACGGCGACACCCTCCTGTCCCCCGCCGCGACCCGCTCCCTGGTCGCCCGTTTCCTGGCCACACCGGACGGCACCCGGCCGCCCGACGCCGAACGGCTCGCCGTGCTCACCCCGCGCGAACGCGAGATGGTGGCGCTGGTCGCGACCGGCCTGTCCAACCAGGAGATCGCCGAGCAGATGTTCCTCAGCCCCTTCACCGTCCGCGCCCACGTGCAGCGCGCCATGACGAAGCTGGAGGCCCGCGACCGAGCGCAACTGGTCGTCATCGCCTACCAGACGGGCCTCGCCCGCCCCGCCCCCGGCAAC
>NZ_SMKY01000176.1 GCF_004349235.1 Actinomadura darangshiensis | reverse complement strand
CCCCGGACGCCTTCATCGAGGTCAGGTGACCGGAGCGACGCGCCGGCGGGCGTGACGATCTCCTGACCTCGCCCCGGGGGCCCGCGGGGCGCCCCTCAGATGAACAGGTCCGCTGAGTCGCGGAATATCTGCGGATAGTCCGCGGCTGTCCTTGGTGCCTTCGCGGGGACCCGGCCGGTCGCGAATTATGACGATTGGCATAGAGTGCCCGCATGGACGGCACGAGCTCCGCTCTTCGCCGGGCCCTGGCCCGCGCGCGCGACGGCAAGACACTGGACCGATCCGAGGCCACCACACTGCTGCAGGCCCGCGGGGCGCAGCTCGACGACCTGCTCACCTACGCGGCCCGCACGAGGGACGCCGGCCTGGAGGCCGCCGGCCGGCCGGGCGTCATCACCTACAGCCGCAAGGTCTTCATCCCGCTGACCCGCCTCTGCCGGGACCGCTGCGGCTACTGCACGTTCGCGACCGTCCCCCACAAGCTGGACTCGCCCTATCTCAGCCCGGACGAGGTGCTGGACATCGCGCGGCGGGGCGCCGAGATGGGCTGCAAGGAGGCGCTGTTCACGCTCGGGGACCGTCCCGAGGACCGCTGGAAGCAGGCCCGCGAGTGGCTGGACGCGCACGGCTACGACGACACGCTCTCCTACGTGCGCGCGATGGCGATCCGTGTGCTGGAGGAGACCGGGCTGCTGCCGCACCTGAACCCGGGCGTGCTCACGTGGCGCGACTTCCAGCGGCTCAAGCCGGTCGCGCCGTCCATGGGCATGATGCTGGAGACGACGGCGACGCGGCTGTTCAGCGAGCGCGGCGGCCCGCACTTCGGGTCGCCGGACAAGGACCCGGCCGTCCGGCTGCGGGTCCTGGAGGACGCGGGACGCACCAACGTCCCGTTCACGACCGGCATCCTCATCGGGATCGGCGAGACGGTCGAGGAGCGCGCGGACGCCATCTTCGAGATCCGGCGGACGATGCGCGAGTACGGGGCGATCCAGGAGGTGATCGTCCAGAACTTCCGCGCGAAGCCGGACACCAAGATGCGCGACACCCCGGACGCCGAGCTGGACGAGCTGGCCGCGACGATCGCGGTGGCGCGGCTCGTCCTCGGGCCGAAGGCGCGGGTGCAGGCGCCGCCGAACCTGGTCGCCGACCAGTACGCGCTGATGCTGCGGGCGGGGATCGACGACTGGGGCGGGGTGTCGCCGCTGACGCCCGACCACGTGAACCCGGAGCGGCCGTGGCCGCAGATCGACGAGCTGACCGCGAAGACCGCCGAGTCGGGGTTCGCGCTGCGCGATCGGCTGACGATCTACCCCGAGTACGTGCGGCGCGGTGAGCCGTGGCTGGACCCGCGGCTCGTCGGGCACGTCGCCGCCCTGGCCGATCCCGCGACCGGCCTGGCCCGGGAGGACGCCGTCCTTGAAGGGCGTCCCTGGCAGGAGCCGGACGGCGGTTTCGAGGCGTCCGGCCGGACCGACCTGCACACGTCGATCGACACGACGGGCCGCACCAGCGACCGGCGCGACGACTTCGACGAGGTCTACGGCGACTGGGACGCGCTGCGCGAGCGGATGTCCGCGCCGCAGCGCTTCGACGCCGACGTGAAGACCGCCCTCGCGCGCGCCGAGCGGGACCCGGCGGGCCTGTCCGACGACGAGGCGCTCGCGCTCCTGCACGCCGACGGCCCGGAACTGGACGCGCTCGCCGCCCTGGCCGACGACCTGCGCCGCGACACGGTCGGCGACGACGTCACCTACGTCGTCACCCGGAACATCAACTTCACGAACGTCTGCTACACCGGCTGCCGGTTCTGCGCATTCGCGCAGCGCCGCACGGACGCCGACGCCTACACGCTGTCGCTCGGCCAGGTCGGCGACCGGGTGGACGAGGCGTGGGCGGCGGGCGCCACCGAGGTCTGCATGCAGGGCGGCATCCACCCGGATCTGCCCGGCACCGCCTACTTCGACCTGGCCCGCGAGGTGAAGCGCCGCGCGCCCGGCATCCACCTGCATTCCTACAGCCCGATGGAGGTCGTGAACGGCGCGTCCCGGACGGACATGTCGATCCGGGAATGGCTGGAGGCGGCGAAGGAGGCCGGGGTCGACTCGCTGCCCGGGACGGCCGCCGAGATCCTGGACGACGACGTCCGGTGGGTGCTGACCAAGGGGAAGCTGCCCACCGACCAGTGGGTCGAGGTCGTCACCACGGCGCACGAGATCGGCATTCCGACGACGTCCACGATGATGTACGGGCACGTGGACACGCCCGCCCACTGGGTCGCGCACATCAAGCTGCTGCGTTCCATCCAGGAACGGACGGGTGGGTTCAGCGAATTCGTTCTGCTGCCGTTCGTCCACCACAACTCGCCCATTTACCTCGCCGGGCTGGCTCGTCCGGGGCCGACCGTCCGGGAGAACATCGCCGTCCATGCGCTGGCGCGAATTCTGCTGCACGGTGCGATCTCCAACATCCAGACGTCCTGGGTGAAGCTGGGCGACGAACTCTGCACGCGCGTACTGCAGGGGGGCGTGAACGACCTCGGCGGAACGCTGATGGAAGAGACCATCAGCCGCATGGCCGGGTCGGAGAACGGCTCTTTCAAGCCCATCAGCGAGTTGGAGGCGATCGCGGCCCGTGCGGGCCGTCCGGCCAAGCAGCGCACGACTCTCTACGGCGAGGTAGCGCCCGAACGCTTGGACGCGTCAAGACGCACCGACGGCATAGGCACCTTCGGCAACCTCCCCCTGACCCCCATCTCCCGTTGACTCGCGGCGTGTTGTTGTTCTGAGCGCCGCCCGGATAACAACAACACGCCGCAAGTCGACGTTGTATGACTGACGGGTGGGTGGTCTTCTGCGGCGTCCGGCGGGCTGGGCTGCGGCCGTGGCGCTGCTGCTGTCGGGCGCCGGCGGCGGGGCGTGGGCGTTCGGCCTGTTCCCGGGGGCGCCGTCGTGCTCCGGGGCGTCCGTGCGGATCACCGTGGCGGCGCAGCCGGAGATCGCGCCGGCGCTGAGCGACGTGGCGTCCCGCTTCAACGTGGAGAAGCATCGCGTGGGCGGTCGCTGCGTCCGCACGCGCGTCACCTCGGCCGCGCCCGCCGCCTACCGGAGTGACGCGGCACTGCGGGACGGCGCGGACGCGTGGGTGCCGGAGTCGTCGCTGTGGCTGACCATCGTCCGGGAGGCGGGTGACGCGTCCGTGCCGGTGGCGGGGACACCGGTGGCCTCGACGCCCGTGGTGCTCGCCACGACCCGTCCGGTGGCCGAGGAGTTCCGGGACAACGACGTCGATATCAGCTGGAAGCTGCTGCTCGACGGCAAGGCGGGCGCTATCGGGGTGTCCCGGACCGCGGCCGACCCGAGCGTCGGCATGAGCGGCACGATCGCCATGATCGCGGTCGGCCAGGTCGCGTCGGCCTCGGACGAGGCGGACGGCGTGGCGGAGGCGCTCCGCAAGCGCGCACCCGGCCACCTGGACGACGCGGCCGGCGCCTCGGCGGCGGTGCTGGCCGGGCTCACCGGCGCCGAACGATTCGACCGTCCACTTGCGGTCACCACGGAGCAGGCCGTCGTCGCCTATGACGAGACGCACCGGCCGAACCCCCTGGTCGGCCTCGTCCCGGACGAAGGCACGCTGATGCTCGACCATCCCTACGTCGTGACCGCGAAGGACCAGCGCCGGCGGGCCGCCGCGGAGGCGTTCCAGGCGGCCCTGGGCGCGCGCTCGGCCCGTGACACCCTTCAGGAGGCGGGTTTCCGCAGCCCGGACGGCACCCTGGCCGCCGCCTACGCCCGCGAGCACGGGCTCGGTGAGAAGGCACCGCGTTCACTCCGCCTCCCGACGCGCAAGGAGATCGACGCGGCCCTCTCGTCCTGGACGACCTGATCGAGGACGTCCCGTACGATATGAACCCCTGGTTTTATCGCTCTAGCATGTGATTTGAACACCACCGCCAGCACGCCGCCGCGCGGCCACGGAAGGATCGCAGCATGACCAAGGACACCAGCGGCCGGCGCGGGCCCGGCGCACGCCGGCACGCCATCGCCGACCACGTCCTGTCGGCGGGCTCGGTCACCGCCGGGGACCTGGCGGAGCGGTTCGGCGTCAGCCTCATGACGATCCACCGCGACCTGGACGAGCTTGAGCGGCAGGGCATCGTCCGCAAGTTCCGGGGCGGCGTCACCGCCCAGCCGTCCGGCGTGTTCGAGAGCAACGTCGCCTACCGGCTGAAGACCATGCAGGCCGCCAAGGACGCCATCGCCGCGAAGGCCGCCGAGCTGGTGGAGCCGGGCATGGCGGTGATGCTCGACGACTCCACCACCACGCTGGCCCTCGCCCGCAGGCTCGGCGGCGTCACCCCGCTCACCGTGATCACCAACTTCCTGGAGACCACGAACCTGCTGGCCCGCGAGCGCGGCATCCGGCTGATGGCGCTCGGCGGCGAGTACGACTCGCTGCACGACTCGTTCCTCGGCGTCTCCTGCGTGGACGCCATCACGGCCCTGCACGTCGACCTGTGCTTCGTGTCGACCTCGGCCGTCTCCGGCGGGTTCGCCTACCACCAGGAGCAGCACATCGTGTCGGTCAAGCGGGCCATGCTGGAGGCGGCGGCGAGCAACGTCCTGCTGGTCGACCACACCAAGCTCGGCCGCGTCGCCCTGCACCGGGTGGCGCCGCTGTCGGCGTTCGACCGCATCATCGTCGACGACGGCGCCGACGCCGAGTCGCTCCGCGAGCTGGACGAGCACAAGGTCAGCTACGAGATGGCGACCTGACGCCGCTTTATAACGTCCCTCGGTGTTTTTATCGCATCTAGATCTATCATTCCGCCTCGGGGGCGCCGCGGATGCAGCTGGGGCGGCGCTCCACCAGGAGGTCCGCCGAGTGGCGCAACTCCGTGAGGACGGCCTCGACCGACGGCCGCACCTCGGCGCCGACCCGCGTCCACAGGACCATGCGGCGGTCCACGACGGCGTCGGCCACGTCCCGGACGACGATCCCCTCCTCCCGCTCGGCGAGCGCCAGGTCGGGGACGAGGCAGACCGCGCCGCCCTGCGCGACCATCGCGAAGATGATCAGTAGGTCGTTCGACCGGTAGCGCACATCGGGCCGGAAGCCGCCCAGCTCCACGCACGTCCGTTCGAGCAGGTCGGCGTGGTTGGTGCCGACATGCCCCGTCACGAACGGGCTGTGCGCGAGGTCGGCCATCCGGACCGGGCCCGCGCCGGCCGCGAGCGGGTGGCCCGCGGGCAGCGCGACCCGCATGATCTCGGTGACCAGCACCTCGGACGTCAGCTCCGGCCGCCGAGGGCGCGGGAGATGCGAGTACTCGTCCGTCAGCACCACGTCGATCTCCTGGAGCACCAGCGCTTGCAGCACCCGGTGGAACTCCTCGTCCAGGACGTCCACCACGAGATCGGGATACGCGTCGGCCAGCCGCGGCAGCGCGGGCGCCAGCACGTGCAGCAGCGCCGTCTGGAACCCGACGAGCCGCACCGCTCCGGCGACCCGCCCGCTCGCCGCGAGCGCATCCTCCTCGGCGCGCTTCGCCCGCGCCAGCAGCGCCTCCGCGTGCCCGGCGAGCACCTCGCCCGCCTCCGTCAGCCGCAGCCGCCGCCCGGCCCGCTCGACCACCGGCACGCCGACGTCCCGCTGCAACTGCGCGAGTTGCTGGGACACCGCGGACGGGGTGTAGCCGAGCGCGTCGGCGACGGCCCCGAGCGTGCCGCGCAGCTTCAGCTCGCGCAGCACCCGCAACCGTCCGAGATCCAACATGGTGAAGCGATTCTTACACAATCCCTACAGAAACCGTCGCTGGACCTACATGTTGGACGGAGTCAAACTGTAGGTGCGACGGGAAGAGCCGGACACCCCGGATCCCCCGATCGCCCGCGCGCGGGAACGCCCCCCTGCGATCCCAAAGGAAGAAGCCATGCTGTACGTGCTCGGCATCATCATCGCCCTCGCCGTCCTCGGCCCGCTGTTCGGCGCCGACAGCCGGGACGGCCTCGACTGGACCCCGAACAACTTCTGGCTGCGCCGCCGCTCGGCCGTGGACCCGGTCAAAAGGACCGGTAGTCCCGGACGGGCAACCGGGGACCGCGCCTCGGCGGGCGCATCCCGGACGATTCCAGCAGCCGGGTGACCCGGTACCGATGACCGGCATAGGGCTCCAGCAGTTCGAGCATC
Source organism: Actinomadura darangshiensis (assembly GCF_004349235.1). GTDB lineage: Bacteria > Actinomycetota > Actinomycetes > Streptosporangiales > Streptosporangiaceae > Spirillospora > Spirillospora darangshiensis. The sequence goes on along the minus strand of NZ_SMKY01000176.1, from coordinate 12,707 downwards.
CCGGCGTCGTCGACCTTGCGGCCCGCCAGCGCCCAGCCCACCACGCCGGGCAGGTTGTAGTCGCCGACGGAGACGGCGTCGGGATCGCCCGCCGCCCGCTGCCGGACCTCGGCGGCCGTCCAGACCCCGATCCCCGGCAGCGACCGCAGCCGCCGCTCGCTCGGCTCCTCCTCCAGCCGCCCGGCGACCCGGGCCGCCCCGATGATCGTCCGGGCGCGGACGGCCTCCAGCCCCGACCGGTGCCATTCCCACGAGGGAATCCGGACCCACACGCCGGGCGGCGGCGGAACCCGCATGTGCGGCGCGCCGGGCGCGGGCTCCCCGAACTTCCGCAGCAGGTACCTCCAGCCCCGCCAGGCCTCCTGCCCGAGCACCTTCTGCTCCATGACGGCGGGCACGAGCGCCTCGAACACCCGGTTCGTACGCCCGATCCGCAACCCGGGCCGCTTCAGGACCTGCTCCCGGACGACGTCATGGTGCGCTTCGAACGCCTCGGGAACGTCGCAGGCCCCCAGTAGCTCGGGCACTCCGTCAAGCAGCCACTCGTCCCCGGACCCCCAGGCGGTGGCCTCGACGACGGTCCCGATCAATCTGAGCCGCAGCGTCCCAGGCCCTTCGGGCGTATAGGACGATCGCCAGACCGTCCCGTCCTGCTCGACCCGGAACGCCGGATCGCCCGTCCCCCGCCGATGCGGCGCCAACGTGCCGAGCAGGTCAAGAGGCCCCTCGGGCCGCCACTCCCGAACCCGGCCGGGGAGACGCCCAGCGGTCTTCTCCCCGGCCGCACCGGACGGGTCAGGCACGCTCAGTCCTAGGCAACCGAGCACCCTCCAAGAGTTCGACGTCACCGGACATGCCGCGCCTCGGCGGCACGGGGCCACCAGTCTGCCACCGGGCACCAGAGGGCTTCTGTAACTACTGGTATGTACACTGGCTCCCATGAGCACCTCGGAACGCCTCATCGAGAGCACGCGTGAGCTTCTCTGGGAGCGCGGGTACGTCGGCACCAGTCCGAAGGCCATCCTCCAGCGGGCGGACGCGGGCCAGGGCAGCATGTACCACCACTTCAGCGGGAAGCGGGACCTGGCGCTGGCCGCCATCCAGCGCACCGCGGACGAGATGCGCGCCAAGGCGGACGAGCAGTTCGCCGCCCCCGGAACCGCCCTGGAGCGGATCGCCGCATACCTGCACCGGGAACGGGACGTCCTCAAAGGCTGCCCGGTCGGCAGGCTGACCCAGGACCCGGACGTGATCGCCGACCCGGTGCTGCGCGCGCCCGTCGACGAGACCTTCGTGTGGTTGCGCGGGCGGCTGACCGACGTCCTGGAGGAGGGACGCTCCCGGGGCGAACTGAACGCCGCGATGAGTCCGTCCGACACCGCCTCGACCGTGGTCGCCGTGCTTCAGGGCGGCTACGTCCTCGCCCGCGCGGCGGACTCGACCGCCCCCTTCGAGCAGGCCGTCACCGGCGTGCTCGCCCTGCTGGCCGGTCTGGCCACCGACTGAAGGACGAACAGATGCACATCACCCGAACCCCCGCGGACACGACGATCCCGCCGGCGCAGTGGATGACCGGCGACGTCTGGATCGACGAGATCGGGACGCTCGCTCAGTTGAAGGTCGACAGCGTGAGCTTCGCCCCCGGCTCCCGTACCGCATGGCACCGTCACCCGCTGGGCCAGATCCTGCACGTCACCGCCGGCGCCGGTCTGGTGCAGCGCCGCGGCGGAGCCATCGAGGACATCCGTGCCGGTGACACCGTCCGCGTCGAGCCGGGCGAGTGGCACTGGCATGGCGCCGGGCCCACCACGTCCATGACCCACCTCGCCGTCCAAGTGGTCGCCGAGGACGGCACCGAGGCCGATCTCGGTGCCCCGGTGACCGACGACGAGTACCGCTGAACACGAAGGACGCCATGTACGCCAAGCAGTACGAGATCACCCTGCCCGCCGACTACGACATGGGGATCATCCGCAAACGCGTAGCCGACTACGGGCACATCCTGGACGACCGCGCCGGGCTGGCCCTGAAGGCGTACCTGATCCGCGAACGCGGCGTGAACGGCTCCCCGGTCAACCAGTACGCCCCGTTCTACCTATGGAACGACACCGCCGCGATGGGCGAATTCCTTTTCGGCGGCGGCGGATTCCAAGGCATCATCCGCGACTTCGGCCGCCCCACCGTCCGCCACTGGACCAGCGTGGCGACCGAACCAGGCCCCGCCCGCGCAATGCCGCCAAGAACGGCCTCCCGCCGCCTGACCACGATCCCCTCCGGCGCAGACCCCAAGGGCATGGCCACAGCCGCCTACATCCAGCACGAGATCGACACGCTCCGCGAAACAGCCCGCCACGCGGACGTCCACACCGCGGCCTTGGCGGTGGACCCGCACCACTGGCAGTTGATGCGCTTCATCCTTTGGCAGGAGGCCGTCCCCGAAACCGAAGACGCCACCGAACGATATGAAGTGCTCCACCTTTCACAGTCGCATTTGGAGGTCGTCCCCAAGGGGCGCCAGTGGTGAGTCGTCAGCGATTCCGGGGAGCCACCAGGCCGGATTCGTAGGCGAAGACGACGAGCTGGGCGCGGTCGCGGGCCCGCAGCTTGACCATGGCCCGGTTGAGATGGGTCTTCGCGGTCACCGGGCTGATCACCATGCGGCCGGCGATCTGGTCGTTGGACAGGCCCTGCGCGGCGAGGGCGACGGCCTCGCGCTCGCGGTTGGTCAGCTCCTTCAGTTCCGTCCCGGTTCCGGGGCCGAGCGGCTGCGCGACGTACCGGCCGATCAGCATCCTGGTGATCGACGGTGCCAGCAGCGCGTCGCCGCGGGCGGCGACGCGGACGGAGTGCAGGAGGTCGTCCGGCTCTATGTCCTTGACCAGGAACCCGGCGGCCCCGGCGCGCAGTGCGTTGAAGACGTACTCGTCGAAGCCGTAGTTGGTCAGGATGACGACGCGCACGCCGGCCAGCGCCGGGTCCGCGGCGATGCGCCGGGTCGTCTCGATTCCGTCCAGGACCGGCATGGAGATGTCGATGAGCGCGATGTCGGGCGACCGCTCCCTGATGAGCGCCAGTCCTTCCTCTCCGTTGGCGGCCTCGCCCACGACCTCGATGTCGTCCTCGGCGCTGAGCAGGGCCCGGAACCCTCCCCGCAGGAGCGGCTGGTCGTCCACGAGCAGGACCCGGATCACGACGGCCGGCCGACGGGGAACTCGGCCTGGACGCTGAAGCCGCCCTCGCTGCGCGGTTCCGCGCTCAGCCGCCCGCCGAGGGCGGTGACGCGCTCACGCATGCCGAGCAGCCCGACGCCGGGAACCGGGGCGACGCCCGGCTCGGCCTCGCCGTCGTCGTCGACCCGCACCGCCAGGGTGCCGGGACGGTAGTCGATCCGGATCGACGCCGTCCCCGCGCCCGCGTGCCGGACCGTGTTGGTGAGCGCCTCCTGGACGATCCGGTACGCGGTCTGGTCCACCGCGATCGGCACGCCGTGGCGCTCCCCCTCGATCTTCAGGGTCGTGTTCAGGCCCGTCCCACGGGCTCGTTCCACCAGGTCGGCGACGTGATCGAGGCCGTGCGCCGGTGTCCGGACGTCGCCGCGGAGCGTCCCCAGGGTCGCGCGCAGCTCCCGGTTCGCCTCACGTCCGGCCTCCTGGATCGCCAGCAGGGCCTCGGGCACGTCCTCGCCCCGCTTGCGGGCCAGGTGGACGGCGACCCCGGCCTGCACCTTGATGATCGAGATCTGGTGGGTGAGCGAATCGTGCAGCTCCCGCGCGATGTGCAGCCGCTCCTCGCTCGCGCGGAGCCGGGCGGTCTCCTCCCGGGTGCGCTCGGCCTCGTCCGCCCGCCGCTCGGCCTGCCGCAGCGCCTCTCCGGCGGCCCCGGCGGCGACCAGCCAGGCGATTTCGAGGACGCTCCGCGCCTGCGCGAACGCTTCGCGCATGGGCCCGTCCACAGGTGAGGCCATGACCGCCACCGGCAGCGCGGCGAGCAGAGCCACGCTCGCCGCCAGCGTGACGATCCGATGCCCGGAGCGCACCGCGCCATAGACCGCGAACAGGTACGCGACGGCCGGCACCTCGAACCCGACCGCCTGGTATCCGAACGCGCACAGCCCCGTGAAGGCCAGCACGGGCAGCGGCGCCCAGCGCCCGGCCGCCAGCGCCAGCCCGCTCGCCACCACCAGGGCGTAGCCGAGCCCCGCGAAGTCCGTGGCGGGATGATCCTCGGTGAGTGCCGTGACCAGCAGCACGACCGCCACACCGCCGGCGATCACCCAGTCCCGGCCACCGGCCCGGAAACGGGGCAGTCGTGTCCTCATGGCCGCACATTAGCCCGCTCCGGGCCAGGAATGACTCCTGCTCGCGGACGAGCGGCCGACTACCGCGGACGCAGTACTCCCCCGGTTCCCACGGTTGCGGCGGTAGCGGTGTGCGCCATTGGCCGTAGCCCGGATTGCCTCCATTCGGCGGACGACCGCAATGGTGTCCGCCGGACATGATCGCCCTATCCGCTCACCGAAGCAGCAGCGGGACGCAAGGGGGATCAATGGCAACCGAGAGAGCCCGCACGGATGGGGGTCTGGCGCGGCTTGCCCGGTTCTGCCACCGGCGCCGCCGCCTGGTCCTGCCGGCCTGGATCGTGGCCGTGGCCGCCGTGGCGTTCGCCGGCTTCGGCTTCGGAGCCGCGTCCGACAACGACTTCTCCGGCGGGAACTCCGATTCGGCGAAGGCGCAGAAGCTCATCGAAGCGCACTTCCCCGAACGCCAGGGCGACACCCTGACCCTGGCCATCAGATCCGAAAAGGGAATCGACGACCCGGCCGTGCGCCAGAAGGTCGAGAAGGTCATCGCCGATCTCGCGGCGGCGCCCATCACGGGCCCGGTGACGTCCCCTTACCAGGACGGGAACCTGGTCACTCCGGATCGCCGCATCGCCCGCACGACCATCCCGCTGACCGCCAAGGAGCCGAAGAAGTCCCAGGTCAAGCCCCTGGTGGACACGGTCAAGGACGCCTCGGGCAACGGCGTGACCCTCGGCCTGGGCGGCGAGACGGCGCAGAAGGCGGAGACGCCGGCGCAGGGTCCGACGGAGAGCATCGGCGTCCTGGCGGCGGCGGTGATCCTCTTCATCGCCTTCGGGTCCCTGGTGGCGATGAGCCTGCCGATCGTGACCGCGCTGGTGGCGATCCTCGGTGCGCTCGGCCTGATCAGGCTGGTGGGCTACGTGGCCCCGGCACCGGAGTTCACGGCGCTCGTCGCCGCTCTCATCGGCCTCGGCGTCGGCATCGACTACGCCCTGTTCATCGTGACCCGCTACAAGGAGTGCCTGCGGGACGGCGACGACCCGGAGAACGCCACGGTCAAGGCCATCGCGACCGCGGGCCACGCGGTCCTGTTCGCCGGCACGACCGTGGTGATCGCGTTGCTGGGCCTGCTCGCCATGGGGCAGCGGCTGATGGCCGGCGTGGGCATCGCCGCCTCCGTGACCGTCCTGGTGACCATGATCGCCGCGGTGACCCTGCTCCCCGCGTTCCTGGGCTTCACCGGTTACAAGATCAACTCGTTGCGGCTGCCCCGCCGCGCGTCGCGGAAGCGCCGGAGCCCCGCCGAACGCTGGGCGCGCATCGTCCAGCGCAAGCCGCTGGTCGCGGCCGCGCTGACCGTCGCGGGCCTGCTGGTCCTGGCGGCCCCCGTCCTGTCGATGCGGCTCAGCTTCGCCGACGCAAGCGTCCAGCCGCGCGACCGGAGCAGCTACATCTCGCACGAGATCATCTCCGCGGGCTTCGGCCCCGGCTACGGCGCGCCCTTCGTCTTGGCCACCACCGGCGACCCGGAGCCGGCCCTGGACGCGATCAGCAAGACCAAGGGCATCGCTTACATCACGCCCCCGCAGACCAGCAAGGACGGCCAGGCCACCACCTTCATGGCCTTCCCCGAGACGGGTTATCAGGACGAAGCGACGACCGACCTGGTCCACCACCTGCGCGACGACGTCCTGCCGAGGACGCCGGGCGGCGGCACCGTCTACGTGGGCGGCCCGAACGCCGGCGCGATCGACTTCGCCGACGCCGTGGGCGCACGCCTCCCCCTCATGGTCGGGGTGGTCATCGCGTTGTCCCTGCTCCTGCTGATCCTGCTGGTCCGCTCGGTCACGATCGCGATCCAGGCCGCCCTGATGAACCTGCTCTCGATCGGCGCGGCCTACGGCGTGCTGGTCGCGGTCGTCCAGTGGGGCTGGCTCGGCTCGCTGTTCGGCTTCCCCACCGAGATGCCGATCACGAGCTGGGTGCCGATGATGATGTTCCCGCTCCTGTTCGGCCTCTCCATGGACTACGAGGTCTTCCTGATCTCGCGGGTCCGCGAGGAGTACGAGCGCGGCGGCGACACCCGCACGGCCGTCACCCGCGGCCTGGGCCGGACCGCCAAGGTCATCACGGCCGCCGCCGCCATCATGATCGCCGTCTTCACGACGTCCCTGCTGGGCCCCGACGTCGAGGTCAAGCAGATCGGCCTGGGCATGGCGGTGGCCGTCCTGATCGACGCCACGATCGTCCGCATGGTCCTCGTCCCGGCCGTGATGGAGCTGTGCGGCAGGTTCAACTGGTGGATGCCCACCCGACGCCGCCGGGCACCGGCGGTTTCGCAGCCCAGAACCGGCGAAGAAGCCAGAGTCTGATCCTCCGGGAGGGGCGTGCCGGTGCGACCACGCGCCGTGCGCGCCGCCTCATCGCCGGCCCCTGTGACCGCTCTGGATCTCAGGTGTCGGTGGAGAAGCGGATGGCGGTGGGGGGGAGCTCTATGCCGGGCCAGATTCGGAGGCCGGGGCGCAGTTCGTTGCCGGGACCCACTACCGCGCCGTCGCCCAGGACCACGCCGTCCAGGACGGCGCCGGGGCCTACGCGGGCGCCTCGGCTGAGGACGGAGTCGCAGACGGTGGCGCCCTCGGCCACGAACGCGTTCTCCAGCAGGACGCTGCCGACCACGGTGGCGCCGGCCTCGATCACGGCGTTGCGGCCCACCGTGGTGCCGCCTCGGACGACGGCGCCGGGGGCCACCGCGGCGCCGGGGAGGGTGAGGCGTTCGCCGGGGTCGCCGGGCATCGCGGGGGAGGCCAGGGCGCCCAGGACGAGGTCGCGGGAGCCCTGCACGAAGGCTTGGGGCGTGCCGACGTCCAGCCAGTAGGCCGATTCCACGTGCCCCATGACGAGCGCGCCCGAGGTGATCAGGGACGGGAACGTCTCGCGTTCCACGGAGATCACTTCGTCTACGGGGATCGTGTCGATGGCGGAGCGGCGGAAGACGTAGCAGCCCGCGTTGATCTGGTTCGTCACCGGGTGGGGCGTCTTCTCCAGGAACGCGGTGACCCGGCCGTCGGCGGAGGTGGGGACGCAGCCGAACCGGGACGGGTCGTCCACCTCGGTGAGGTGCAGTGTCACCGCGGCGTCGGCCTCTTCGTGCAGCTTCACCTGGGCGCGGACGTCGTGGCCGGACAGGATGTCGCCGTTCAGGATCAGGACCGGGTCGTCCGGGCCGCAGGTCAGGGCGCGGGCGGCGTTGCGGATGGCGCCGCCGGTGCCGAGCGGCTCCTTCTCGCTGACGTAGGCGAGGTCGACGCCGTGCGCGTGGGCGCCGAACGCCGCCTCGAACATCTCGGCGCGGTAGGACGTGGCGAACACGATGCGCTCGACGCCCGAGGCGTGGGCGCGGGCGAGCTGGTGGGCGAGGAACGCGACCCCGGCCGTCGGGAGCAGCGGCTTCGGTGTGGAGATCGTCAGCGGGCGCAGCCGGGTGCCCTGGCCTCCGACCAGGAGGATCGCTTCCACTGGGTTCCTTTCGCCACCGCGGGTGTGGGGGCCGAGCCTAGTGGGTGCGCGTGGCGGCGTACTGGTCTACTGCGCGCTGGTAGGAGGCCATGTGCGCCTCGGCGGACGCCGCCCAGGAGAACTGCTGGGAGCGGGCGTGGGCGGCCTCGGCCAGCTCGGCGCGGCGGGACGGGTCGTCCATCAGCGCGGACAGCGCCCCGGCGATGCCGGCAGGGTCGGGCTCGGTGTAGGCGACGGCGTCGCCGCCGACCTCGGGCAGCGACCCGCGGTGCGTGGTGAGGACGGGCGCGCCGCAGGACATGGCCTCGAGGACGGGCAGGCCGAAGCCCTCGCCGCGGCTCGGGAGGGCGACGACCAGGGCGCCGCCGAAGAAGCCGGGCAGGTCCGACCAGGACAGGTAGCCGGGCCGCAGGACGCGCAGTTCGAGCGGGACGGTGGCGAGGGCCGCGTCGACCTCGTCGTCCCAGCCGCCGCCGCCCGCCAGGACGAGCGCCGGCGGGTCGGTGCGTCCCGTACAGGCGTGCACCCAGCCGCGGATCAGGTTCGGGACGTTCTTCCGCGGCTCCAGCGCCCCGAGGTAGGCGACGTAGGGTCGGCCGTGCAGGCCGAGGCGGTCGGAGACGTGCTTGGTCTCCGCCTCGGACGGCCGGTGGAACACCTCGTGGTCGACGCCGTGGTAGGCGACGTCGATGTGGTCGGGGTCGGCGCCCACGATGCGGACCAGTTCGTCGCGGGTCGCGCGGGACGGGGCGATCAGCCGGGTCGCGCGGCGGGCGGCGGTGCGGGTCGCCGACTTGATGTAGGAGGTGCGGACCGGGTCGTGCGGCTCGGGTTCGGCGAACAGCGTGACGTCGTGGATCGTCACCACCGTCGGGCGGGTCGCGCTCACCGGCATCGTGTAGGTGGGCAGGTGGATGACGTCCGCGCCGACGCGTTCGGCCACGTGCGGCAGGCCGGACTGCTCCCAGGCGAGGCGGGTGGCGCGGTGCGACAGCGTCGCCGGGCCGGCGACGACCTGGGCGCCGGGGACGAGGCCCTCGTAGCGTTGCGCGTCCGCGCGCTGGCAGGCGACGGCGAGGTCGGCGCCCTGCCGGTGCAGGGCGCACAGCAGCCCATCGACGTACCGGCCGAGCCCACCGCGGTCGGCCGGCACGGCGGTGGCGTCGAGCAGAATCCGAGGCGCCACGGTCCACTCCCCCATCCAGCGCGGTGGCGTAGATCACCTTTTACCCTTCGAGCCTACGCCCGCGGGGCGCACGCTCGCCGGATCTCATTCCACGCGATTCACGCTTGGCCCTACCCAGTCACTACCGGATCATTGTGGGAGGCCGACCCCCGCACCCCGACGGCTACCGCTTGCGCGCCTGGATCAGCACGATGCTGCCGCGCTCGTTCGGCGCCTTGCGGTCGGCGAGCGCGACGAGGGGGGTCAGCGGAGCGGCGGCGTTGAAGCCGACCTTGCCGCCGTACGTGGACAGCGACAGGTAGAGGCGCTCGGTCGCGGCCGTCCGGAACTGGTAGCTGTGCTCGACCAGGTCGAGGCCGCGCTCGTCCATCAGCTTGCGCAGGCTGTCGTGCGTGTAGGTGTGCTGGACGTGGTACTTCGCCTTGTGCGCGTCGCGGAGCTTCGGCCAGGTGTCGGCGCGGCTCAGCACGTCGGCGGACATGAAGATCTGGCCGCCGGGCTTCAGCACCCGGGCCATCTCGTCCAGCGACCTGCCGCCGTCGTCGAAGTGCTCGATCGCGCAGACGGAGAGGATCGCGTCGAACGAGCCGTCCTCGAACGGGAGGCGGAGCGCGTCGCATTCGATCAGCGCGGGCGCGTTCGCGAGCGTCCGCCCGTAGACCATCTTCCCGCGGGCGAGGTCGATCGAGACGGCGTCGGCGCCGCGCCGGCGCGCCCGGCCGGCCCAGTACCCGTCGCCGCCCGCGACGTCGAGGACCCGCTTGCCGCGCAGGTCGCGTCCCATCCAGCCGAGCAGCGTCCCCGCCTCGCGGTACCGGCACACGTGCACCTGGTGCCCCATGAAGGCGACCACATCCGAAATCTTCATCGCTCCCCAACTCTAGGTGGCGCGGGCGGCTGCGAGGTCGTGTTCGCCTACGCTGGGCGCGTGAAGATGAAGGTCGTCGCCGTCCGGGCACTGCGCGTGGTGCTGGTACTGCTCGCGCTCGCGTTCTGCGCCTACAGTGTGGCGCACCAGTGGGACGAGACGGTCCGCGCGTTCGAGCAGATGTCGTGGGTCTCGCTCACGGGCGCGCTGGCCGCGGGGCTGGCGGGGCTCTTCGTCTGGATGCTGGGCTGGCGGGAGTTCCTCGGCGGGCTCGGGTCGCCGCTGCCGGTGCGGGCCATCTTCCGGATCTCGGGGATCTCCCAGCTCGGCAAGTACGTGCCGGGCAAGGTGTGGGCGCTGGTCACGCAGATCGAGATGACGCGCGAGCACAAGGTGCCGCCCGAGCGCAGCTTCGGGTCGACGATGCTGGCGGTCGCGACGTCCACGGCGTGCGGGCTCGCGGTGGCGGCGGTGACGCTGCCGCTGACGTCGGCGGCGGCGCGCGACAGGTACTGGCCGCTGTTCCTGCTGGCGCCGGTCCTGCTGGTGCTGCTGCACCCCAGGGTCGTGACGTGGGCGCTGGACACGATGCTCAAGCTCATCCGCCGCCCGCCGCTGGAGCACCCGGTGAGCCTGCGCGTCACCCTCAAGGCCGTCGGCTGGACGGTCCTCGGCTGGGTGCTGTTCGGCGTCCACACGTGGCTGCTGTGCATGGCCGTCGGCGGCGACGGCAAGGGCCTGCCGTTCGTCGCGACCGGCGCGTACGCGCTGGCGTTCGTCGCGGGCTTCCTCGTCTTCATCGCGCCGGGCGGGATCGGGGCGCGGGAGGCGGCGCTCACGGTCGTCCTGACGCCGGTGCTGCCGGCGGGCGCGCCGGTCGTGGTCGCGATCGCGTCCCGCGTGCTGCTGACCGTCGCCGACCTGGCCAACGCGGGCGTCGCGTTCCTGCTGGGCAGGACGACGCCGGACGCCGGGAATGAACCGCCCGCCAAGGAGCTTGTGAGGGATACACAGCCAACGAAGGAGGGACCGTGACGGCCCCGATCACCGTGACCGACGCGACTTTCGCGGACGAGGTCCTGAGCAGCGACACCCCGGTGCTGGTCGACTTCTGGGCCGACTGGTGCGGGCCCTGCCGCATGATCGCCCCGGTGCTGGAGCAGATCGCCGCGGAGCAGGACGGCAAGATCAAGATCGCGAAGATCGACTACGACGCCAACCCGGTGACGCCGAACAAGTACGGCGTGATGGGCCTGCCGACCCTGCTGCTCTACAAGAACGGCGAGGTCGTCGAGCAGATCGTCGGCGCCAAGCCGAAGCGGGCCCTCATGAAGATCCTCGAACCGCACCTTTGACTTTCCCCGGCTCCCTGGCGGGAGGGGGTCCTGCGGCTCGCGCCGCAGGCGTTTCTGCTTCGCGGCCGACTGCGGAAGGGGGAGTCCCCTTCCGTCTGACATCAGCTCCACAGACATCACCAGAGTCGCCTCTGGCTACGGCTCGACCAGCCGCAAGAATGTTCTTGGCCGCGTTGACGTCCCGGTCATGCCGGGTGCGGCAACCCGGACACGTCCAGCGCCGGGTGGAAAGGCTCAGCTCGTCCAAGACTTGCCCGCAGTGCGAGCAGGTCTTGGACGAAGGATGCCAGCGGTCGATCACGATTAGGGTGCGTCCGGCGCGTTCGGCCTTGTACTCCAGTTGGCGGCGGAACTCGCCCCACCCGCAATCGGAGATCGCCTTGGCCAGCCGGCGATTGCGCACCATGCCGGCAACGGCGAGATCCTCGACCACGATGGTGTCGGCTCGGTTGATGAGGGTGGTGCTGGTGCGGTGCAGAAAGTCGGTGCGGGCGTTTCGGACCTTGCGGCAGGTGCGGGCGACCTTGTTCTTGGCCTTGCGGCAGTTGGCCGAACCGCGCTGCTTGCGGGCCATCCGCCGCTGGTGCCGGGCCAGATTCGTCGCCCTGCGCTCCAGATGGCGGGGGTTGGCAATCCGGTCCCCGTCCGAGGTGACCGCGAATTCCTTCACCCCCAGGTCGATGCCGATGGCGTGCCCAGTGGCCGGCAGCGGGTCAGGGGCGTCGGTGTCGACGGCGAAGGTGACGTACCAGCGGCCGTCCGCCTCCCGCGACACCACCACCATCGTCGGATTCAACCCGGCCAGATCCACATCCTCAAACGACCACACCAGCGCAAGCGGCGCGGTCGTTTTGGCCATCCACAACTCCCCGCCTTTCATCCGGAACGCCGAGCGAGTGTAATGCGCCGTCTGCCGTCCGGTGCGGGACTTGAATCTCGGGTGGCGGGCCCGTCCGGCGAAGAAGTTGGCGAATGCGGCGTGCTGGTGCCGCAGCGTCTGCTGTAACGGAACCGAGGACACCTCCGATAGGAACGCCAACTCCTCGGTCTTCTTCCACCCGGTCAACGCAGCATCGGTCTCGGCATAGGTGGTGCGTTGACCCTCGGCGTGCCAGGCACAGCGGCGTTCGGCGAGGGTCTTGTTCCACACCAAGCGCACGCATCCGAACGTGCGGTTCAGCACCGCAACCTGTTCGAAGTCCGGATATGCCCGGCACTTGTACGCCGTCCTCACGAAGAGTAATAATACGGCAACGACTAGTCACGGCACTGGGAAACGCGCGACTCGCTGCCATTTTCCCCGACCCGTAGGACTGGCCTCAATCCTGCAGGTGGCCTGTGAGCGCGTCGGCTCTTCCAAGATTCCGGTGGTAACTGAAGGTGTGTCGTTGGCTACGTGAGTGGATCTGGGTGTCACGGTAGGTCGCGTGTGACCGTGACATGGTGGATGTCGTGTTCCCTCATCTGGCGGATGTG
>NZ_SMKY01000175.1 GCF_004349235.1 Actinomadura darangshiensis | reverse complement strand
CCCCCGCACGTCCACCGCCCCACCCTAAGCAGAAGCGGCCAGGTGGACGGCTACGTCCTCTTCGATGAGGTCGGCGTTGATCATTGCGGCGGCCATGGAGCCCGCGGCGGCCGCCATGACGACCTGGCCGGCGGGGGCGACGACGTTGCCCGCCGCCCACACGCCGGGCACGCTGGTCCGCCCGGTCTGGTCGGCCTTCACGAAGCCGTCCTCGCCGAGCTCGCAGCCGAGGTCGGTCAGCAGCCCGTCCTTGGCGACCCACGTCGGCGCGAGGAACACGGCGTCGCAGCCGAGCACCGTGCCGTCCGCCAGTTCCAGCCCGGTGAGCCGGTCGTCCTCGACGACGGCGCGCCGCACCTCGCTCGCCACGACGGGGATGCCGCGCGCGTCCAGGCGGGCGGCGTCCTCGCCGTCCGGGGCCTTCGGCGCGACGAACGTCACGTCCGGCGACCACTGGCGGACCAGCGACGCCTGGTGGACGGAGTTCGGCGACGTCCCCAGCACGACGATCTTCCGGTCGCGGACCTCCCAGCCGTGGCAGTAGGGGCACATCTGCACCTCGCGTCCCCACCTCTCCCGCAAGCCCGGAATGTCCGGAAGGACGTCGGTCACGCCGGTGGTGACCAGCAGCCGGCGGCCCTTCAGCCGGGCTCCGCCGGCGAGGGTGAGGACGAATCCCTCCTCGGCGCGGGTGACCGTCCCCTCGACGATCTCGCCGCCGTAGCCGCGCACCTCGGTGCGGCCGGTCTCCAGGAGGCGTTCGGGCGGCATGCCGTCCCGGGTGAAGAAGCCGTGCATATGGCCGGCGCCGGCGTTGCGGGGCTCGCCCGCGTCCACGACGGTGACGGTGCGGCGGGCGCGGGCGAGGACCAGGGCGCCGCTCAGCCCCGCCGGCCCGCCACCGATGATCAGTACGTCTCGTGTGTCCATGCCCCGAGCGTGCGCGACGGCTTCCAGATTTGACAAACTCCTTTGCCGATCCTGCAATGAAGGCATGGAGAGCACGGAGGGCGTCCTGGCCGAGGTCGGGCCCCGCCTGCGGCGGCTGCGGCAGGAGAGAAGCGTCACACTGACCGCGCTCGCCGAGGCCACCGGCATCTCGGTGAGCACGCTGTCGCGGCTGGAGTCGGGCAAGCGACGCCCCAGCCTCGAACTGCTGCTGCCGCTCGCGAAGGCCCACCAGGTCCCGCTGGACGAGCTGGTCGGCGCCCCGGAGGTCGGCGATCCGCGGATCCGGCCGCGCCCGCAGCGGATGCACGACATGACCGTGCTGCCGCTCACCCGGAGACCAGGCGGGATGCAGGCGTTCAAGATGATCGTCCCGGAACGCCGGCGGACCCCGGAGCCGCAGTCCCACGAGGGCTACGACTGGCTGTACGTGCTGAACGGGCGGCTGCGCCTGCACCTCGCGGGCCGCGAGCTGGTCCTGGAGCCGGGCGAGGCGGCCGAGTTCGACACCCGGCTGCCGCACTGGTTCTCCGGCGCGGGCGGGCCCGTCGAGATCCTCAGCCTGTTCGGGCCGCAGGGGGAGCGGCTGCACCTCCGGGCGAGGCCCCGACGGTCGTGACATAACGTATATATCCGTGCAGACCGTCCAACCTCCCCTTGAATCCCCCTGCCCTGATAAAGCGAAGGCCACCCCGCTCGCGTGGGCCCTGTGGAGCGTCGGCGTCCTCGCCTACGCCGTGGCGGTACTGCACCGGACCTCGTTCGGCGTCGTCGGCCTGGACGCCGCCCACCGGTTCGACGCCTCCGCCGGGATCCTCGCGTCCTTCACCGTCCTGCAGTTGCTCGTCTACGCGGGCCTGCAGATCCCCGTCGGGCTGCTGCTCGACCGCGTCGGCCCGCGCTGGATGGTCGCCGGCGGCGCGCTCGTCATGGCCGGCGGGCAGGCGCTCATGGCCGCCTCCACCGGCATCGGGACGGCCGTCGCCGCCCGCGTGCTGGTCGGCGCGGGCGACGCCATGACGTTCATCAGCGTCCTCGGCATCGTCGCGACCTGGTTCCCCGGCCGGTACGTCCCCGTCGTCACCCAACTCACCGGGCAGCTCGGACAGCTCGGCCAGGTGCTCAGCGCCATCCCCCTCGTCGCCCTGCTGCACGGCCCCGGCTGGGGCACCGCGTTCGGGTCCGCCGCCGCGCTCGGCGTCCTCATGGCGGTCCTGTCCGTCGCCTTCCTGCGGAAGGGACCGGGCGACGCCAAGGTGCCGTCCCTCCGTGAAACGGGCACCAACCTCGCCGAGGCCTGGCGCCACCCCGGCACGCGGCTCGGCCTCTGGTCGCACTTCGTGACGCAGTTCTCGTCCAACACCTTCGCGCTGATGTGGGGCTACCCGTACCTGGTGTCGGGCCAGGGCATGCGCCCGGCCACCGCGTCGACCCTGCTGACCCTGTTCGTGCTGGTCAACGTCGTCTCGGGCCCGTTCATCGGACGCCTGGTCGCCCGCTACCCGCTGCGCCGCTCCTGGCTCGTCCTCGGCATCGTCGCGCTGAACGTCTCCGCCTGGACGGTCGTCCTCGCCGTCCCACCGCCCGCGCCGCCCTGGCTGCTGGTGCTCCTCGTCCTGTGCGTCGCGCCCGGCGGCCCCGGCTCGATGATCGGCTTCGACTACGCCCGGACGTTCAACCCGCCCGGACGGCAGGGCACCGCGACCGGCATCGTCAACGTGGGCGGCTTCTGCGCCTCCCTCGTCACGATCCTGCTGATCGGACTGGTCCTGGACGCGCTGTCACCGTCCGGCGAGTTCACGCCCGGAGCGTTCCGCGCGGCATGGACCGTCCAGATCGGCATCTGGGCGATCGGCGTGACGGGCGTCCTGCGCACCCGCGCCCTGGCCCGCCGCCGCCTCGCCCTCGACTAGGACCGCAGCTCCAGCGTGCAGCACTTCGGCCCGCCGCCCGCCTTGCGCAACTCGGACAGATCAATGGGAACCGGCTCGTACCCGCGTCCCCTGAGCGTCTCGATCAGCTCGACCGCCTCGGCGTTGATCACGACGTTCCGTCCGTCGCACACCGCATTGAGCCCGAGCACCGCCGCGTCCTGCGCCCCCGCCAGGATCGCCTCCGGGAACAGCCGCTCCAGCACCGCCCGGCTACCGGGCGAGAACGCGCCCGGGTAGTACGCGACGTTGTCGCCGCCGAGCGGAAAGAGCGCCGTGTCCAGGTGGTAGAAGCGCGGGTCGACGAGCCGGAGCGTCACCACCGGCCGTCCGAGGAACTCCTGCGCCTCCTGATGCGCGGCGATGTCCGTCCGGAACCCGGTCCCGGCCAGAATCACACGGTCGAGCGTGAGGAAGTCGCCCTCCCCCTCGTTGGTGTGCTCCGCCTCCAGCACCTCGGAGAACCCGTTCTCCAGCATCCACTTGGCATACGCGGGCCCTTCCGCGTACCGCTCCGGATACGTGAACTTCGCCCCGTACACCCGCCCGCCGACCACCAGCGCCCCATTGGCCGCGAACACCATGTCGGGCAGCCCCTCGATGGGGTCGATGAGGCTGACCGCGTGCCCCAGCGATCGGTACGCCGCCCGAAGCGCCTCCCACTGCTCGACGGCCTTCCCGGCGTCCGCCCCGGCCACCGGGTCCATCCACGGGTTGATCGCGTAGGTGACGGCGAAGTGCTCCGGACGGCACATCAGATACCGCCTGCGCAGCGCCGTCCGGACAGTGCTCGGCTCCATTGCCGGCATGACGGTCATACGTGTCTCCATGGCTTCCGAAGGGGGGATCGCTCGATCGGAAGCCTAGAAAGCCCGCGACGGAAAACCAATGCGCCAACCTTGCGCTGACCAGCCATTTCGTTGCGTCTTTACGGCCAAGAACGGCGTTTCGTTGCGCGCCCCGGAGGCTCTGCCCGCCCAGCGGCACCCGCCCCTCCGCTGTGGGTGGCCGGGACACGATGACCGTGTTGCAGGCGCGGCGGCTGTCGGGAACGGCTGGTCTGCTCCCGCGCGCGTGCTGGCCGACCGACAGTCGAGCAAGCAGTGTTGTGCAATATTTGTTGTGCAACTGCTGTTTCGGGGTTCACCATGGCTTTCGTGACTGATTCGGACGATTCCAAGGTGACCGACTCTCGGGTGCTCGCTGCGATGGCGCACCCGCTGCGCCGTCGTCTCATGGACGCGCTCAAGGTGTACGGGCCGGCGACCGCGAGCGCGCTGGCCGACCGGACCGACCAGGCGGTGGCCAACATCAGCCACCACCTGAAGGTGCTCGGCGCCGCCGGCCTGATCGCGGAGGCACCGGAACTGGCCAGGGACCGTCGCGAGCGCTGGTGGAGGTTGGTCGCACCGGAGCTCCGCTGGGTGACCGGCGACTTCGATGACGACCCGGCCCGCCAGGCGGTGGCCAATGCGGCGGTCTCGCTCAACCTCGACCGGCAGGTCAGCCTGGTCCGCGCCTGGCACGCCGTCAGGGAGGAACGTCCGGCATGGAACGGGGCGGCCTTCTCCGTCGACAAGTGGCTGCACCTGACCCCCGCCGAACTCGGGGAACTGGAGGAGGAGATCCTCGCCGTGCTCGACCGGTGGGAGCAGCGGACCCTCTCCGGCGACGGGCAGGCCCGTGAGCCGGTCTTCCTGTTCGCGCACGGTGTGCCGGCGCGGCCGTGACGGCCACCGGACTCGCGCCGTCGCACGGTTCCGGGCGCAGGTCGGGCGGTCTGTTCCGGCACCGGGATTTTCGGCTGCTGTGGGTCGGCCAGACCGCCGGCAAGGCGGGGAGCAGCGTGTCAAGCGTGGCCTTGCCGCTGGTCGCGGTCGTCACGTTGGGGGCGAGTACCTTCCAGGTGGCGCTGCTGTCCGCGGCGGCCTGGCTGCCCTGGCCGCTCATCGGCCTGCCGGCCGGGGCATGGGTGGACCGGCTGCCGCGCCGGCCGGTGATGCTCGCCTGCGACCTGGTCGCCCTGCTGCTCTTTCTCAGCGTTCCGGTCGCCGCGTGGCTGGATCGGCTGACCATCGGCCACCTGCTGGCCGTCGCGCTGGGAGCCGGTACCGCGAGTGTCTTCTTCCAGACGGCCTACCAGGTTTATCTGCCATGCCTTTTGGAGCGGGGCGACCTGGTCGAGGGCAACGCCAAGGTGCAGGCGAGCGAGGCCGCCGCCCAGGTCGGCGGTCCGGGGGTGGCGGGCCTGGTCGCGCAGCTCGCCGGTGCGGTGAACGCGCTGCTCATCGATGCGGCGAGCTTCCTGGTCTCGGCGCTCTGCCTGCTGGCGATCCGGGCCCGCGAGCCGCGTCCCGAGCGTGCCCGGCACGGCGGCACGCTGCGGCGGGAGATCGGGCAGGGCATCCGATTCGTGGTCCGGGACCCCTATCTGCGGGTGCTGACGCTGTTCTCGGCATTCAGCAACATCGGACTGGCCGGTTACCAGTCGATCCTGGCCGTCTTCCTGGTCCGCGAGGTCGGCGTGAGTCCGGGCATGGTCGGCGGCCTCGCCGCCGCCACCGGTCTCGGCGGAGTGATCGGCGCTGCCTCGTCCGCCGTGGCCCGTCGCTTCGGATCGGCCCGCAGCCTGCTCATCGCCGAGATCGGGGCGGCACCGTTCGGGCTCCTGATTCCGCTCACCACGCCAGGGGCGGGACTGGCGCTGACGGTTGCGGGCGGGTTCGTCGTCGGTGCCGGGGCCGCGGTCGGCAACGTCCTCAAGGGGAGCTTCCGGCAGACCTACAGTCCGCACGGCATGCTCGGCCGCGTCACGGTGAGCATGCAGCTGGTCAGCTACGGGACCATCCCGCTGGGCGCGCTGCTCGGTGGGTCCCTCGGCACCGCCTTCGGTATCCGCCCCGCCATGTGGATCATCATGAGCGTGCTGTCCATGACCGGGTTGGTCCTGTTGGCCGGGCCGCTTCGCCGGCACCGTGACCTGCCGGATCGGCCGGGGCGTTGAAAGGCCACCGGCCGCAACCCCTCGCTGCCGTCGCGGTAGACGGTGGGGGGGCTAGGTCGCGAGTAGGGCGTGTAGTTGGAGGCGTAGGGCCAGGCGTCTTTGGGGGGACGAGAGGTCCAGTGGGGTTACCTCGGTCATGCGGCGTAGGCGGTGGCGGAGGGTGTTGGGGTGGACGTCCAGGGCCTGGGCGGTGCCTTTCGTGTCGCCGTAGTGGTCCAGCCAGGCGGCGAGAGTCGGGAGGAAGGCCGTTCCGTGCTTGTCGTCGTGGGTTCGGAGGGCTGGGACGGGGCCGCCGAGCGCGTCTCCGGTGACGGCCTTTCTGGCGCGTTCGACGGTGACGGCGTCCCAGGCGTCCTCAAGGATGACCGCTCCGGGGGTGAGGCGGCCCGAGGTGATCAGGGCGGCCAGTTCGGCGGCCTCGGAGCGGGAGCGGGGGAGGTCGGCCGGGGAGCGGGCCAGGGAGCCGGCCGCCGCGTACAGGTCGTGGGCGCGGACGCGGAGGAGGACGTCGCGCAGCCAGGGCAGCGTTCCGGCTTCGGTGGTGTCGTGTCCGGGGTCCGTCAGCACCGCGAAGATCGTGCCGTCGAGGTCGGCGAGGAGGGGGCGATGCCAGCCGAAGCGGTGCACGATCGCGTCCCACAGGTCGAGGCGCCGGCGGGTGTCCTCGGTTTCGTCGCGGCCGCCCAGGGCCGCCACGCGCCATGGCGGGGGTGCCGGGACGGGGTGCGCGCCGTCGCGGAGGGCGGCGCGCAGCTGGTCGGCCGAGACGCGGCGGGCCACTCCGGCCTCGGCGCGCAGGCGCAGGAGGTGCAGGGCCAGGACGGAGGCCAGATCGGCCAGGCGTTTGACGCGGTCGGACGGGATCGGTGTGCGTGCCACGACCCAGATCGAGCCCAGCCATTCGCCGCCGGCGCGGACCGGGACGACCAGCCGGGGCAGCATGCCGTCCGGGCCCTCGGGGACGAGGACCGGGTCGCTCGACCGTGCCAGCTTGCGGAACACGCCCGAGGCGCGCAGGTGGGCGATGACCTGGGGCGGGACGCGGCGGCCGACGATCGTGGAGACGCGGGCGGGGTCGGTGCTGTCCTGGCGGCCGGAGTAGGCGAGGACGCGGGAGCGGGCGTCCTCCAGCGTGACCGGCGCGTCCGCGATCTCCGCGGCCGTGTCGGCCAGGGCGAACAGGTCGTCGTGCGGGCCGGACGGTCCGGGCAGGGGGGCGTAGGCGCGGTCGATGGCGCCGCGGATCAGCCAGATGACGTGCGTCCAGGACGTGTCCGGCTGTAGTTCGATCAGTGCGGGGCGCAGCCGGCGGGCGGCGCTGACGACCTCGGGGGGCAGGGGCGCCTTCAGGACGATGCCCGCCGCTCCCGTCGTGTCCGCCTGTTCCAGGAGCGCCACGGCGTCCGGTGTGCCCGCGCCGAGGACGATCTCGCCGGGCCGGCCGGCGGCCTCGCCCGGTTCGGCCAGGACGACGTCGTGCACCTGGGCGTCGGGGCCGTCCTCGACCATGCGGAGGAGGCCGGGGCCCAGGGAGTCGACGAGGCCGCGCAAGCTGATCATTGTGCGTTCAACACTATGCGATCCGTTCAGATTGGCCGGAACGAACGAAGGTGCGGGCGCGCGGGCGTATCACCATCGAAGTGATCCGTTTCACGAGGAGAGGAGAGGTCATGGCGCGTCGAGTCGCCGTCGTGGGCGCCGGCATGGTCGGGCTGTCCACCGCATGGTTCCTGCAGGAGCACGGTGCCGACGTCACCGTGTTCGACCGGCGGGACGTCGCGGCGGGCGCGTCCTGGGGCAACGCCGGATGGCTGACGCCCGGCCTGGCGACGCCGCTGCCCGAACCGGCCGTCCTCTCCTACGGCGTGCGCGCGGTGCTCAGCCCGTCGTCGCCCGTCTACGTCCCGCCGAGCGCGAACCCGAAGCTGCTCAGGTTCCTCGCGGGGTTCGCCCGCAACAGCACCGCGGCCCGGTGGCGGCGCGCGATGGAGTCGCTCGTGCCGATCAACGGGCGGGCGCTGCCGAGCTTCGACGCCCTGCTGGACGGCGGCGTCAAGGCGAGGACGAACGAGGCCGGATCGTTCCTCGCCGCCTACCGGACGGCCGGGGAGCGCCGCGTCCTGCTGGAGGAGATCGAGCACATCCGCGCGGCCGGCCAGGAGCTGGAGTACGAGGTCCTGGACGGCGACGAGGCGCGGCGGGTGGAGCCCGCCCTGTCCGGGGAGGTCGGCGCGGCGATCCTGCTGCGCGGCCAGCGCTTCATCAACCCGGGTGTGTTCGTGCACGCGCTGGCCGACTCCGTCCGCGACCGGGGCGGGAAGATCCGGGCGGGCGCGGCCGTCACCGACATCCGCGACGAAGCGGGCGGCGTGTCCGTGCGCACCGGCGGGAGCGACGCGGAGGCGTTCGACACCGTCGTGATCGCGAGCGGCGTGTGGCTCGGCGACCTCGCCAAGCGGTTCGGTGTCCGCTCCCTGGTCCAGGCGGGCCGCGGCTACAGCTTCAGCGTGCCGATGGACCGCGTCCCGGACGGCCCGGTCTACTTCCCCGCGCAGCGTGTGGCCTGCACGCCGCTCGGCGACCGGCTGCGCGTCGCCGGGATGATGGAGTTCCGCCGCCCGGAGGCGGCGCTCGACCCGCGCCGGGTCGACGCGATCGTCGAGGCCGCGCGTCCGCTGCTGCGCGGCGCCGACCTGGACGCCCGCCAGGACGAGTGGGTCGGTTCCCGGCCCTGCACGCGGGACGGCCTGCCGCTGATCGGCGCCACCCGCTCGCCGCGCGTCTTCGCCGCCGGCGGGCACGGCATGTGGGGCATCACGCTCGGCCCGGCGACCGGCCGTCTGCTCGCCGAGATGATCGCCACTGGTCACCGCCCGGGCGAGCTGGACCCCTTCGACCCGCTCCGCTGACGGCTGGGCGATATTGCCGGTTTCGTCCCGGACGGAGCTGTACCGTCACTGGGTGATCCAGACACCCCGTGCGGGAGGAACCCGATGGACGAGGCGCGGACGATCGAGCCGCTGACCCGGGCGCAGCGCGTCCTGGCCGGGGCCGGCGGCCTGTTCTTCGCCGGCCTGGCCGGCCTCGGCGGGTACGGGTCGTTCGCCTCCGTCCAGGGCGTCGCCGAGCCCTGGTTCGGCGGCCAGGCGTGGATCGTCCCGGCCGGCGTCGACCTCGGCATCCTCGCGCTGGTCTCGGTCGCGCTGCTGCTGGAATGGCTGGCCATGCCGATGCCGGCGCTGCGCTGGATGGCGTTCGCGTTCACCGCCGCCACCGTCTGGCTCAACGTGTCCGCCGCGCACGGCGACGTGACCGGCATGGTCATGCACGCGGCCATGCCGGTCCTGTTCATCACGTTCATCGAGGCCGTCCGGCACGCGATCCGCCGCCGCGCCGGGATCGCCGCCGGGACCGTCCGCGAGGGCATCCCGCTCGCCCGCTGGCTGCTGGCCCCGTTCTCGACGTTCCGGCTGTGGCGCCGCATGGTGCTGTGGCAGATCACGTCCTACCCACAGGCGTTGGTCGCCGAGCAGCGCCGCCGCCACGCGCTGGCCCTCCTGGACGCCCACTACGGCCGCAAGTGGAAGACGAAGGCGCCCGCCGACGTCGTCTGGATGCTCGCCGACGGTGTCATGCTCGACCAGGCTCTCGCCCGCGTCACCGAGCTCACCGCCCCGAAACCGGCGCCGAAACCGGCTCCGCAGCCCAAGGCTCCGCCCAAGAAGAGGGTCCCGCGCAGCGTCGCCACCGACAACGAGGCCCGCGCCCTGTCCATCATCGACGCCGAGCCCGGCATCACCGGCGCCGAGCTGGCGCGCCGCCTGGAGATCAGCCCCCGCCAGGGCCAGCGCCTCCTGAGCCGCCTCGCGACTCCGGCCCCCACGTCCTGATCGGTCACGTTTCCTTCGCGCGCTCCGTCAGTGCAGTGGATGAAGGAGGAAACGTGAGCAATTTCGAGTGGACCCCCATGTACGCCATGCACGATGCGCTGCGACGGGAGCTGGAGCGCCTCGCGAAGGCCACCGCCCGCATGGGCGACGACCCCCGCCGCGTCCTGGCGGCCGCCGCGGGCTGGGAGCTGTTCAAGACGGCCCTGCATGCCCACCACACCGCCGAGGACCGGGCGCTCTGGCCGGTGCTGTCCAGGACGCTCGAAGACCGTCCCGGAGACCTGGCGCTCCTGGACGCGATGGAGGCCGAGCACGCCGCCATCGACCCCGTCATCGAGGCCGTCGACACGGGCACCGACCCCGTCGGCGACCTCGTCGACGCCCTCGCCGCCGACCTGACCGCCCACCTGGCCCACGAGGAGAAGGAGGCGATCCCCCTGATGGACGCCACCCTGACCCTCGAGCAGTTCCAGAACTTCGGCAAGGTCCACGGCGAACTCGTCGGTCCCGACAGCCCGCGCGTGATCCCGTGGATGCTCGACGGCGCCGACGACGCGGTGGTGGCATCGCTGCTGGGGGTCGCGCCTCCGCCGGTGCGCGCCGCCTACGAAGGCGAATGGCGCCCCGCCTACGAGGCCCTGACCCTCTGGCCCGCCTCCTGACGTGGGAAGGCCGCCGCCGCGGATCCCGTCCGCGGCGGCGGCCTTCTCCCGTCTCCGGACCTCAGAGGTTGATCATGTGGCCGGCCAGGCCGTGCACGGCCTCCTTCATCGCCTCGCCCAGGGTCGGGTGGGCGTGGACGTTGCGGGCCACCTCGTTGACCGTCAGGTCCCACTGCTGGGCGAGGGTCAGCTCGGGCAGCAGCTCGGTGACCTCCGGGCCGATCATGTGCGCGCCGAGGATCTCGCCGTACTTGGCGTCGCTGATCACCTTGACGAAGCCGTCGCCCTCGCCCATGCCGAGCGCCTTGCCGTTGGCGCTGTAGGGGAACTTGGCGGTCTTGACGTCGAAGCCCTGCTCCTTGGCCTGCGCCTCCGTCCAGCCGAACGAGGCGACCTGCGGCTGGCAGTAGGTGGCGCGGGGGATCATCACGTAGTCGAGCTCCATCGTCTCGGCGTCCGCGATCGTCTCGGCCGCGACGATGCCCATCGCCTCGGCGGCGTGCGCGAGCATCAGCTTGGCGGTGACGTCGCCGATGGCGTAGATGTGCGGGACCGACGTCCGGCAGCGGCCGTCCACGTCGATCGCGCCGCGCTCGGTCAGGGCGACGCCGGCCTTCTCCAGGCCGTAGCCGTCCACGTTCGGCTGGAAGCCGATCGCCTGCAGCACCTTGTCGGTCTCGATGACCTGCTGGGCGCCGTCCTTGCCGGTGACGGTGACCTTGACCTTGTCTCCGGAGTCGTCGATGGCGTCCACCCGGGTGGAGGTGAGGACGTCCACGCCGAGCTTGCGGTACCGCTTCGCCAGCTCCTTCGACACGTCGGCGTCCTCGTTCGGGACCATCCGGTCGAGGAACTCGACGATCGTGACCTTCACCCCGTAGTTGTGCAGGACGTAGGCGAACTCGACGCCGATCGCGCCCGCACCCGCGATGACGATGCTCCCCGGCAGCTCGGCGCTGAGGATCTGCTCCTCGTAGGTGACGACCCGCTCCGACAGGGACGTCCCCGGCAGCAGCTTGGTGTGCGCGCCCGCCGCGATGATGCAGCTGCCGAACGTCACCGTCTCGCTCGACCCGTCCTGCCGCGACACCTGCAGCGTGTTCGGGTCGGTGAAGGTGCCGCGCCCGTCATAGGACGTGATCTTGTTCTTCTTCATCAGGAACTGGACGCCCTTGACGAGCTTGTCCGACACCTGGCGGCTGCGCTGGAAGGCGACGCCGTAGTCGAAGGACACGCTGCCCTCGACGCTGATCCCGAAGGTCTCCTGCTCCCGGGTGAAGATGTGCGCCAGCTCGGCGTTGCGCAGCAGCGCCTTCGAGGGGATGCAGCCGACGTTGAGGCACACCCCGCCCCAGTACCTCTCCTCGATGATCGCCGTCTTCAGCCCGAGCTGTGCCGACCGGATCGCGGCGACATATCCACCCGGGCCCGCGCCCAGGACCACGACGTCAAAGTGTTCGCTCATATCAGTGGACGATATTCGCCCTGGGCTGGTGCTCGCATCCCGGCCGGCGCACGCGGGGCGCCGGGTGGGAGCCGGCGTCACGTCCTGTTAGTGTTTCGAAGGTCTCCCTCCGGTCACGAACCGCGGGAGGCGCGTGAGCGACAGGCGGCGCGCCGGGACCGGCGCGAGCCCCGACCCGTCCCGGCCGCGAGCCCGGCGGCGTCCCCTGGAACGGCCGTGCCACGGTGCCGGAGCACGATGGAACATCGTGCCGCGGCCCGGTCGTTGTCCCCGTTCCGAGCCGAGTGGAGGAGAAGACGAGTGCGGATTCCCAAGCGCGTCAACACCGTCCTGGACTGGATGGAGCAGCACTATCTCGCGCTCGGGGTGGTCGTCGCGCTGGTCGTGGTCGCGCTGGTCGCCACGCTCGCGCCGGCGGCCGTCGGCCTCCCGGTCGCCGGGTTCGTCCTCGGCGGCGCGGCGGGCGGCCTGCTCGTGCACGTCCGGCTGAGCCGCCGCATCGCCCGCGGCCGCGCCGACGTCGACAACCTGCTCCGCGAGAACGGCGCGCTGCGGCACCGCAACACCGTCCTCGCCAGCGGGGTGATCACGCGGGAGGCGCAGGAGACGCAGGCCCTCGTCGCGATCCCGGAGGACGACCTGCTGGACGGGCCGGAGGCCGACCCGCAGAGCACCGCGACCCTCGACGAACTGCTCGACGCCGGCGACCCGCAGACCACCGACGAGCTTCCCGGGCCGCCCGAAGAAGCGGAAGTTCCGGAAGAGCCGGAAGATCCGGCCGAGAGCGATCCGCAGCGCACCACCGTCCTCCCCACACTGCCCGACGACCTGCTGGAACCCGGCGGCGAGGACGACGAGGACACCGCGCGGACGCCCCGAAAGTCCCGCAGGGCCTGACCCGTAACCGCGTTCGCTGAGTCATCGGAACCCCAACACGGCGTTATCTTTGCTGATCTTCGGGCAGGGGCATTCCGTGAGCGACTCGATGAACCCCGCCCCCGGGGAGGAACCGCGGCAGGCCGGTGACGGCGTGAACCTGTCGAAGGAAGAGGTCGACGAGTCCGCGGTCCGCAAAGCCGTGATCGCCTCGGCGATGGGCAACTGCGTGGAGTGGTTCGACTTCGGCGTGTTCAGCGCCGGCGTGATGACCTCGATCGTCGGCACGGTCTTCTTCCCCGAGGGGGCGGCCGGCAGCGCGACGCTGCGCTCGTTCGCGCTGATCGCGGCGGCGTTCCTCGCCCGCCCGTTCGGCGGGATGTTCTTCGGGCCGATGGGCGACAAGCTCGGCCGCAAGCGGGTGCTGGCCGCCACGATCATCCTGATGTCGGGCTCCACGTTCGTGATCGGCATCCTGCCCGGCTACACCACGATCGGGATCGCCGCGCCGCTGCTGCTGCTCGGCGTCCGGCTGGTCCAGGGCTTCTCGACGGGCGGCGAGTACGGCGGCGCCGCCACGATGATCGCCGAGTACGCGCCGACGAACCGGCGCGGGTTCTTCGGCGCGTTCCTGGAGCTCGGCACGCTGTCGGGGTACATCCTCGGCGCCGGGCTCGTCCTGCTGATGGACCTGGCGCTCAGCACGGAGTCGATGCACGACTGGGGCTGGCGCATCCCGTTCATGATCGCGCTGCCGCTCGGCATGGTCGGCCTGTTCGTCCGGACGCGCATCGAGGACACCCCGACGTTCCAGAAGATGGAGGAGGCGGGCAACAAGTCCGAGTCGCCGCTGCGGGACACGCTGGAGCACTACTGGCGCGTCATCCTGATGCTCATCGGCATCGTGTTCCTGCTGAACGTCGCGGACTACACGCTGCTGACGTTCATGCCGTCCTACCTCGTCGACTACCTGGACAAGAACGACACCACGGCGCAGCTCATCACCATCCTGGTGGAGGCGCTGATGATCATGGTGATCCTGCCGCTCGGCGCGCTGTCGGACCGGATCGGCCGGAAACCGCTGCTGATCACCGCGGCGATCGGCTACATCTTCCTGTCCTGGCCGGCGTTCGCGCTCATGCAGACCAACAGCGCCCTCGGGGTGGCCCTCGGCTACGCGATCGTCGGCGGCCTGCTGGTGCTGATGCTGGCCGTGATCGGGGCGACGTTCCCCGCGATGTTCCCCACCAAGGTGCGGTACGGGGCGTTCGCGATCGGCTACAACATCTCGACGTCGGTGTTCGGCGGGACGGTCGCCGTGCTGGTCGGCTCGCTCATCGACGCGACGGGGTCCAACTACATCCCCGCCTACTACCTGATGATCGCCGGGCTGGTGGCGCTGTACCCGATCATCAAGATCCCGGAGACGGCGGGCGTGCCGATCGAGCGGGCCGGAACGGAGAACGCCCCGGAACCGGCGGGTTCCGGGGCGAGGTGACGGCGCCGTCAGTGCGAGCGGGCGAAGTGCCGGCGGGCCCAGCCCGCCAGCGAACCCGCGATCACCAGTGCGGTGCCGGTCTCGATCGCCAGTGCTGTCCAGACTCCGGCCACTGGGAGCCTCCCCTCGGTTTCCGCGGGCCCGTCCTGACCGGACCCGATGCTCATCGGGTGTAACACCGGGAAGCGGTCGATCTTTCCTTGCCCAGGCCGTCGAACCACGTGATTTGCCTCACGCACACCTGGCCTGACCTGCAATGAAACCTGCACCGAGGGTAAAGGACGCTGGTCGTCGGCTTGCCTCCCGCCGGGCCCGTCACTCTCCCGCGTCGAGGTGTTGTTCGAGGGCGTCGAGCCGTGCCGCCCATGCGCGTCTGTAGGGGGCCAGCCAGACGTCGACTTCGGTGAGCGGCTCCAGGCGGACCTCGTACACGCGGCGCTGCGCCTCCTGGCGGGCTTGGACGAGGCCCGCGTCGCGCAGCACTTTGAGGTGCTTGGACGTCCCCGGCTGCGTGAGCCCCAGTTGCTCGACGAGTTCGCCGACCGGGCGGGGGCGCTCCAGCAGCAAATCCAGGATGTGGCGGCGGGTCGGCTCGGCGAGCACGGCGAACGCGGACGACATGACGCAATCATAACCGTCCGGTCATATGTCCTCGGTGGCATATTCGGTCGCGAGGGTGCTACTTGTGTGGCGGCGAGGCCAAGCCGAAGTGGGGGATGGCTCGTTGCGATCTGCCGATTACCGTCTGTAGCGTCACCGATGGCCGAACGCGGCCCCTTCCTGACAGACCCACGACGAATCGGTGGTGCGGACGTGACGGAACAGCAGCAGCAAGAGCAGCAGCAACAGAGCCTCGGTACCGCGGCTGCGCGGAACCTGGCGACCACGACCAAGTCCGTCCCGCAGATGCAGGGCATCACGTCGCGGTGGCTGCTGAAGCTGCTGCCGTGGGTGGAGGCGTCCGGCGGCGCCTACCGGGTCAACCGGCGGCTCACCTACACGCTCGGCGACGGCCGGGTCACGTTCGTGACCACCGGCGCCGACGTGCGGGTCATCCCGCGCGAGCTGGGCGAGCTGGCCCCGCTGCGCGGCTTCGACGACGACCTCGCCCTGGACGCCATCGCCGGGCGCTTCACCCAGCAGGAGTACGAGCCCGGCGACGTCGTCGTGGAGCGCGGACGTCCCGTCGACCGCGTCGTCCTCGTCGCGCACGGCAAGCTCAGCAAGATCGGTGCCGGGGAGTACGGCGCCGACGCCGTCCTCGGGACGCTCGCGAACGGCGACTTCTTCGGCGAGCAGGCCCTCCTCGGCACGGAGGAGGGCGAGGGGCCCGCGGAGTGGGACCACACGGTCAAGGCCGTGACCGCCTGCACGATCCTCAGCATGAGCGAGACCGACTTCCAGGAGACGCTCGGCCAGTCCGCGTCGCTGCAAGCGCACCTGGAGGAGTACAAGGCCAGCCCGGCGCGCGCGCACAACGCGCACGGCGAGGCGGCGATCGACGTGGCGTCCGGGCACGCCGGCGAGCCCGTCCTGCCGGGGACGTTCGTCGACTACGAAGGCTCGCCCCGGGAGTACGAGCTGAGCGTCGCGCAGACCGTCCTGCGCGTCCACACCCGCGTCGCCGACCTCTACAACCAGCCGATGGACCAGGTCGAGCAGCAGCTCCGGCTGACCATCGAGGCGCTGCGCGAGCGGCAGGAGAACGAGCTCGTCAACAACCGCGACTTCGGCCTGCTGCACAACGCCGACCTGTCGCAGCGCATCCACACCCGCTCCGGCCCGCCCACGCCCGACGACATGGACGAGCTGCTCACCGTCGTCTGGAAGGACCCGGCGTTCTTCCTCGCCCACCCGAAGTCGATCGCCGCGTTCGGGCGCGAGTGCAGCGCGCGCGGCGTCTACCCCGACAGCGTCGACGTCGGCGGCCACAAGGTCCCCGGCTGGCGGGGCGTGCCGATCTTCCCGTGCAACAAGATCCCGGTCAGCCCGACGCGGACCAGCTCGATCCTGCTGATGCGGACCGGCGAGGCGGCGCAGGGCGTCGTCGGCCTGCACCAGACCGGGCTGCCGGACGAGTACCAGCCCGGCCTGTCGGTCCGCTACATGGGCATCGACGAGAAGGCGCTCATCTCCTACCTGGTCAGCGCCTACTACTCGGCCGCCGTCCTGGTGCCCGACGCGCTCGGCATGCTGGAGTCCGTCGAGATCGCGCACGGCGGCGGCGAGTGACCGAGCAGCGGCTGGCCCTCGGCACGCGGGCCGCACGCAACCTCGCGACGACGACCAAGTCCGTCCCGCAGATGCGGGGCATCACCCCGCGGTGGCTGATGGCGCAGCTGCCGTGGGTGCGGGCGGACGCCGGCACCTACCGGGTGAACCGCAGGCTCACCTACCAGCTCGGCGACGGGCTGGTGACGTTCCTCAACGACGGCGCCGACGTCAGGGTCGTCCCGCCGGAGCTGGCCGAGCTGCCGCCGCTGCGCGGCCTGGCCGACCCCGCGCTCCTGGACGGTCTCGCCGCGCGGTTCGAGCAGCGCGAGTACGCCCCCGGCGAGACGATCGCGGAGGCGGGCCGGCCGCTCGACGCCGTCCACCTCATCGCGCACGGCAAGGTCGAGGAGGTCGGACCGGGCGAGTACGACGCCGGCTCCCTGATCGGCGTCCACGCGGACGGCCGGTTCTTCGGCGACACGGCGCTGCTGGACACGTCCGCGGAGTGGCCGCACACGTTCCGCGCCCGGACCCCCACGACCGTCCTGTCCCTGGGGCGGGCGGCGATCGAGGAGCTGACCGGCCGGTCCGACGCGCTCCGCGCGCACCTGGAGGCGTACCGGGACGCGCCCGCCCCGCCGCAGACCAGGCACGGCGAGGCGGTGATCGAGCTGGCGGCCGGGCACGCCGGCGAACCCGTGCTGCCCGGCACGTTCGTCGACTACGAGGGCTCGCCGCGCGAGTACGAGATGGGCGTCACCCAGACGCTCCTGCGCGTCCACAGCCGCGTCGCCGACCTCTACAACGGGCCGATGGACCAGGTCGAGCAGCAGCTCCGGCTGACGATCGAGGAGGTCGCGGAGCGGCAGGAGCACGAGCTGGTCAACAACCGTGACTTCGGCCTGCTGCACAACGCCGACCTGCGGCAGCGCATCCAGACCGGCGGCGGGCCGCCGACCCCGTACGACATGGACGAGCTGCTGGCGCGGCGCCGCAAGACCCGGTTCTTCCTCGCCCACCCGAGGACGATCGCCGCGATCGGCCGCGAGTGCACCCGCCTCGGCATCTACCCGGCGCCCGTGGAGGTGGACGGCCGCCGCGTGCACGCCTGGCGCGGCGTCCCGATCTTCCCGTGCGACAAGATCCCGATCAGTCCGGCCGGGACCAGCTCGATCCTCGCCCTGCGCACCGGGGAGGACGACCACGGCGTCATCGGGCTGCGCCGCACCGGGCTGTCCGGCGAGGTCCGGCCGGGGCTGTCGGTCCGGTTCACCGGCGTCGACGCCAAGGGGCTGCTGACCTACCTGGTCAGCGCCTACTACTCGGCCGCGGTGCTGGTCCCCGACGCCCTCGGCGTCCTGGAGAACGTCGAGATCGCCCGCTGACGAAGGCCAGCATCGCCCGCCGACGAGAGGGACGTGCCATGCCCGCCTGGAAGGACGACCCGGCCGTCGTCGCCTGCGACCACCGTCCGGGGCCGGACCACCGCCCCCGCACGGCGGCCGAGGTGCTCGCCTGGAGCCGCCGCCTGCTCGACCCCGCGCTGCGGCGCGCGGTCGAGACCATGCCGGACGCGTCGCGCTCCGTCGCGGCGTTCCACTTCGGCTGGTGCGACGAGCGGGGGCGGCCGGCCGCCGGGCCGGGCGGCAAGGCGATCCGTCCCGCGCTCGCACTGCTCGCCGCGGAGGCGGCCGGGGGGACGGCGGGGGCCGCCCTCCCGGCCGCCGTGGCGGTCGAGCTGGCGCACAACTTCTCGCTCCTGCACGACGACGTGATGGACGGCGACCGCACCCGCCGGCACCGCCGCACCGCCTGGACCGTCTTCGGGGCGAACGCCGCGATCCTGACCGGCGACGGGCTCCTCGCGGCGGCCTTCGAGGTGCTCGCCGAGAAGCCGTCCCCGGCGCTGGCGCGCAGCGTCCGCGTCCTCGGCCGGGCGGTCGTCGAGCTGGTCGAGGGGCAGTGCGCCGACCTGGAGTTCGAGCGGCGCGGCGACGTCACGGTCGACGAATGCCTGGCGATGGCCGGCCGCAAGACCGGCGCGCTCATCGGCGCGGCCTGCGCGCTCGGCGCCGTCCACGGCGGCGCCGGGCCTGGGCGGGCCGGCCGCTTCCGCGCCTTCGGTGAGCGCGTCGGCCTCGCGTTCCAGCTCGTGGACGACCTGCTCGGCATCTGGGGCGAACCGGCGGTCACCGGCAAACCCGTCCATTCCGACCTGTGCAGCGGCAAGAAGTCGCTGCCCGTCGTCGCGGCCCTCACCTCCGGCACCCCGGCCGGCACCGAACTGGCCGCGCTCTACCTGCGCGAGGAGCCCCTCACCGGCGAGGAGACGATCCGCGCCGCCGCGCTCATCGAGGACTCCGGCGCCCGCGCCTGGGCCGCCGACCGCGCCGCCACCCTGCTCGGTGAGGCCC
>NZ_SMKY01000174.1 GCF_004349235.1 Actinomadura darangshiensis | reverse complement strand
CGTGAGCGACAGCGGGCTCGGGCCGCCGTCGGCCGCCGCGTGCGGGCGCAGCGTGCGCAGCCGGCGCGACAGCCGCGCGATCGAGATGCGCAGCTCCTCGGCCAGGCCCGGCGCGGACGCCGTCCGGAACGTTCCAAAAGGCCGATTCCGAAGCCCCCGAGCAGCAGCAGCCGTCCGGCGCCGAGACCCCGGACGACGAGCCGGAGGGCACCGGCGGCATGTTCCGCTCCCTCCGCAACCACAACTTCCGGCTGTACGCCACCGGGCAGGTCGTCTCCAACACCGGCACGTGGATGCAGCGCGTCGCGCAGGACTGGCTCGTCCTCGACCTCGCCCACGGCAGCGGCACCGCGCTCGGCATCACCACCGGCCTGCAGTTCCTGCCGATGCTCCTGTTCGGCCTGTGGGGCGGCATCATCGCCGACCGCTACCCCAAGCGCCGCGTCCTGATGCTCACCCAGCTGTCGATGGGCGTGCTCGCGCTCGTCCTCGGCCTGCTCGCGATCACCGGCTCGGCGCAGGTCTGGCACGTCTACCTGCTGGCCTTCGGGCTCGGCGTCGCCACCGTCGTGGACAACCCGTCCCGGCAGGCGTTCGTCGTCGAGATGGTCGGCAGGCGCGACCTGCCGAACGCGATCGCGCTGAACAGCGCCGCCTTCAACGGCGCCCGGCTGCTCGGCCCGGCCGTCGCCGGCGTGCTGATCGCCCTCATCGGCACCGGCCCGGTCTTCCTGGTGAACGCCGCGTCGTTCGGCGCCGTCCTCTTCGTCCTCTACGCGATGCGGGCGGACGAGCTGCACCACTCCGCCCCGGTCAAGCGCGCCAAGGGGCAGCTCCGCGAAGGGCTCCGCTACGTGCGCGGCCGCCGCGACCTGATGCTCGTCCTGGTCCTCGTCGGGTTCCTCGCCACGTTCGGCATGAACTTCACCACCACGGTCGCGCTGGTCGCCAAGGAGGTCTTCCACACCGACGCGTCCGCGTTCGGCCTCGCGTCCAGCATGCTCGCGGTCGGCGCGCTCAGCGGCGCCCTGCTGGCCGCCCGCCGGGTCGCGCGGCCCCGGCTGCGGCTGCTCGTGGCGATGGGCCTGGTGTTCGGGACGCTGGAGGTCGTCACCGGGCTGATGCCGACGTACTGGTCGTTCCTGGCGCTGCTGGTCCCGACCGGCATCGCGATGATGACGATCACGACGGCGGCGAACGCGACCGTCCAGATCGGCGTCGCACCCGAGATGCGCGGCCGGGTGATGGCCCTCTACATGCTGGTCTTCCTCGGGACGAACCCGCTGGGCGCGCCCACGATCGGCTGGCTGGCCGAGCACTTCGGCGCGCGGGCGGCGCTGGTCCTCGGCGGGCTGATCTCCGCCGTCGCCGCCGCGGTCGTCGGGATGCTCGCGCTATGGCAGGCGCGGGACGAGAGCGGGGCCGTGCGCCCGGCCCTGGCCCGGCTCCGCCGCGCCTCCCGGGCCACCTGACCCGGTTCGCGTGACCCCGATTCGCGTGACAAGGGCGCCACCTGCTGAAAAGCTTGCGGGGTGGCCCTCCGGACGCCCTCATGAGGCTTTTCGTGGCGCTCGTCCCGCCGCCGGACGTGCTGAACGGGCTGGAGGAGGCCACCCGGCCGCACCTCGACGCGAGCCCCTGGCTGCGCTGGATCAGGCGCGACCTGATGCACGTCACGCTGACGTTCCTCGGCGAGGTCGACGACCGCACCCTCGACCGGCTGCTCCCGAGGCTGGAACGCGCCGTCCAGCGGCATGAGCGGATGACGCTGTCGCTGGCCGGCGCGGGCGCCTTCCCCGGCAGCGGCGCGCACGCCCGCGTCCTGTGGACGGGCCTGTACGGCGACCGCCGCCGCCTGGCGCGGCTGGCCGCGTCCACCACGGCCGCGGGCCGCCGCGTCGGGACGCTGCCCGACAAGCACAAGGGGTTCCGCCCGCACATGACGCTGGCGCGGTCCCGGCGGCCGGTGGACGTCCGGTGGCTCATCGAGGCGCTGTCGTCGTTCGCGGGTGCGCCGTGGACGGCCGGGTCCGTCCACCTGATGCGCAGCCACCTGCCCGGCAAGGACTACGGCCAGGTGACGTACGAGCCGCTGAAGACGTGGTCGCTGCGTCAGAGTTCCGGCGGCGGAGGGGCGGGACGGTCGGCGTCGGGCGGCCCCCAGGGGACGCCGTAGCGTTCGCAGGCGCGGCGCAGCTCGTCCAGGTCGGGCGGGAACGTGATCTGCCGCAGCACCCGCCCGGACGGGCCCCACACCACCAGCCGGGGCATCCGCTCGGCCGCCTCGTCGATGCCGACGCCGCCGATGCGGTCGCGGACCAGGTCCCATTCGACCTTTCCGCGCCGGGTGACGACGGCGAGGCCGGCGGACGTCACGCGCAGCTGCGACCGGTTCCGGTCGTACAGCCAGTAGCCGAGGAGCCCGATCAGCAGGCCCGCCGGCACCGACCAGGACGCCGTCGTGTTGAACCCGCCCAGGTCGGGGCCGAGCCAGACGGCGCCCAGCAGCGCCACGGCCTCGCACAGCAGGACGCTCATCCCGTAGGTGCCGATGCGGGAGCGGCGGGTCGCGTCCAGCAGCGCGCCCGGTGCCGTCACGGGGTTCGGCGGAGCGGGGACGGTGAACGTGAACTCGGGCTCGTCGACGGCGGCGGACGGGGACACCGGCCCCGCGGGCAGCGCCGCCGCGGCCGGCTCCGGGTCGGCGGCGAGCGTGGACACGGCCGAATGGAACGCGGCGCTCAGGTACGCCTCGTACTCGGCGTCGTTGACCGGCAGCCCGGCGCGGCGGGCGGAGTCGCGCAGGTCGGTGCGGGCGATGCGCAGCGCCGACAGCGGCGCGGCGAAGAACTCGTCGCCGTCGGAGTCGTACAGCCGCACCCACGCGTGCCCGGCGATGGTCAGCAGCTCGATGCCGCCGATGCGGTCCTGCGGCATCTTCAGCACGACGTCGCCGGCCGCGTCGGCCCAGCCGAGCCCGTCGTCGGCGACGACGAGCCGCCCGCCGGGCACCTGCGCGAAGATCTCCGGCAGCCCTTCGAGCCCGTAGTCGGGGCGGCGCGGCGCCCGCGCCCCCGGCGTGATCACCCGGTAGCCGTGGTCGTCGAGGGCGTGCGCGAGCTGGAAGCCGTCCAGGCCGTGCGCGGGCAGCCGGGCGACGAGCTCCAGCCGGTGCCCGAACGCCAGCGCGGCCAGGTCGGCGCGGCGCGGCTCGCCGCTCACCGGGTCCAGGCGCAGGCCGGGCCCGACGACGACCGCCGCGACGTCCCCGGCGCGCAGGTCCTGGGTCTCGCGGCGCCGCCCGGGGCGGGCCCGCACCAGCAGCCGCTCCGCCGTGATCGTCCAGCGGACCTGCGCGGCCCGCAGCAGCCTGCGCCGCGCCGCGAGGACGCCGCCGACGGCGGCCAGCGCCCAGCAGCCCGCGGCGAGCCGGGCGCCGAACTCGCCGGTTCCGTCCAGCGCGATCCGGATGATCATGGCGGCGCCGAGCAGGGCGGTGAGGACGCCGAGGAACGCGATCCGGCGCCGGCTCGGGAGCGGCTCCGGCGTGTCGAGCCGCTGCTCGACGCGCGTGTCGGGGGAGTCGGCCCCGGCGGGCGGCTCGTGCGCCGCCGCGAGCAGGGCGGCCTCCTGGTCGAGGAGCCGCTTCTCCGCCACGTGGTCGCGGGGCAGGGGTCCGCCGCCCGGGATGTCGTCCTCCAGGCCGGACATGCGGAGCGCCTCGTCCAGCGCCGGGTCGAGCAGGTCGGTCGCCTCGCCGTCCAGGACGTGCATGGGGACGCCGAGCCGCCGGGCCGTCACGAACACCGCGAGCGGCTCCAGGCCCATCGCCGTCATGCCGCCGACCGCGGTGCGGCCGAACCGGTGGAACACGGTCAGCACGCCGTCGCCGGTGGTGATGGCGAGGCCGTCGATGCGGGAGCGCTCGTAGGACACCATGACCAGCCCGCCGGGCCCGATCCGCTCGAGACCGGCCGCCGACAGCCGCCAGTACGGCCGGGGGCGGCGGCGCCGCGCCTCGGGGACCGCGCCCAGCAGCCACGGGACGGCGGCGACCGCGCCGATCAGCGCCGCCCACAGCCACACCGGCCGGATCGGCAGCAGCGCCAGCGCCGCCGCGAGGACGGTGAACGGGCCCGCGGCCACGGGGCGCCACCGGCCCCCGGAACCGGCGAGGCTCACCAGCTCATGCTCCACAGTCCGCATCCTCACACGGGTCACCGCGAGACCGTCGCCCCCTTTCCCGATCCGGTCGCCCTCCGAAACCGACTTCCATCGTGCCGGTCAGGTAGGACTGTTCGCCGCCGTCACATCGGCCTCGGCCGTCACCGCCGTTTCCGCATCAGCCCGTAGCCGACCGCCGCCGCGATGGCGAGGGCCAGGAACAGCCCGATCCGGGTGTTGCTGGGGTCGCGGTGGCCGTCCTCGGCATCG
This sequence comes from Actinomadura darangshiensis, assembly GCF_004349235.1. Lineage (GTDB taxonomy): Bacteria > Actinomycetota > Actinomycetes > Streptosporangiales > Streptosporangiaceae > Spirillospora > Spirillospora darangshiensis. The sequence continues at coordinate 14,692 of NZ_SMKY01000174.1, read as the reverse complement.
CCCGGCGCCCCCGCGTTCTTCGGGTCGGCGGACGGCGACGGCAGCGCCTCCTCCGGTAGGGGAACCTGGTAGACCGGCTGGTTCTTCCCCTCCGACCCCACCAGCAGGGACCTGCCGTCGGCCGTGTACGTCACCGACTCGCCCTGCGACTGCATGGGGACGTCGATCGTCTTGATCGTCTTGGCCGGGCGGCCGCCGGCGTCCACCGAGTACAGGCGGGCGCCGAAGTAGGTGCGGATGACGCAGGTGCGCCCGTCGGGGGAGAACGCGCCGTCGGTCGCGATGGCGGGCGCGTCCCCGATCTTGCGCATCACGTTGAACCCGCTGGTCCGCAGGTGCGCGGGCGCCTCGTAGATCTTGCCGCCGAACAGCTTGCTGGCGATGTAGAGCCGGTTCGTGCGCGGGTTGATCATGAAGGTCTCGGCGTTGCGCGGCCCGTCCTTGTACTTGATCCGGAACCGGGTGGCGCGCAGCGTCTGGCTCCGCAGCCGGGACGGCTCCGGGATCCGGTACACCGTCACGTAGGGCCAAGCGCCGCCGAGGTTGTCGCCGATGTCCGCCACGAAGATCGACGGACGGCCCCGGCCGTCCTTGCCGAGCGCCATCCCCTCCCAGTCGCGGGCGCCGGCGCCGGCCAGCGTCAGGACGGCCTGGACCTGCCCGTCCTTGCCGAGGGCGTAGATCTTGGGGACGCCGCCGGAGTCGTTGTGGGTGTAGACGACACCCGGATGCCGGGTGCTGGCCGCGAGCCCGCTGGACTCGGTGATCCGCGGGTCTCTGATCGTGAAGGCCACCCGGTCGTCACGGTGCGTGCCCGCGGAGGCGGCCGGGGTGAACACGCCCGCCGACACGCCGGCCACGGCGATCGCGGTGCTCGCGCTGACGGCGGCGCGGCGTGCTGACATGACTCGACCATCCCCGTTCCGCCGCCCCGACGATCATATGCCCCGCTCCGGCAGGCCCGCTCCGGTCAGCTCAGCAGCGCACCGACGACCACGGCCAGGATGAGCGCGGTCAGCACGGTGGGGAGCAGCCATTGGGGCGCGCGGTTCACGCCCCTGAGCTTATTCGGCCCGCCGCCCGGCGCGAACCGTTCGCCGATGATCTGCATCTCATCTGGCATGTGCGGATTGTTCGGGGTGCTGCGCTCTCCCTTCGCCGACGACCCGGGCCGGGCGTCGGACGTCTTCGTCACGCTGGGTGCGCTCGCGGAGGAGCGCGGGACGGACTCGGCCGGCCTGGCGCTGCTCGGCGGCTGGCCCGGCCTGGCCGGACCGGAGGCCGGCGGCGGCTGCCGGGTGGTGAAGGGCCGCGGGCGCTTCTCCGGCATCTGGCGGCCGGAGTTCCTGCCGGAGCTGGACCGGGCGCCCGTCGCGCTCGGCCACACCCGCTGGGCGACGCAGGGTTCCCCGGTCGAGGCGGACAACGCCAGCCCGATGGTCGTCCCCGGCACCGCCGCCTTTCCGGGCACGCCCTCGGCCGGCGTCGTGGCCACGCACAACGGCGACGTCGACGCCGCCGGCCTGCGCTCCCGGTTCGCGCTGCCGCCCGCGTCCGGCGCCACCGACAGCGAGCCGGTCTTCCAGCTCCTCGCCGGCTGCCGGACCACGTCCGACATCACCGGGGTCCTCGAATCCGTGGTCGGACGGGTCGCGCTCGCGTGGGTCGACCGCGCCCGCCCCACCCAGGTGCACCTGGCCCGGGGCGCGCTCAGCCCGCTGACCGTGGCCGTGGACACCGACCAGAACATCTACTGGGCGTCCAACCCGCGCTGGTTCCGGGAGGTCGAACGGCACACGCGCGTGCGGTTCGCCTCCGTCGTCCTGCTGCGCGAGGGCACCTACCTCAAGGTCGGCATGGAGCGCCGCCCCGGCCGCCGCGACCTGCCCGACGTGCTCACGACCGCCGACTTCGTGCCGACCGCCCGCGACACCGACCTGGACCCGCGCGTCTGGACGGGCTTCACCGCCGCCGACGCCGACCGCGACCGCGCCGGCCTCCTCCACCGCGTCGTGGAGCGCGAAGGCGGCACCGGCGGCCTGCTGACCGTCGCCTAGGACCCCTCGGGGGCGCGGTGCGGCGCCCCCGAGGGTTCTCGTCGCCTGCTAGAGGCGCTCGACCACGTAGTCGACGCAGGCGGTCAGGGCCTCGACGTCGTCGGGGGCGATCGCGGGGAACATGCCGATGCGCAGCTGGTTGCGGCCCAGCTTGCGGTACGGCTCGGTGTCCACGATCCCGTTGGCGCGCAGCGTCTTGGCGACGGCAGCGGCGTCCACGTCGTCGTTGAAGTCGACCGTCCCGACGACCTGCGAGCGCTGCGCCGGGTCCACCACGAACGGCGTCGTGTACGAGGTCTTCTCGGCCCACGTGTAGAGCCGCTGGGACGAGTCGGCCGTGCGGGACGTCGTCCACTCCAGGCCGCCCTGGCCGTTCATCCACTCGATCTGCTCGGCGAGCAGCAGCAGCGTGGCCACGGCCGGGGTGTTGTAGGTCTGGTCCTTGGCGGAGTTGTCCACGACCGTCTTCAGGTTGAAGAACTCCGGGACGTACCGGTCGGACATGGCGATCTCGTCGATCCGCTCCAGCGCCGCCGGGGACGCGAGCGCCACCCAGAGGCCGCCGTCCGCCGCGAAGCACTTCTGCGGCGCGAAGTAGTAGACGTCGGTCTCCGACACGTCCACGGGCAGGCCGCCGGCGCCGGACGTGGCGTCCACCAGGACGAGCCCCTCGCGCGCGGTCGTCCCCGCCGGACGCCTGATCGGCATCGCGACGCCGGTCGAGGTCTCGTTGTGGGTGAGCGCGTAGACGTCGACGTCCTCCTCGGCGGACGCCTCCGGGTGCGTGCCGGGCGGACCGGTGATGACGGTCGGGTTCCCCAGCCAGGGCGCCCCAGTGGTGACCTTGGCGAACTTGCTGGAGAACTCACCGAACGTCAGGTGCTGCGACCGCTGCCGGACGAGGCCGAACGCCGCCGTGTCCCAGAACGCGGTGGTGCCGCCGTTGCTGAGCAGGACCTCGTACCCCTCGGGCAGGGAGAACAGCTGGGCCAGCCCCTCCCGGACCCGGCCGACGAGGGACTTGACCGGCTTCTGCCGGTGCGAGGTGCCCATGTACGTCGGACCGGACTCGGCCAGGGCGGCGAGCTGCTCGGGCCGGACCTTGGACGGACCGCACCCGAAACGCCCGTCGGCGGGCTTGAGATCGGCCGGAATGTCAATGCTTGGATTCGCGCTCTCGGTCACTCGTAGAAGGCTATCTGACCTGCGACGAAGATCGCGGGTGGGGTTCACATGCCGAGACGGCGGCGGCGCCACGCCCAGGTCAGCAGCGCGATCAGGCCCGCTCCGCAAACGAGGGCGATGGTCGCGGGCGGGTAGAGCCAGTCGTCGCCCTTGGAGTGGGCCTCGACCGCCGTGTTGGCGGAGTCGTAGGTCAGGAACGCCAGGAACAGGGCGGCGACCAGGACGGCGATGCGTCCCGACACGGCGTTCGTGCGGCGGCGGCGCGCCTCCCGTTCGGCCTCGGCCTCCCGCAGGACCTCCGCGGAGTCGATCTCCGGAGCCGCCGGTGCGCCGCCGGACGCCGGACGGGCGGCGGGGCCGATGTCGCCTTCAAGTGGCTCGTCGGGGACTTCACTCATGGCGCCAATGATGGCAAAGTGGCCGAGTTTCGTGTCGGCCCCCATGATCAGCGGAAACTTTCGCCGTCCCACAGCCCCCACCCAGCCACCCAAAAGCGGAAGTGGCGATCCTTTCGACAGTTCGGTGCGTCCAACCAAAAGGGGCGGGAGAGCGAGAGTCGGGAGCGGCCAGCAGAGGCGAGTGCGAGAGCGAGGCGAATACCCATGGCGAGCGACGGCGACCGGATCCTGAGCGAGGATCGGCTGCGCGGGGTGCTCGACCTGTTCGAGCGGCTGCGGGAGCGGCCGCCGTGGCGGTGGCGGGAGCGGCTGCGGCCGCTGCTCCTGCTGCTCGGGCCCGGCCGCGCCACCTCCCACGCGGTCGATCTGCTGAAGTCCCGGTGCGAGGACGAGCGGGCCCCGGTGTCGCACATCGCCGCCGAGACGCCCGCCACCGACGTCGCGGGCGTGCTGCGGGAGGCCAAGCGCGAGCTGTCGCAGCCGTCCAGCCGGGCCCGGGGCGAGCCGGCGCTGCGGTTCCCGCTGCTGGAGATGGCGCTGTGGCTGCGCGACCTGCGGGAGATCCGGATCGCCGGGGACCGTCCGGCGCCGCGCGGCGCGTCGTCCAGCGAGCGGGAGAACCACCTGCTGGTCCGGCGGCTGACGCATCCGCCGGTCGGCGACAACGAGAACGCGCGGCGCCGCGAGCTGAACCGGGTGATCCGGCGGCGCGGCCGCGACGTCCTGCGCGACCTGGAGGAGGTGCGCAGCCGGCCCGCCACGTTCCTGTCGTTCCTGGAGCAGATCGCCCCGATCGGGATCGCGGTCGTCGCGCTGATCAGCGCCGGGACGGCGGCGGCGCTCGACCTGGCGTCCGCGGTGTTCGCGGCCGTCATCGGGCTCGGGTTCGTGGCCGTGCAGATCGTCGCCCGGACGCGCGGCTGGTACGGGGTGCGCAGGTTCGCCTGGTTCCTGGAGCAGCCCTACGTCGACCGCGACTCCACCGGGTTCCTCGGCTTCGCGCTCGGCGTGTTCGACCCGCGTCCCGTCGAGCCGGACGACCACGGCGAGCAGCTCGACCGGCTGCTCGTCGCCGCGTTCCTGGAGGACCTGCGGCGCAACTACCGGCGCGACTACCGGCGGGCCGCGTGGGCGCGCGTCCGCTACCCGGTGGTGATCTTCGAGCACCTGTCCGCGGGGCATCCCGGGGTCGCGTTCGTGGAGCTGGTCGAGCGGGCCCGCGCCGACAGCCAGGCGACCGGCCGGCTGCCCGGCTTCGACCCGCTGATCATCGTGGCCGGCGTCGACCCGACCGCGCCCGCCGAGGACGACCCGGCCGCGCCCGCCGGGCCGCGGCTGGTCGACCGGCTCGCCCAGGCCGTCCGGGTGGACCTGTCGTCGAGCGAGCCGCAGAGCGTCATCGCGGCGCGCGGCCTGTGGGACCGCTACGCCCGCGAGCAGCGCCGCGTCGGCGTCCTCGGGTCGCGCCGGGAGCTGCGCGTCGACATCACCCGCGACCCGGGCGGCGACCTGCCGCCGGTCCGGTCGGTGCGGCGCCGCCCCCGGCTCACCCATCCGGCGCTGCCGTGGATCGCGATGGTCGCGGTCGCCGCCGCGTCCGTCTCGGTCATCTCCGTGCAGGTGATGCGGTACTGCTCGCCGTTCGGCATCCGGCGGATGGCGGGCGGGGAGTGCGTCGGCATCACCGACGGGTCGTTCCGCTTCGGCGAGGACTCCGGCGGCAAGAACAACGACAACCGGCTGAACAAGGTCCTGGACGCGATCGAGGGGCAGAACGACCACGTCAAGGAGTCCGGGAAGCCGTTCACGACGGTCGTCTACCTCGGCCCGGTGACCGCCGACCCGTCGATCAAGAACAAGCGGATCGACCTGCTCGCGGGCGTCCAGGGCGAGCTGATCGGGCTGGCGATCGCGCAGCAGCGGTTCAACGACGCGGCCGAGGGCGACGACCTGCGGCTGCGGGTGCTGATCGCCAACGCGGGCGCCAGGTTCCGCTACGCCGAGCCGGTCGCGCAGCAGATCCACGACCTGGCGCTGAAGGACCGCTCCATCGTCGCGGTGACCGGGTTCGAGCAGAGCCGCAAGCAGACCCAGGCGGCGATCAAGCTGCTGGCGAAGTCGGCGCTGCCCCTGGTGGGCACCGCCAACAGCTACGACGACATGGCCCTGCTCGACGGCGGCGCCGGCTACTCGCCGTACTACTTCCGGCTCGCGTCGCCGAACATGCGGACCGCCGCGCACGCCGCGTACTGGGCGCGGCACGGCGACGTCGGCGGCAAGAAGGTGGACGACGCCATGGTCATCTACGCCGGCGACCGCGACGACCTCTACAGCGCGAACCTGGCCACCGACTTCCAGAAGGCGTTCCGGCCAGGCAAGACGCTCATGCGCCCGTACCGGAATCCGGGCGAGCTGAACAGGTCGGTGCGGGAGGCGTGCCAGGACCAGCCCGACATGTTCTACTACGCGGGCCGGTCGGACGAGTTCCGCTCGTTCATCAACGTGCTGGAGCTGTCCTGCCCGAAGCGCCCGCTGGTCCTCGCCGACGACGAGATCGCCAAGTACGTGAGCGACAACGCCGCCGAGCTGGGCCGCAAGAACACCTTCGACCTGTTCTTCACGCCGCTGGCCGCGCGGGAGGCGTGGACGTGGCGCTGGATCGGCGACCAGTCGCCGCAGACGTTCTACTCCGACTACGACCCGGCCGTCCGGAAGATGACCGACGACGACGCGTCCGGGCAGCGGCCGTCCATCACCCGCGCCGCGGTCAGCTACGACGCCGCCACCCTCATCGCGACCGTGGCGGGCAAGGTGTACTGGCAGGAGAAGGCGCTGCCGTCGGCGACCTCGGTGTTCGCCGCGCTGGACGACCCCGGCCACGACGTCCTGCGCAACGGCGCCAGCGGCGTGCTGCGGTTCGGCTCCCGCAGCACCGGCCACCAGGTCGTCGACCGCCCGGTCATCCTCGCGACGATCAAGCCGGACGGCACGACCGAGGTCAAGCAGGTGTGCGGCCGCCTCGTCGCGCGCGGGCAGGGCAGGGCCGACTGCCCGCCGGCGGGCCGGGCGTCCGGCGCCCCGAGCCGGTAGGGCACGGCAAAGGCCCCCGGTCCGGACCGGGGGCCTCAAGGCGCGTCGGTTGGGGGGACGTTCGGTGTCAGCCCTTGAGGACCTGCGCAGCGCCGGCGACGTCGTCGATGGACCGGGTGCCGGGACCGGTGTACTTGGCGCTCGGCCGGACGAGGCGCCCGGTGCGCTTCTGCTCCAGGATGTGCGCCGCCCAGCCGGCGGTGCGGCCGCAGGTGAACATCGCGGGCATCATCGCGGTCGGGACGTCGGCGAAGTCGAGGATGACCGCGGCCCAGAACTCCACGTTCGTCTCGATCGGGCGGTCCGGGCGGCGCTCGCGCAGCTCGGCCAGCGCGGCGTCCTCCAGGGCCTTGGCGGCCTCGAAGCGCGGCGCGTCCAGTTCCCTGGCGGTGCGGCGCAGCACGCGGGCGCGCGGGTCCTCGGCGCGGTAGACGCGGTGGCCGAAGCCCATCAGCCGGTCCCCGGAGTCGAGGATGTTCGCGACGACCTTGCGGGCGTCGCCGAGCTGCTCGACCTTCTCGATCATCGGCAGGACGCGGGCCGGGGCGCCGCCGTGCAGCGGGCCCGACATGGCGCCGATCGCGCCGGCGATGCTGGCCGCCACGTCCGCGCCGGTGGAGGCGATGACGCGGGCGGTGAAGGTGGAGGCGTTCATGCCGTGCTCGGCGGCGGAGACCCAGTACGCGTCGATGGCCCGGACGTGCTTCGGGTCGGGCTCACCGCGCCAGCGGACCATGAACCGCTCGGTGATGGTCCCCGCCTCGTCGATCCGCTCCTGCGGGACCATCGGGACGCCGACGCCGCGCGCGGACTGCGCGACGAACGACAGCGCCGTCACCGATACTCGCGCGAGGTCGGCGCGGGCCTCCTCGTCGGAGATGTCGAGCAGGGGCTTCATCCCGTACGCGGTGGCGAGGGTGGGGAGGGAGCTCTGCACGTCCACTCGCACGTCACCGGAGGTGACCGGCAGCAGGTGCGGGGCGGCGGGGGCCAGTCCCGGGGTGAAGCTGTCGTCCACGAGGAGGCCCCAGGCCTCGCCGAAGGAGACGCGGCCGACGAGCTCCTCGATGTCGACGCCCCGGTAGCGAAGGGCGCCGCCCTCCTTGTCCGGTTCGGCGATCTCCGTCTCGAAGGCAACGACCCCCTCGAGACCGGGTTTGAAGTCGGACATGTCGTCCTGCCTTTCGTCCCCATAGTGATAAGGCGGTGCCGTGCCATTGAACCCTGTCCGCCTTACTGACCAGTACCCAGGGTCAGGTGAGTTGCACAGGGCCCCGGGTGAGAGGCTCGGACGCTGTGGATTCCCCAACGCCCGATCCCGCACGGCTCCGCAGATCCTACGAGGCGGGCGAATTGTCGGAGTCGGCGCTCCCCGCCGACCCGCTCGCGCTGTTCGCGGCGTGGTTCGCCGACGTGCACGCCGCCGGGCTCGTCGAGCCGAACGCGATGGTGCTCGCCACCGCCTCCGGCGACGGCGTCCCGAGCGCCCGGACCGTGCTGTTGAAGGGCTACGGGCCGCAGGGGTTCCGCTTCTTCACGAACCTGACGTCCCACAAGGGCCGCGACCTCGCCGAGAACCCGCGCGCGGCGCTCGTGTTCCCCTGGCATCCGATGTACCGGCAGGTCCGCGTCGCCGGGCCGGTGCTCCAGCTGCCGCGCGAAGAGACGGCCGCCTATTTCCGGACGCGCCCGTACGGGTCGCGGCTCGGGGCGTGGGCGAGCGAGAACCAGTCGGGCGTCATCCCCGGACGGGACGCCCTGGAGCGCCGCTACGCCGAGGCGGCCGAGCGCTGGCCGGACGACCCGGCGCCGGGGGCGCCCGAGGGCGACTCCGTCCCGCTGCCGGACTTCTGGGGCGGCTACCGCCTCGTCCCCGAGTCGATCGAGTTCTGGCAGGGCCGCCGCGACCGTCTCCATGATCGGATCCGCTACGGCAGGGCAGCCCCGGGCGGCACGGAGGGGTGGGTCGTGGAGAGACTGTCTCCGTGACACCGGAACAGCAGCCACCCCCCGCCGACACTCCTGACACCCCCGATGAGAACGACGGCGGCGAGCCGGACGAGCCCGCGCAACCCCGGAAGGCGACCCGGCGCGGCAGGCTGCGGCGGCTGGCGATCGACACCCGGCCGCTCGCCCATCCCGCCTACCGGCGGCTCTGGCTGGGGCAGGGCGTGTCGTTCGTCGGGTTCCAGGTCACCGCCGTGGCCGTCCCCGTCCAGGTGTACGACATGACGAAGTCGTCGTTCTGGGTGGGTGCGCTCGGCTTCGTCAACCTCGTCCCACTGATCGTGTTCGGCCTGTGGGGCGGCGCGGTCGCCGACCACATGGACCGGCGCCGGCTGCTGTTCGTCTCGTCCTGCGTCATGTGGGTGGCGACGCTGCTCCTGCTCGTCCAGGCGCTGCTGGGCCTCGACAACCTCGCCCTGATCATGGGCGTTGTGGCGGTCCAGGCGATCGGGTTCGCGGTGTCGTCGCCGACCCGCAGCGCGATCATCCCCCGGCTGGTCGACCGGCCGCTGGTGCCGGCCGCCAACACCCTCAACTTCACCGCGAGCACCTTCGGCAGCCTGGCCGGCCCGCTGTTCGCCGGCGTGCTGCTCGCCCGCTGGCACTACGCGGCGGCGTACGCGCTCGACGCCGTGCTGTTCACCGTCGTCCTGTACGCGGCGCTGCGGCTCCCCTCGATCCCGCCGCTCGGCGACATCACCGGCTCGCCGGGCCTGCGGTCGGTCTTCGACGGGCTCCGCTACCTGGCCGGGCAGCCGGTGCTGATGATGTCGTTCGTCGTGGACATCATCGCGATGGGGGTCGCCATGCCGCGCGCCCTGTTCCCCGAGGTGGCCGAGACCCGGTTCGGCGGCGAGGGCGCGGTCGGGTACCTGTTCGCCGCGATCGCCATCGGCGCGTTCCTCGGCGGGCTGTCGTCCGGCTGGATCGGACGGGTCCACAAGCAGGGGATCGCGCTCGTCGTCTCCATCGCGGTGTGGGGCCTGGCGGTGGCGGCGTCCGGGCTGGCCGGCCAGCTGTGGCTCGCGGTGCTGCTGCTCGGCGTCGGCGGTGCGGCCGACCTGGTGTCGTCGGTCTTCCGCCAGTCCATGCTCCAGACGTACGCGCCGGACAAGCTGCGCGGACGCCTCCAGGGCGTCTTCACCGTCGTCGTCGCGGGCGGGCCCCGGCTCGGGGACGTCCGGGCGGGCGCCACCGCGAGCGTCACCGGGGCCACCGCGTCCTGGGTGGGCGGCGGCCTCGCCTGCGCGGCGCTGGTCATCGTCGTGGGCTTCGCCGTCCCGGCCCTGTTCCGCTACGACACCCGCACCGCCGAAGCGGTCTCAGCGGACGGCTGAGGCGGCGACCTTCAGATCGTCCAGGAAGCCCTGGTACAGCGCCTCGCGGTCGTCGCCGCGCAGGACGGCGGACGGGTGGATCGTCGCGAGCAGCCGCGTGCCCGCCTCGCCGGGAAGGAACGGTTCCGCGTCCTGGGAAGCTTTCGCGTTCATGGTGCGTTGCCCTTACCCGGCTTCGGGAGGATATTCGCAGGGCCCGGCGGTGTGGGGGCCGAGCAAGTAGACTCGTGAACCATAAGACTGGAGGGAGCTGTGACCTCACACGGCCTGATCGATACCACGGAGATGTACCTCCGGACGGTGTTCGAGCTCGAAGAGGAGGGGATCATTCCCCTTCGCGCGCGCATCGCCGAGCGGCTCTCCCAGAGCGGCCCGACGGTGAGCCAGACGGTCGCGCGGATGGAGCGCGACGGGCTGCTGCGGGTCGAGGGCGATCGGCACCTGGAGCTGACCGATAACGGCCGCGGCCTCGCGACCCGGGTCATGCGCAAGCACCGCCTCGCCGAATGCCTGCTGGTCAACGTCATCGGACTGCCCTGGGAGGACGTCCACATCGAGGCGTGCCGCTGGGAGCACGTGATGTCGGAGGACGTCGAGCGCCGGCTGGTCGCGCTGCTCGACAACCCGACCACCTGCCCGCACGGCAACCCGATCCCCGGCCTCGATGAGCTGGGCGGACACGGCGACGACGCCGCGGGCGCGCCGCTGTCGGTGATGACCGCGGTCGCCAGCCCGGGGGGCGCCGGCGCGGTGATCCGGCGGATCAGCGAGCAGGTGCAGAGCGACAGCGACCTGATGCTTAGACTCAAGCAGATAGGGATACAACCGGGACGAGAGGTGATTCTCCGGGCGACCGAGGACGGGGTACGGGTGATCAGTGACGACGAGGACGACAGTCCCGCGACCGAGCTGCCGCGCGATATCGCGGAGCACGTGTTCGTCAGCAGACGCTGACACGGTCGTTGGATGCGCACCCGGATTCGCGGTCTATACCGAAGATCTCCACGCCTTCGCGCCGTTCGGGCGTATCCCGGCGGCGAGTTCGTCGTTCAATACGACGAGGCAAACACGTAGGACGTCCGGGCCGCGACGCGCGGTGATCATCGGGGCGAGGATCGCGACTGGTATCGGGATGGGGAGATGAACCACTGGGGGGAAGCGCCTGACGAGGCGCATCTGCCGCCCGAGACCGTCCTGAACCAGATGGAGATGGCGGTCATCGTCTGCGACCGCTTCAGCAACGTCATCTACGGCAACGCCTTCGCCCGCCAGCTGTTCGGCTTCGGCGGCGACGAGATCATCGGGCACTCCATCCTGTCGCTGGGCATCGCCGAGGAGGACCACGAGCAGGCCACCGAGCTGGCCAGGCACGTCCTCAAGGGCGGCGTCTGGGAGGGGACGTTCTGCAACCTGCGCGCCGACGGCACCACCGTGTACACCCGCGCGCACGCCGTCCCCCTGCGGCATCCGTCCGGCGCGGTCGACGGCACCGTGATCTTCGCGCGCGAGGCGCTCCGCTCCAACCAGCGCGAGCAGGACCGCTACGGCCTGATGGAGCGGATCGGCGAGCGGCTCGCCGGGTCGCTGGAGCTGGAGAGCACCCTCCGCCGCGTCGCCGACACCCTCGTCCCGCAGTTCGCCGACCACTGCTTCATCGACCTGTACAGCGGCGACCGCCTCTTCCGGCGGGTGTCGCGGCACGCCGGCGACTGGGAGCCGCCGCCCGGCACCTGGGCCGAGGTCGGCGAGCCCGTCTCCTACCCGCCCGGCCACTTCAGCGCCAAGGCGATGGACCGCCGCGACGCCGTCCTCGTCGAGGACATGATCCAGCACCGGTTCACCGCGCCGTCGGAGTCGTCCCAGCGGCTCGGCAGCGAGATGGGCATCACCTCGGTGATCTCCGCGCCGCTGCTGGTGCGCGGCGAGATGCTCGGCGTGATGAGCCTGGCGCTGTCGAACCTGTCCAAGCGGCCCGACCCGCACTACGACGGCTTCGACCGCGACCTGCTCGGCGCGATCGCCAGCCGGGTCGCGCTCGCCGTCGACAACGCGCTGCTGTTCGAGGAGGAGCGCGACACCGCGCTCGCCTTCCAGAAGCACCTGCTGCCCGGCGACCGGCCGCCCCCGCTGGACGGCCTGCAGGTCGCCTGGCGGTACGAGCCGGCCCGGCCGCTGGAGTCGCACGGGCACGGCATCCAGACGCAGGTCGGCGGCGACTGGTACGACGTCATCCCGCTGTCGGCCGGGCGCGTCGGCCTCGTCATCGGCGACGTCGAGGGCCGCGGCGCCCGCGCCGCCGCCGTGATGGGCCAGCTCCGCGCCGCGCTGCGCGCCTTCGCCCAGGACGACAAGCCGCCCGCCGACATCCTGCGCAAGCTGGACGAGTGGGTCCGCACGATGACGCGCCCCGAGCGGATGCGGTCCGGCTGGAACAGCGACGACCTCGTCCGCCCGCCGCTCGTGTCCTGCACCTACTTCGTGTACGACGCGTGGTCGCGGGTGCTGGAGTTCGCCAACGCCGGGCACGACCCGCCGCTGCTGATCGTCGACGGCGAGGTCGGCGAGCTGGCGTTCGAGAGCGAGGGCGGCATGCTCGGCCTGCGCGCTCCCGGCATGGGCGGCGAGATCCTCTTCAACGAGGAGACGACCGAGCTGAAGCCGGGCGCCACCCTCGTCCTGTACACCGACGGCCTCATCGACCGGCGGCAGCGCGACGACGGCGACTACTACACCCGCGAGGAGTCGCGGGAGCTGGTCCGCGGCGCCGTCGCCAAGGTCGCGCGCGGCGGCGTCGAGGCGATCGCCAACGCCGCCTACGACGCGGTGCCCGGCGACATCGACGACGACGTCGCCATCGTGGTGATCCGCACCGCCGGCGAGGAACTGGCCGTCGAGGAGCGCACCTTCACCGCCGAGCCGATCATGGTGTCGGAGGCGCGCCGGATGGCCGCGGACGCGTTCGCGACCTGGGGGATGCTCGACGAGCAGGCCGAGCTCGCGTGCCTGCTGGTGTCCGAGGTCGTCACCAACGTCGTCCTGCACGCCACCGCCACGCCCCAGCCGCGCCGCGAGATGGTCGTCCCGGTGCCCGCCGGGCCGCCCGGCCGCGGCGGCGAACCGCTGAGCGCGCCGCCGCCCGTCCAGTTCAACACCGAGTTCGGCACCGGGCTGGACGCCTTCGACGGCGGCACCTTCGACGAGGACGACTGGAACCTCGGCGCCGATCTCGGCCGCCGCGAGCCGCCGACCAAGGAGTTCCGGCTCCGGCTGCGCCGCGGCGGCGACGCGATCTGGGTCGAGGTGTTCGACTCCGACATGCGGCTGCCGCGCATCCGCAGCGCGGGCGAGACCGACGAGGGCGGCCGCGGCCTGTACCTCGTCGACCAGCTCGCCACCCGGTGGGGCGCCCGGCCGACGCCGGACGGCAAGGCCGTCTGGTTCGAGCTGCCGCTGACGCCGTCCTGAGCCGATGCGCGCGTGGGTGGTGGAGAAGCCGTCCCCGATCGCTTCGGGCCCGCTGCGGCGCGCCGACCGGGAGACGCCGTCGCCCGGTCCCGGTGAGCTGCTGGTGCGCGTGCTCGCCTGCGGCGTCTGCCGGACCGACCTGCACGTCGCCGAGGGCGACCTGCCCGTCCACCTGCCGGGGGTGACGCCCGGCCACGAGATCGTCGGCGAGGTCGCCGCCGCCGGCACCGGCTGCCTGCACGGGCCCGGCGACCGCGTCGGCGTGGCGTGGCTGCGCGGGACGTGCGGCGCGTGCCGCTTCTGCCGCCGGGGCGCCGAGAACCTGTGCCCGTCCTCGGTCTACACGGGCTGGGACGCGCACGGCGGCTACGCCGAGTACGCGCTGGCCGTCGACGCCTACACCTACGCGCTGCCCGCCGAGCTGGACGACGTGCGCGCCGCCCCGCTGCTGTGCGCGGGCATCATCGGCTACCGGGCGCTGCGCCGCTCGTCCCTGCCGCCGGGCGGACGGCTCGGCATCTGGGGGTTCGGTGGCTCCGCGCACCTGGCCGCGCAGATCGCGGTCGCCGAGGGCGCCGACGTGCACGTGTTCACCCGCAGCCCGGCGGCCCGCGAGCTGGCCCGCGACCTCGGCGCGTCCTGGGCGGGCGACTCGTTCGACACCGGTCCCGCCCCTCTTGACTCGGCGATCATCTTCGCGCCGGCGGGGGAACTGGTGGGCGCCGCACTGGAGCGGCTCGACCGCGGCGGGACGTGCGCGGTCGCGGGAATCCACCTGAGCGACGTCCCGTCCCTGGACTACCAGCGCCACCTGTTCCAGGAGCGCGAGGTCCGCTCGGTAACGGCGAACACGAGGGCGGACGGCGAAGAGTTCCTGACCCTGGCCGCCCGCCTGAACCTGGCCGTAACAACCCACCCCTACGCCCTAGAAGACGCAGACCGAGCCCTGACAGACCTGGCCGCCGACCGCTTCACCGGCGCCGCCGTCCTGCTCCGTTGACTTGCGGCGTGTTGCCCTTATGAGACGCGGCGGTGTCAAGCGGTTGTTGCAACGAGGAACTCGTTGAGTGCCTGGGCTGGGGTTTTCCAGCCCAGGGTGTGGCGGGGGCGTTGGTTGAGTTGGCGGGCGACCTCGTCGAGGTCTGCTTGGGTG
>NZ_SMKY01000173.1 GCF_004349235.1 Actinomadura darangshiensis | reverse complement strand
CACCAACCCCGCCGTCGTCGAGCCGCCCGCCACTGACTCCGCCGCCGACAGTTTCGTGGGCGCCGTCCACACTGCCGCTTCCGCAGTTGCTGTTCCGGGGGTCGCTGCTGTGGGGGCCGTCGTTGCCGTTCCTGCGGCCGCAGCCGATGAAGCGCGTCGGCATTTCGGCGGGCGGCTGGCCTTTGAGACCGATGTGTCGGATGTCGCAGCGGACCTGGCAGCGGACGTGTCCGGCATCGTGGTCGTCGACAGCCGCAGCGCCGAGAGCTGGGCACAGGGGCATGTCGAGGGAGCCGTCCACCTGCCTACCGCGGAGATCGCCGAACGGGCGGATACGCTCATCCCCCAGGGCGTGACCGTCGTCGTGTACTGCTGGGGACCCGGCTGCAACGGCGCGCAGAAAGCGGCGCTGGAGTTCGCGAAGCTCGGCCGTCCGGTCAAGGAGATGATCGGCGGGTTCGAGTACTGGGCGCGCGAGGGATTCCCCGTCGAGACCGGTGCCGGGGCCGTCACGCGGCGGTCGCCGGACCCGCTCACCGGGCCCGTCCGGGGAGTCTTCTGTGACTGCTGAGTAAGGAATGACGCATGTTCCGTCCGGGACGGGGCATAAGGACGGCCCTCGGCGACGTTAGACTCTAGGAATCACTCTTCGGCGCCGCCCATGGCGTCCGGCTCGTCCTTGCAGCCCGCGTACACCGCGGTGCCTCCCGAGACGTGCCCCCCTCTCGGAAGGTAATGCGTGACCACAGCTGCCGCTGCACAGAACCCGTCCACGCCCGCGACCGCGGACGAGGAGCAGGTTCCCACCTTCGCCGAGCTCGGCCTCCCGGCCGCGCTGGTGAGCGCCCTGGCCCGCCAGGGCATCGAGTCCCCGTTCCCGATCCAGTCCGCCGCGATCCCCGACGTCATGGGGGGACACGACGTCCTCGGGCGCGGCAAGACCGGTTCCGGCAAGACCCTGGCGTTCGGCCTGCCGCTGCTCGCCCGCCTGTCCGGCCGCAAGGCCGCCCCGAAGCGCCCGCTGGCGCTGATCCTCGTCCCGACCCGCGAGCTCGCCCAGCAGGTCCAGAACGACCTGGAGCCGCTCGGCCGCGGCCTCGGCCTCCGCTTCAAGACCGTCATCGGCCAGACGTCGATGTTCAAGCAGATCGACGCGCTGCGCCGCGGCGTCGAGGTCCTCGTCGCGACCCCCGGCCGGCTCAAGGACCTGATGCGGCAGGGCGCCTGCGACCTGTCCGACATCGAGATCGCCGTGCTGGACGAGGCCGACCACATGGCCGACATGGGCTTCCTGCCCGACGTCACCGACATCCTGGACGGCGCCAAGCGCGACGGCCAGCGCCTCCTGTTCTCCGCGACCCTCGACAAGGACGTCGACGTCCTCGTCAAGCGGTACCTGCACGACCCGGTCACGCACGCGATCGGCCCGGTGGACGAGTCCGTCGACACGATGGACCACCACCTCCTCCTGGTGGCGCCCAAGGAGAAGAGCGCCGTCACCGCCGAGATCGCCAACCGTGAGGGCCGGACGATCCTGTTCGCCCGCACCAAGCACGGCGTCGACCGGCTCGCCAAGCAGCTCACGCAGGCCGGCGTCCGCGCGGCGGGCCTGCACGGCGGCAAGAGCCAGGGCCTGCGCACCCGCACCCTCGCCGAGTTCCGCGAGGGGTCCATCAGCGTCCTCGTCGCCACGGACGTCGCCGCGCGCGGCATCCACGTCGACGACGTGTCGCTCGTCATGCACGTCGACCCGCCGGCCGACCACAAGGACTACATGCACCGCGCGGGCCGCACCGCCCGCGCCGGGGAGCGCGGCACGGTCGTCACGCTCGTCCTGCCGCACCAGGTGCGGGCCACGTCCTCGATGACGCGCCGCGCCGGCATCAACGCGCCCCGCACCCGGGTGGCCACCGGCGACGCGGAGCTGGTCAAGCTGACCGGCGCCCGCCCGCCGTCCGGCATCCCGATCGAGGGCCCGATCATCCCCGAGCGTCCGGCCCGCCGCGAGGGCGGCGGCCGGGGCCGGCAGGGCGGGCGGCGCGGCCGCGCCCCGCGCTCCTTCGACCGCGAGGGCGGCAACCGCCGCCAGGGCGGCGAGGGCGGGCGCGGCGAGCACCGCTCCTACTCCTCCGGCGAGCGCCGGGGCGGCGGCGGCCCCCGCACGGGCAGCGGCGGCCACGGCAACCGGCGCGGCGGCAACGACCGCCGCCCGGCCCGCTACAACTGATCCTGGACGACGCGAAAAGGCCCTCGACCTCATGGTCGGGGGCCTTTTCGCCTGCGGGGGGCGCGGCGCTCAGCTCGCGGCCTTCGCGGCGGCCCGCTGGATGGCCTTGACGGCGACGTCGGGCTGGTCGACGTAGATGTAGTGCCCGCTCTTGCCGGCGACGGTCAGCTTGCTGCTGCTGGACAGCTTGAGCCACTTGCGCTGGCCCGCCGTCCACGCCTGCTCCAGCGCCTTCCCGTACTGCGGGTCGGCGGCCTCCAGGTACGGCTGGCCGTGCTTGATGACCTCGACCGGGATGTCCCCCGCGGACTTGACCGGGCCGTCGGGCATGACCAGCTTCTCCGGGTTCTGCCCCTTGAAGATCGCGAGCTGGGCGCGCAGCTGGGCGGCGGGGCCCTTGGCGGACGCGGGGACCGTCTTCTCGAGGTCGGCGCTCATGGTGGACGGGGTGGCGTCCATCAGGACCAGCCCCTTCACCTTGTCGGTGTGCTCGGGGGCGTACCGGGCGGCGATGATCCCGCCCATGGAGTGCCCGGCCAGGACGACCGGCGCGTCGCCGGCGACCTTCTCCAGCACGCCGGTGAGGACCTTCCCGGTGCTCTCGAAGCTCTGCGGGCCGTCCGGCTTGGCGCTCTTGCCCGCGCCGAGCCGGTCGTAGGAGCAGACCCGGTGCTTGGCGCTCAGGGTCTTCTGGAAGGCCGCCATCTTGTCCAGCGAGTCGCCGCCGCCGTGCAGCAGGACGACGACCGGCTTGCCGTCCGCCTGCTTGCCGGAGCAGGAGACGTTCACCGACTTGCCGCCGATGTCGAACGTCTTGGTCCCGGTGAACTGGTCCGCGGCGGGCTTCGGCGTCGACGCGAACGGGTCAAAGTCGTCCCCCTCGTCGCAGCCGGTCAGTCCGGTGCCGAGCACGGCGCAGGCGAGTGCGGTCACGGCGGCTGCCCTGAACTTGCGGTTCATGATGTCCTCCAGCGAAGAGCGTTCTGAGTCTCGGGAGCTTCGGCGGCCGAGCCACCGCGGCGATGGGAAGAACGCTATGGAACCGGGGACATGCGAATCGTCACCGCGCGGTGGACACTTGCGGGTGGCTCGCACGGGGGACAAGTACCACCCGCCGCATAGCCCGCGAGGGGTGCCCGGGGGGCGCCCGGCTACGGGGTCAGCCGGCCTCTTCTTGGAGGGAGTCGCCCTGGCCCTGCGGGGCGGACTCGGCGCGGAGCTTGTCCTGCAGGATCTGGAGGCCCTCCAGGCCGTCCACCGACAGGGCGGCGAGCTCGTCCAGCGACATGAGGGGGCCGGTGCGCAGGGGCGGCTGCCAGCCGTTCTCCTTGTCGTGGCTGCGGAGGACCTTCGCGGGGACGCCGCCGATGACCGCGTGGTCGGGGAACTCGCCGCGGACGACGGCGCCGCCCGCGACCGCGACGTTGCGGCCCAGCTTCGTGCCGGGCAGGATGATCGCGCCGGTGCCGATCCAGCAGCCGTCGCCGATCTCGACCGGGTTGTTCTCCGGCCACTGGCGCCCGATCGGGGTGTGCAGGTCGCCGTAGGTGTGGTTCTGGTCGGTGATGTAGACGTTCGGGCCGGTGAAGACGTCGTCGCCGATGTCGATGGACTGGTGGCCGACGATGTGCGTGCCGCGGCCGAGGGAGCAGCTCCCGCCGATCCGTACGACGACGTCCGGGCCGAGGTCGAGGCCGGGGACGAAACCGGCGGAGATCGTGACGTGCGTCCCGACGAGGGTGTGGTCGCCGATCGAGATCCACGGCTCGCCGTAGATCGCGCCGACGGGGAAGCCGATGCACGCGCCCTCGCCGAGGTAGGCGAATTTGCGCCGGCCCGGGGTGTGCGGGGTGATCTCGCCGTGCCGCTGGATCCATCCCCAGGCGCGGTGCACGGCCGTGTGCACGCTCTGGTGCGCCCGCTGCTTCGCGCGGGCCGCCAGCACCTGCCGGAGGGAGCGTTTCGGCGACATGGCGTTCACCGTACCGGTTGGTAGTAAGCCGCGCCGCGCGGGCACGGAGAAGGGCCCGGCCGAAGGACGGCCGGGCCCCTTCCGCTCGTGCGCTCAGTGCGGCGAGTGGACCTGACCATCGGCATCGGCGCCGGTGACCGTCATGGAGTCGGCCGAAGTGGCGTCGTCCACGTGCTCACCGGAACCCTTGGTCAGATCGCGGATGACGCCGCGCCGTGTCGCCACGGCGCCGGCCACGCTGACCGCCGCGAGGACGCCCATCATCGCCATGAGAGCGCCCCGCCCGGGCTTCGCCTGTTGCGGCGGCTCCACCCGGTGCGCGGCATCGCTCAGGAACATGCTCACCCGCGGAGCGATCCCGGTCTCGACGAACCGGGCCGCCTGCCGGAGTCTCGGTGCACTCCAACCGCGGACGACCATCACACGCTCGCCCGCCATCGGAGCGATCCGCCCGGCCGCACCGGACGCGCCTTGCCGGCACACGTCGGCGCCCTGGCGGGCCGCCTCCTGGACGCGGCCGAACCGCGTGCGGACTTCGTCCTGCGGCTTCCGGCGGATGTTGATCATTAGGGACACGCTAACCTCCCTGTTTGCGAGGTCCTGTCAGGCAGCCTTCCCAGCGAACGGGAGGTAAACCCCGTGAGCGTGACCATATGTTCACGCAGAGTGACGAATTCGGGCATGGCCGAGACCCCGCACCAGAGGGCACAGAACCATCAATGAGGAGGCGGCCAGCGTGGCCAACGAGATCTTCGCGACGCTCACCACGTCGCTCGGCAAGATCGTGATCCAGCTGTACCCGGAGCAGGCGCCGGAGACGGTGGCGAACTTCGTCGAGCTGGCGGAGGGCTCCCGTACCTGGACCGACCCGCGTACCGGCCAGAAGACGGACGCGCCGCTCTACAACGGGACGATCTTCCACCGGATCATCGACCAGTTCATGCTGCAGGGCGGCGACCCGCTCGGCACCGGCACCGGCGGCCCGGGATACGAGTTCAAGGACGAGTTCCACCCGGATCTGAAGTTCAACCGCCCCTACCTGCTGGCGATGGCGAACGCCGGGCCCGGAACCAACGGCTCGCAGTTCTTCATCACGCTGAGTGTCGCGCACACCCAGCACCTGACCGGTGCGCACACCATCTTCGGCAAGGTCATCGAGGGCACCGACGTCGTCGACCGGATCGGCAAGGTCCCGACCTCGCCGGGGAACAACCGTCCGAAGGAGGACGTCGTCATCCAGTCGGTGACGATCGAGCGCCGTTAGACGTTCCTACAGTGAGCCCTCGGAAGGACCCGCGTGAGACCCCGCACGGGTGAGATCCGGCCCACGGAGCCAAGATGAGCACTGACCCCAGCCCCGCTCCCGAGACCTCGGTGCCGACCTGCTACCGGCATCCGGGGCGGGAGACGTATGTGCGCTGCACCCGGTGCGACCGCTTCATCTGCCCCGAGTGCATGCGGGACGCGGCGGTGGGGCACCAGTGCGTGGAGTGCGTCGCCGAGGGCGGCCGGGGCGTCCGCAAGGCGGTTCCCCGGACGGTCCTCGGCGCGCGCGGCGGCGCGTCCGCGAAGCCGGTCGTGACGTACACGCTGATCGGCGCGTGCGTGGCGGCCTACCTCGCCGAGCTGGCGTCCTGGCGCGTCGTCTGGGAGTTCATGATGCTCGGCCGGGGCGTGCTGCCCGGCGGTGAGCTGGGCGGGGTCGCCGAGGGCGAGTGGTACCGGCTGTTCACCACGATGTTCCTGCACCAGCGCGGCGGGACGTTCGGCATCACCCACATCCTGTTCAACATGTGGGCGCTGTGGGCCGTCGGCCCCGCGCTGGAGCAGGTGCTCGGACGGTGGCGCTACCTGGCCCTGTACCTGCTGTCGGGGCTCGGCGGCTCGGTGCTGCTGTACCTGGTCGGCGAGCCGGGGTCCTCGGCGGTCGGGGCGTCCGGGGCCATCTTCGGGCTGTTCGGGGCGTACTTCGTGATCGGCCGGAGGCTCGGCGGGCCGGTCGGGCCCATCGTGCTGCTGCTGGTGCTCAACCTGGTGATCACGTTCTCGATTCCGGGGATCTCCTGGCAGGGGCACGTCGGCGGGCTCGTGGTGGGGGCGGCGCTGGCCGCGGCCTACGCCTACGCGCCGGCCGCGCGGCGGAACCTGTTCCACATCGGGGCGCCGCTGGTCACCCTCGCGCTGCTCGCGGCGCTGGTGGTGGTCAGGACGGCCGAGCTGAGCCCGGCGACGTAGCAGCGGGCACGGGAGCAGCGGGCACGGGAGCAGCGGACGGGGAGCCGCGGACGCCGCCGGCGGTGGCGTCCGCGCCCGTCCGAACACGCCGGCCGCGCCTGTGGAAACCGCTGTGGAAAACCCGGGGAAAGGCGGGACAGGGGTCCACAACCTGTGGATAACCCGGGGCCCGCCGACCGCGAAACCGGTGACCCGCGGGTCAGCGCCAGCGGGTCGAGAGGATCACGCCCAGGATGATCGCCGTGAAGCCGATCCCGAGGTTCCAGTTGTGCAGGTCGGTCATGTACGGCACGTCGGTGCCGGTGCTGGCCGTCACGTAGAAGACGGCGATCCAGATCAGGCCGATCAGCCACAGCCCGACCATCGTCGGCACCAGCCAGCGTGGGCTGACCTCGGGTGCCTTCGACTTCTGCGGGGGCGTGTAAACGGCCTTCTTGCGCACTTTGGACTTGGCCACGGCGGTTCGATCTCCTCGAGGCGTCCGGCGGCCGGAGCGCCGGACCGCGCATGGGTGTTTTGTCGGTTAGCGTAGTCGCTGGTGAGCACTGACTGATGAGCAGATTCTCGATGAGCAGGGTACGGCGTTCGGCGTGGGGAAGCATCATCCCAGTTCTCACGCTCCTCGCGGGGACCCTGTTCGCGGCGAGCGCGAGCACGGCCCGCGGCACGAGCCTGCGCGAGCAGGGCCGCACCCGGATCACCGAGCTCATCACCACCGAGCAGCGCCGGGGCCGCGAGGAGCGCGCCGAGTACCGGCGGCTCCGCGACCAGGTCGACGGTATCTCCAGGGAGGCCGGACGTCACGACGCCCGCGTGAAAAAGGCGCAGGCCGACGCCGACCGGCTCGCCGCCGGCGCCGGGTTCACCCCGTACACCGGGCGGGCCGTCCGCGTCACCCTGGACGACGCGCCGCAGCCGAAGCCGGGCGAGCTGCCCCGCGGCGTCCGCCCGGACGACCTCGTCGTCCACCAGAGCGACGTCCAGGCCGTCGTCAACGCGCTGTGGGCCGGCGGCGCCCGCGCGATGCAGATCATGGACCAGCGGGTCATCTCCACCAGCGCCGTCCGCTGCGTCGGCAACACGCTGATCCTCCAGGGGGTCGTGTACTCCCCGCCGTACCGCATCACCGCCGTCGGCGACCCGGACCGGCTCCGCGCGGCGCTCGGCGCGTCCGGCGAGATCGCGGTCTACCGCAAGTACGTCCGCGCGTACGGGCTCGGCTACGCCGCGCGGACGGTGGAACGCGCCACGTTGCCGCCCTACACCGGCAGCGTGGCGATGAAGCACGCTACGGTGCCGACACGGCCGCCGCACGGCGGCTGACCCCCTGCCGGAGAAGGAGGACGCGCGGTGCGCACGGTGATCCGCGGCATGGGCGAGCTGTGCATCACCGCCGGGCTGATCGTCATGCTGTTCGTGACGTACGAGCTGTGGGGCACCGGGCGGTACACGCAGGGCGCGCAGGACCGGCTCGGCGACGAGATGCTGAAGAACTGGCGGGCCCCCAAGGTCACCACCGAGCGGGTGAAGCTCGGCAAGGGCCTCGCCATGATCCGCATCCCCCGGTTCGGGAAGGACTACCACTTCGTCGTGATCGAGGGCGTCAGCCGGTCCGACCTGCGCAAGGGGCCCGGCCACTACCCGGGCACCGCGCTGCCCGGCCAGATCGGCAACTTCGTGGTCTCCGGGCACCGGACGACCTACTCCGCGCCCTTCAACCGGCTCGGCGAGCTCGACCGCGGCGACAAGATCCTCATCGACACCCGGGACGAGCAGTACGTCTACAAGGTCACCGACCGGAGGATCGTGAAGCCGTCCGAGACGGCGGTGACGCTGCCCGTCCCGTTCCACGCCAAGCGGCGGCCGACCGAGCGGATGATCACCCTCACCACCTGCCACCCCAAGTACTCCGCCGCCAAGCGCATGATCATTTTCGGCGAGCTGGCCGAGGCGCTGCCGCGCGCGGCGGCGGCCCAGCAGGCCGCCGGGAAGTAGGAGGACCCGTGTACGTCTGGATCTGGCACCGCCTGCCGGGTACCTGGCAGACCAAGACCGCGACCGCGCTCGGCCTGTTCGCCGCGATCGCCGCGATCCTCTGGTACGTGGTGTTCCCGTGGGTCGAACCCAAGGTCCAGTTCGACCACGGGGTCGTGGACCGCCCGGCGCCGTCCGGTTCGGCCACTCCCGGCTGATGCGCGTCCTCGTCGTGGACAACCACGACAGCTTCGTCTACAACATCGTCCAGTACCTGCTGGAACTCGGCGCCGACTGCGTCGTGAAGGACCGCTCGGACGTCGCCCTCCAGGACGCGACCGACGTCGATGGCGTCCTCCTGAGCCCCGGCCCCGGCCATCCCGCCGACGCCGGCGTGTGCCTCGACCTCGTCCGGGACGCCGTACGCCGCGGCACCCCGCTGCTCGGCGTCTGCCTCGGCCACCAGGTGATCGCCCACGTGCACGGGGCCGCGGTCGGCCGCGCACCCGAGATCGTCCACGGTCGCACGAGCGAGATCCGCCACGACGGCGCGGGCGTCTTCCGCGGCCTGCCGGACCCGTTCGCCGCGACCCGCTACCACTCGCTCGCCGTCCGGCCCGGGACCGTCCCGCCGGACGCCCTGGACGTCACCGCCCGCACCCCCGACGGCGTGATCATGGGCCTGCGACACCGGACCCGCCCCGTCGAGGGCGTCCAGTTCCACCCCGAGTCGGTCCTGTCCGAGCAAGGCCACCAACTGCTCGGCAACTGGCTGGACACCTGCGCTGACCTGCGAATCCACAGCATGGCCCGGCCACCGGCCAAGACATCGCAGCCGCGGTCAGAAAAATTCGGTTGAAATCCGTAACGTCCTACGGCCCCGTGACGAAGACCATAACGAAGGGCTTCCGCCATTGCCCCCGAGTGGCGGAAGCCCTTTTTGTATGCCTGCGCAGGGTGACCACCCCCCTCAGCCACCACCGCAACCACGCGACAACCCCCATCGTCGCGATCGCGTCCGAAGGCAGGGGCAAGCGAAGCGAGACCCTGATCGCGCAGCGAGCCGCTAGGCGAGTCGGATGCGATGCAGCGATCGCACCGCGTTTCTCGACGATGGAGGGCCGCTAGGCCCGAAGGAGGAGAGAGAAGCAATAAGCACCGCTCAGCCGTCGCCGCCGTTCGGGAAGCCTGGGAAGCCGGGTGTGGGCGTGTCGCCGCCCGTGGGCGGTGGTGGGCTCTGCTCCTTCTGCGCCACGAAGATCGTCACCGTGTCGCCGGGGGCGACCGTCGCATCCGGCAGGGGCTGCTGGTTGAACACGAAGCCGGGCGCGACCTGCTTGTCCGGGGTCGGGACGCCCTTCTCCACGTGGCACTTCAGGCCCAGCCGCTCCAGCTTCCCGCACGCGGCCCGCTGGCTGTTGTTGAACAGGTCCGGCACCTTCAGGTTCGTCGGGCCGTTGGAGACCGTCACCGTGACCTTGGAGCCCTTCGGCGCCTTCGAGCCGCCCGCCGGGTCGGTGCCGATGACGCTGAGCCGCGGCACGGAGTCGCTCGGCTCGACCTTCTTCTCGACGTCGAACCCGCGATCCTCAAGGGTCTTCTTGGCGGTCGCGTACGGCTGGTTCGCCACGTCCGGGATCTCGACCTCCGTGGGCGGCTTCTTGCCCTTGGAGACCAGCAGCGTCACCGTGGCGCCCTTGGCCGCGTTCGTGCCGGGCTCCGGGGTCGAGCTGATGACGTTGCCCTTGCGGATGTCGTCGCTGTAGTCGGTCCGCGGGCTGCCCACCGTGAACCCGAGCTTGGTGAGCTGCGCCGTCGCGTCGCTCTGCGACACGTTGACGATGCTCTTCGGGATGGCGACCTCCTTGGTGCCGCCGTCCCCGCCGCTCATCATCCAGCCGATCAGGGCCGCGCCGCCGATGAACAGCACGGCGAGCCCGATCCACAGCGCGGCCTTCTTGCCGGCGCCGCCGCGGCCGTCGTCCTCGTCGTCGTAGCGGACGGGCGGCAGGCCGTACCCGTCGTCCTCGGGGCGCCGCACCTGGGTGCGCGCCGGGCCGCCGTACGCGCCCATCACCTGGGTGCCCTGCGGCTGCGCGCCGCCCATCAGCATCGTGGACGCCGCCGTGGACGCCACGGGCTGCCCCTGGAGGACGCGCTGGATCTCCTGCCGGAACTCCGTCGCGTTCTGGTAGCGGTGGTCGGCGTCCTTCGCCATCGCCTTCAGCACGATCGCGTCCGCCCACTGCGGGATCTGCGGGTCCACCTGCGACGGCGGTACCGGCTCCTCCCGGACGTGCTGGTAGGCGATCGCGACCGGGGAGTCGCCGGTGAACGGCGGCTTGCCGGTGAGTAGCTCGTACAGCACGCAGCCCGTCGAGTAGATGTCGCTGCGGGCGTCGACCCGCTCGCCGCGCGCCTGCTCGGGCGACAGGTACTGCGCGGTGCCGATCACCTGCGCGGTCTGCGTCATCGTGGCGGCCGAGTCGGCCATGGCCCGGGCGATGCCGAAGTCCATGACCTTGACCTCGTGCTGCCGGGTGAGCATCACGTTGGCCGGTTTGATGTCGCGGTGCACGATCCCGCCGCGGTGGCTGTAGTCCAGCGCGCGCAGGATCCCGTCGGTGATCTCCAGGGCCTTGTCGGGCAGCAGCGCGCGGTTCTCCCGCAGGAGGTCGCGCAGCGTGCTCCCGTCCACGTACTCCATCACGATGTACGGGATCGGGGTGTCGCCGATCATGTCCTCGCCGGTGTCGTACACGGCGATGACCGAGGGGTGGTTCAGCGACGCGGCCGACTGGGCCTCGCGCCGGAACCGGGCCTGGAACGTGGGGTCACGGGCGAGGTCGGACCGCAGCGTCTTGATCGCGACCACGCGATCGAGGCGCAGATCCCGGGCACGGTAGACCTCGGCCATGCCGCCGCGCCCGATCACCGTATCGAGCTCGTAGCGGCCGCCGAGCAGCCGAGGTTGACTCATATGTGCACTTTCCCTCGTACGTCTACACCTTGTCTCCCGAACCTAGCTCCCCGTCCTCAGTCGGCGGGGTATCCGGGCTCGGAGTTGACGGAGTCGTGGTGGTCCCCGTCGGTGTGGGTGTGGGCTTTGGGGCGGTGGGAGTCGCCCGGGGCGGATTCGTTGATGGCTTATGTGAAGGGGACGTCTTGGGCGACCCTTGCGTTGACGGACGGATCCTATGTGTCCGGTGCCGTGGCGGGACACCCGGTCTTGGGGTGTTACGTGCCTTGTGCCTGGGTGGTGTGGTGCCGCTCGGACCCGGGCTCGCCGCCGGATCCACGACACTGTCACCCCCGACCGGACGGGTGGGCTGCGTGGCGGGCGGGTCCCGCTCGTCCTTGCCGGATCCGGCGAAGGCGAGCCCCTTCCACAGGGATCCGACGACGATCACGCAGACCAGCAGCACCGCTGCGGCCGACGCGTACGCCCATGCCGTGCGCCGTTGCCCGGCCCCTGAACGCCCGGTCACCGAACGCCTCTCCTGTGTCGTCCGCGGGAAGCGCGGTGGCACGCTCCCCTTCCGCGGACGAGAGGCGTTCGTCCCGTGGGTGAGGTTATCCGCCACCCGGTTGCCGTCAAATCCCGACAAAGTTGTCGATCGTGTAACAATCTGGTCGCCGCCGGTCGCGTGGCCGCCGCGCGTGCGGCCCGTGGTGAGCGACGCGCGGATCGCCAGCGCCCTCGCCGCCACCCGCTCGGTGTCGGCCGGGCGGCCCGCCGGCTCCTTCGCCAGCATCTCCATGACCAGCTCGCGGGCCGCCCCCGGCACCCGTCCCGGCAGCTCGGCGGGCGCGTCCCGGACGTGCTTGAGCGCCACCTCCACCGGCGTGGGCCCGTCGAACGGCGGTGCCCCCGTCAGGCACTCGTAGGCCACCACGCCCAGCGAGTACACGTCCGCCGCCGGGGACAGCTCCAGGCCCTGCGCCTGCTCCGGCGAGATGTAGTGCGCCGTCCCCATGACCATCCCGGTCTGGGTCTGCGACGCCGCCGCCAGCCGCCGCGCGATCCCGAAATCGGTGATCTTCAGGGTGCCGTCGGGCGAGACCATCAGGTTCGCCGGCTTGACGTCGCGGTGCACGATCCCGGCCTGGTGCGCGACCGTCAGCGCCCGACCCGCCTGCACGATCAGGTCGAGGACGGCCTCCAGCGGCAGCCCGCCGTCGCGCGCCAGGATCTCGTCCAGCGGCTCGCCCGGCACCAGCTCCATCACCAGGTACGTCCGGCCGTCCTGCTCGCCGTAGTCGAACGCCCGCGCGATCCCCGGATGCCGCAGCTCCGCCGCGAACCGCGCCTCCGACTCGAACCGGCGGCGCGCCCGCATGTCCGAGCCGAGCTCCAGCCGCAGCAGCTTCACCGCCACCTGCCGGCCGGCCGCCTCGTCCGTCGCGCGCCAGACCTCGCCCATCCCGCCGATCGCCAGCCGCTCCAGCAGCCGGTACCGGTTCCCGAGGACGAGGCCCGTGCTCACTTCTTCAGAACCTTGGACATGATCGCGCCCGCGATCGGGCCCGCGTCGCCGGCGCCGGAGCCGCCGCCGACCTCGGTCATCACGGCGAACGCGTAGCGCGGGTCCTCCACCGGGCTGAAACCGACGAACCAGTTGGCGTTCGGGTTGCCCGCACCCTGCTCGGCGGTACCGGTCTTGCCGGCGATCCGCATGCCCTGCAGGTTCTTCGCGGTGCCCTCGGAGACCACCGCGCGCATCATGTCCTCCAGCTGGCCGGCCTGGTCGCCCGTCATCGCCTGCCCGAACTCCTTCGCGGACGCGTTGTAGAGCTCGCTCTGGTCCTTCGCACGGACCTTCTGCACCACGTACGGGTTCATGATCTTGCCTTCGTTGGCGACCGCGCAGGCGGCCATCGCCATCTGCAGCGGGGTGGCCCGCACGTTCTCCTGGCCGATGCCGGAGCGGGCCGTCCCGTCCTTGCCGGTCTGGACCGTGTTGCCCTTGGCGTCCTTGATCGACACCGGGACGGCGCTCTGCGCCGCGTACATGTCCGGCTCCAGCTCGACGCGCTCACCGAAGCCGAACTTCGCGGCGCCCTCGTGGAGCTGGTCGATGCCCATGTCCAGGGCCATCTTCGCGAACGAGGTGTTGCAGGACTCGGCGAACGCCCCCTTCAGCGGGGCCGACCCGGCGCAGCTGCCGCTGTCGTGCGAGTTCGGCAACGGCCGGCCCGACTCCGGCAGGATCAGCTGCCCGGTGTTCACCGTCGAGGAGATGCTGAGGCCGAGCTTCTGCATCCCGATCGCCGACACCACCGTCTTGAACGACGAACCGGGCGGGAACGTCTGGCTGAACGCGTTGTCGACCAGCGGCTTGATGACGCCGTCGCCCTGGTCCAGCTGCTCCAGCCGCTTCCCGCCCTTCTCACCGGTCTGCGGGGCCACCTCGTTCGGGTCGAACGACGGCCACGACGCCGCCACCTTCACCGCGCCCGTCTTCACGTCGATCACCACCGCGCCGCCGCGGCGGCCCTGCGCCGTCCGCGCCTTCAGCTTCTCGTACGCGGTGCGCTGCGCCTGCGGGTCGATCGTCAGCTCGACGTTCGCGCCCTCGGCCTTCTTGCCGATGAACGTGTCGAACCAGCGCTGCTGCGTGATCCGCTTGTCCTTGCCGCCGAGCAGCGAGTTGTAGGCCCGCTCGACCTGCGTCGCGTTCCCGTTGAAGTAGCCCGTGATCGGCGCGAAGACCGGCCCGTCCTTGTACGACCGGCCGTACTTCGGGTTGTCCTTGCCCGTCTCCTTCGAGGTGACCAGTACCTCGCCGCCCGCGGAGATCTGCCCGCGCGGCGAGTTGAACAGGTCCTGGTACTGGCGGCTGTTGTTCGCGTCGGTCCGCAGGTCCTCCGCCTGGCTGCCCTGGACGTAGTTGATCTGCGCCATCAGCCCGAAGAACAGCAGCAGCGCGAAGATCGCCACCCGCCGGACCGGCTTGTCCATGTTCATGGGGAGGAACTCACCTCGTGCTCACGATCTGGGTCATGCCCTCGTCCTGGATCGCCTGCGGGGCCGGCTTGCGCGCGTCATGGCTCATCCGCACCAGAATCGCGATCAGGATCCAGTTGGCCATCAGCGACGAACCGCCCTGGGACAGGAACGGCGTCGTCAGGCCGGTGAGCGGGATGAGCCGGGTGACGCCGCCGACGATCACGAACACCTGCAGCGCCAGCACGAACGACACACCGCCCGCGAACAGCTTCAGGAACGGGTCCCGCGCCGCCACGGCCGTCTTCATCCCGCGTTGCACGATCAACGCGTATATCAGGAGCAGCACCATCAGCCCGGTCAGGCCGAGCTCCTCGCCCAGCGAGTCGAAGATGAAGTCGCTGAACGACAGCGGCGTCCGCCACGGTTCGCCCTGCCCGAGCCCGGTGCCGAGGACGCCGCCCTGGCCGAGCGCGAACAGCCCCTTCATCAGCTGCGCGCTGTCGGAGTACTCGCCGCCCAGCTCGGCGCAGGCCGAGAAGCCCGGCGAGGGGCTCTTCTGCGCCAGGTACTTCTTGTAGATCTCGGTGTTCGGGTTGACCGGGACGACCTTGCCGCTGTCCAGCAGGCAGCCGCCGTCGAAGTACGGCTTCGGGTTCTGCCAGATGTCGATGCGCTGGTTCACGTGGCCCATGAACGGCAGCAGCGTCGCGACGAACACGCCCACCGCCAGCAGGCCCATCCCGATCACGACCCAGGAGAGGCGCTGGGTCGCGATGTACAGCATCGAGATGAACAGGCCGAAGAACAGCAGCGCGGTACCGAGGTCCTTCTGCATGAACAGCACGCCCAGGCAGAAGAACCAGATGACCATGATCGGGCCGAGGTCGCGGGCCCGCGGCAGGCTGATCGGGCCGACCTTCTTGCCGATCAGCGACATCGCCTGCCGCTTGTTCACCAGGTAGCCGGCGAAGAACACGACCAGCAGCAGCTTCGCGAACTCGCCCGGCTGCACCGAGAACGGGCCGACGGAGATCCACACCCGGGCGCCGTTGATCTGCTGGCCGATGCCGGGGACGATCGGGAGCAGCAGCAGGATGACCGCGGTCAGCCCGATCAGGTACGTGTAGCGCTGTGCCGTCTTCGGGGTGAACGAGACCGGCGCGTCCGGCTTGTCGGTGTCCCGCATGATCAGCACGGCGCCGACGAACAGGCCGATGCCGACGAACGTCCACATCAGCTGGCTGGGCGCGTCCGCGGCGTCCGCCAGCAGCTTCTTGCCCGCGGCCGCGGCGGCCTTGCGGTCGGCGCTGGTGTCCAGGTCCAGCCGGTAGATCATCGCGAGCCCGACGCCGTTCAGCGCCACCGCCAGCGGCAGCAGCAGCGGGTCGGCGTACGGCGTGAACTTCATCTGGACGAAGTAGGCGACGAACGCCATCACGGCCAGGCCGCCGCCGTACACGAAAAGCCCGGCGGGAATGTTCCCGTCCCGGGCCAGTCCGACCTCCGCGAACGCCGACAGCGTCAGGATCATCGCGAAGATGAGCAGCGCCAGCGAGGCCGCGTTGCGCCGCTGGTACGGCAGCCGCGCCTTGATCTGCTCCCCGATCGAGTGCACTAGGAGCCCCCTCCGCCGGAGGGGCAGTCCTTGATGGACGGGCGGTTCTGCTTGCATTCGCTGCGGTGCGTGCTGAGCTCGTTGAGCTTGGCCTCGGCGGCGCCCTGCCCGACGAAGGCCATGTTGCCCTTGAGGATCGCCTCCGCGTCCGACGCGGGCAGCTCGGAGACGTGGATGTCGCTGGTCTTGACCGAAGCCTGCTTGCAGTTCTGCTGGCCGCGGCCCTTCACGATGACGACCTTGCCGTCCTGCTGGACGAGCGAGTACCTGCAGACGGCGTTCTCAAGCTGCTTCACCGCCGCCGGGCCGTCCACCGTGTAGGTGTCCTTCACCTGCTGCTGCAGGTCCTGCGGGAGGTCCGCCACCAGGATCGGCTGCCGCGGCTGGTCCTTGTTCGGCGCCTTGCGGGACAGGTCGAGACCCGGCACCTGCTGCGTCGTCCCGCGGAACAGGACGACCTTGCCGTTCTCCGAGCCGATGTAGTAGCCGCTCCGGACGTTCTGCAGCAGCACGAACCCGCCCGCGACGACACCGACGACGACCACGCCCGCGACGACGACCAGCCACGTCCAGCGGCGGGCGCCGCCCCGCTTCGCCGGGGCCTGCTGCAGCGGCGCCGGCGGCGCGCCCATCGGGTCGCCCATCGGCTCGCTCAGCGGCATCGCCGCCTGCGGCGGCGGCATCTCGTCCACCGCGACCGGCGGCTGCGGGCGCGTGTCGCGCAGCTGCGCCGCCCGCCCGGCGGGAGTGTCGGCCACCGTCGTGTTCGCGCCCGGCCCGCCGCCCGCCGGCTCCGGCGGCGCCGCGTTCGCCGCCGCGCCCACCGCGTGCCCGGGACCGCCCGTCGGCGGCTGCCGCTCCAGGTCCACCACGTCGGCGACGACGCAGGTGATGTTGTCGGGGCCGCCGCCCCGGTTCGCCAGGTCGATCAGCTGCCGGACGGCCTGCTCCGGGTCGTCCACCTCCGTCAGCACCTGGAAGATCGTCTCCGCGGTGACGACGCCCGACAGGCCGTCCGAGCACAGCAGGTACCGGTCGCCGACCTTCGCCTCGCGCAGCGACAGGTCGGGGTCGACCTCACCGCGGCCGTCCAGCGCCCGCAGCAGCAGCGAGCGCTGCGGATGCGACGCCGCCTCGTCCGGGCTGATCCGGCCCTCGTCCACCAGCGACTGCACCAGCGTGTGGTCGTGCGTGATCTGGAACAGGCTGCCGTCCCGCAGCAGATAGGCGCGGGAGTCGCCGATGTGCACCAGCGCGACCTGGTTACCCGCCCACAGCATCGCCGTCAGCGTCGTCCCCATGCCCTGCAGGGCCGGGTCCGACTCCACGATGCGGTGCAGGTTGTCGTTCGCCGTCTTGACGGTGTGCTCCAGCGCGGCCAGCAGCTCCGTCGCCGGGAGGTCCTTGTCCAGGGCGCGCAGCGCGTCGATCGCGGCGGCGCTCGCGATCTCGCCGCCGACGTGCCCGCCCATCCCGTCGGCCACCGCGAGCAGATGCGCGCCCGCGTACGCCGAGTCCTCGTTGCCCTCGCGCAGCATGCCCACGTCGGAGCGGGCGGCGTAGCGGATTCCCAGAGTCATTTGCGCAGCTCGATCACGGTCTTGCCGATACGGACCGGTACGCCCGGCGGGACCGGCATCGGCCGGCTCACCTTCGTGCGTCCGAGATAAGTCCCATTGGTCGAGCCGAGATCTTCCACGATCCACTGACCGTCCTGCGCGAAAAGTCGGGCATGCCGGCTCGAAGCGTAGTCGTCGGTCACGACCAGCGTGGCGTCATTCGCCCGACCGATGGTGATGGGCACCCCCGTGAGGTCGATGACGGTACCGGCCCGCTCGCCCTGGACGACCACCAGCTTCGTCGGGGCGCCATGTTGGGCGCTGCGCGCCGGACGCGGCGGCTTCGGCTGCCTCGCCTTCTGGGGGCGGGGCTGGGAGGCGCGCGTGGCCGCCTTCGTGGCGGCCTTCGAGCCGAACAGGTCGGCCCTGATCACGCCGACGGCCGCGATGACGAACAGCCACAGCACCGCGAGGAACGCCAGCTTGATCAGCGTGAGGGTGAATGGGGACATCGGAGTCGGGGTTACTCCCTATCGCGGCGGAACACAAGGGTGGTCCGGCCCATCGTGACCCGGGAGCCGTCCACCAGCGTGACCCGCCGGATCGGCTGCCCGTTCACGAACGAGCCGTTGGTCGACCCTAGATCCACGAGAGCGATTTCGGGACCTTCTACGCGGATCTCGGCATGGTGCCGGGACACGCCCGGATCGACGAGTCGCAGGTCGCAGTCGGTGCCACGACCCAGCAGGGTCACAGGAGTGTTGATCTCATAGGTGCGCTGCGTCGCCTCCGCCCCCTCCAGGGCCGTCGTCACCAGCAGCCGCGGATGCCCCCCGAAGACGCTGCCGCGGCCGCCCTGGGGCACGTCGGTCGCCGGGCGGCGGATCTCCCCGCCCTCCACCGTCGAGCCCCTGATCACCCCGGACCGGATGCGGAACATGCCCGTGGCGAGATCCCCCGCGTTCTCGAACCGCACCCGCACCGGCCCGACGAAGGAGTACCCCTGCTCCTTCGCGTACTCCCGCGCCAGATTCGCCAGCTCCTGGCTCAGGCTGTCGGCGTACACCTGCAGCCGCTGCCCGTCCTGCTGAGAGATCTCGACGACGAAGTCGTTCGGAACGAGCGTGCGGCCCTGTGCCACGATCGCCGCCCGATCGTCCATCTCGCGCTGCACAGCACTGGCCACCTCGACCGGCTGCAGCTCCGACTTGAAGGCACGGGCGAAGGCTCCTTCGACCATGCCCTCGAGCCGTCGCTCGAAGCGCTGAATGACGCCCACGGGCACCTCCCTTCCCCACTGGTAGACGATCGTATCGGTGCGAAGGTTCGCCTGGCGTATCTGGATACCTAACCACCGCCGACCCCGTGCTAGCCTTTTCCAGGCGCCCGGAAACGGGACGGCACCCTTGGGCGGGTGGCGGAACGGCAGACGCGCACGGTTCAGGTCCGTGTGTCCGAAAGGATGTGAGGGTTCAAATCCCTCCTCGCCCACTCGGAGTTGGGAGTGATGTGTCGACGGAGAGCGTCGACCGTCACTCCTTCGTCATGTTTGCCCGGGGGGCGACCCCCGGACCCCCGATGTGGGGGCTCCGCCCCCACATC
>NZ_SMKY01000172.1 GCF_004349235.1 Actinomadura darangshiensis | reverse complement strand
ACCAGGCGAACGAGCGAACGCACAGCTCAAGTCATGGCGGATCCTGCGGAAGCTGCGCTGCAGCCCGAGCAAGGCCGGCCACATCGTCAAGGCCATCGCCGTCCTACAAAACCACCGCGTCGCTCAGGCCGCCCGAGGATGAAATGGGTTCAGTGTGCCGCAACCGCCGCCGCGCGTCCCCCGCGGAAGCCGCATCGGCGAACTTCAGCACATGGCTGCTGACCAGCACACCGCCCATGGTCCTGAACGCGACCTCGATCCGCCCTTCGCACCCGTCCCGGCGCAACACGTCGCGGGCCTGCCCGCTGGCAGCACCGGCGAGGCACCCCTCCTCGTCGTCCAGAACCTTGGCCGCCGTTCGCTCATAGGTCTCGGAACGCCCCCCGAACCGATTCTCGAACCTGACGTCGTCGTCATAGAAGGTGTTGACCTCGAACGCCGGCTCGCCGAACGAGGACGATCCGGAGCGCAGGAGCACCGCCGCGAACGGCGCCGAAAGCACGGCCACCCCGAGAGTCCCCAGAACGGAGCCGAGCGCGGTCCGCCGCTTACGCTCGCGCGCCTCCCAGCGCCGCACGTGATCGTCAGCTGCGAATGAACCGGGGGTTCCCACCGCCGACAGCCTCCCGGACTCCGCGGGCGCCGGCGGTGCCTGAGCCCGGACGACCACGGTGTTGGCGCGGCGATCGTGCAGGCATTGCCCCAGCCGCTTGTCGTCCCGGTGCTGCCAAGGATCGCTGATCAGCGCGAACGACGAGGTACTCCGAGGCAGCACATACCGCCTGAAGGATCGCCGCCAGCCCGGCGCCCGCGTCCCGTCCTCCTCCTGCACCACCCGAATCCCCGCGACCCGCTGCCCAATG
This sequence comes from Actinomadura darangshiensis, assembly GCF_004349235.1. GTDB lineage: Bacteria > Actinomycetota > Actinomycetes > Streptosporangiales > Streptosporangiaceae > Spirillospora > Spirillospora darangshiensis. The sequence goes on along the minus strand of NZ_SMKY01000172.1, from coordinate 18,324 downwards.
GTGCACCCCCACCACACGATCCCCCCGACCCGCAGTAGGAACGGGCAGACCATGCCGACGAGCACGATCGGAAGGGTCACCCAGACGATCACCGTGGCGGAGGCGCCATCGGCCAGCAGGACGACCGCGTAGACCGGCGATACGGCCGCAAGGACCACCAGAAAGGCCACCATGAGATCGATCGTGCGGGCCGCAACACGCTGTCTTGTGCTCGCCAGGACGCGTACGACACGACCGCCGTCATCCGGACTCTGCCCTGGGGGAGTTCCAGCGGGTAGATAAAGAGGGGGTGTCACAGGGGCACATGCAATCACACTGGCCCGTCTGGTGCGGCGGTGCGTTTCAGGGAACGAAGTTCTTCACCAGTCCGGCGAAGACCTCCAGCCGCTGCAACTGCGTGCCCGTGAGCGGGTCGGGGCGGAAATGGGCAACCTCGTTGCGGATCTTGCGGACCGCATCCAGCTTGGCCACGAAATTATCTTGGGGCAGTTGCCACATCAGGCAGGCCCAGCGGTCCGGCTTGGCGAACACTTGCTGAATCTGCCACACGGTCAGATCGTCGACGCTGTTCGCCCTGTTGTTCCCGGACGCCTTACGCAATTCCTCGACCGTGCCGCACATGCGCCGCACGCACGTGCGCAGCCGCCGTTCGATCTCGCCGCGAAGGTACCCGCTATGTCCGCCCCACGACGCCGCCATGACCGACCCAATCGGGAGTTTCTGGAGTGGCACTCCGATACGGTTTTCCGTAAGTAGTGATTCGGTATACCGGTTCCGAGACCTGAACACGTCCATATGTTCGGACAATCGATCGAGACTGTCTCACGATCCGAACCGGGCGCCGGCTCGTCCTGCCAAGGCCGAAGCGAGACCGCTACGGCCGACCTAAGGTCTGTCGCGGTCTGCGCAGCCAGTGGCGGTTAGGGGTGCGAGTTGGTAAGTACCATGCGGCTTGGAACGTCCATCAACCCGACTGTATTGAGTTGAGAAGAGCGGTCCATTCAGTGCGCGTGAATTCGAGTGTCGAGCCTTTGCCCTCCATCGTCGAGTCCCGCACGCCGATCGTCCCCGCCGACGACCTGCCTACCTCCACGCAGGATCCGCCAGCTTCGGTGTAGCTTGAGACGCGCCAGTTCGTGAACTTCTTCATCATCCGTCTGATCCAGCCTCACGGGTTAGTCGTTCGGCAGCCTCAGCCAGACACGCGAGGCTGTCCTCTGAGGATAGGACAGCCTTGCCGAGAAGTTCATAAATCTTTGTGTGGTGATCGACCTCGTCAGCCTCCGTGTATACGAGGTCAGCGCGAGGCGTTTCCACGACGGCGATCGGGGGGTCTGTCGGGTCGGGGAACGTGTAGAGGAAGAACGCTGACCTGGGGATGGACACCCCTTCGATACGGGCATCCACCGGCAGCACCCTTACCTTGAGGCGTGGTTCAGAGGTCATGAGGTTGACCACATGGTGAACCTGAGCCGTCATGATGCCCACCGGCACGTTGATCCTTCGGACGACCACCTCGTCCAGGATGATGTCGAGTGTCGGGCCGTCTGGACACAGCACGGACTCTTGCCGGCGCTGCCGTGCCTCCGTCATCCGTTTGGGACTGAAGCCGAGCGGGCCCTGGACGCGTTTGAGCTTGACGAGCGCATCGCTGAACTCCGGGGTCTGAAGGAGTCCAGGAATCGAGGTGTCGTTGTACTCGCGGATGGTGGCGGCACCAGACTCGAGATCCGCGTACAGGCGCTGGCGTGCCCCCATGGCGTCGCCGAAGGAATCCCACCAACCCTTCGCGGCGGCAGCTGAAGCCAGCCGAACGATCTGTGACCACTGGTCGTCCGGGACTCCCAGTGCATCGAGGATTTTGACCACATCCCCGACGTCGGGGCGGCCGTAGGCGTTCTCCAAGCGGCTGATCTTCGTGCGCGAGTAATGGATGCGCTTGGCAAGTTCGTCCGCCATAATCCCGTGCTCTTCGCGGAGCGTACGAAGCACGGTGGCGAGACGCTGGCGTCGGACGTAAGGACTGACCATGGTGACCCCCGGGAGCAGAAGCGTGATCGTCTAACTACAATGTGTACACGAAGATCGCGATCCTTGGCCTGAAAATGAACGGAAGGCCGCACCGAATACGGATACATTTTTATATCGAACATGCCAACATGCGGTATGAAAATGTCGTTCGAGCGTCCCTGCTTCTGGGAATCGGTACGTGTTCACTTATTCGAGACAATTCTCTTGGTTCGCCCCACACGATGACACGGTTCCGACCAAGGCGACTCCAGTGCCGCCCCAGGAGCGCATCTTGGTTCCGGAGTCCATTGTCCCTTGGGTGCGGCCCAGGTACGTCAGACAGCCTTAAAGCCGAACGTTCACGTTTCACTGCACAGGCCCGTCACCTGTCAGCGAGTCCGGCCCGAACGTCCCGACCTCGGCGTTCCCGCCGCCCCTGTGGACCGGCCGACCCATCATCCCGACCACTCCACCGGCCTGCCCGCGCTGTCCGTCACCCCGTCAAGCGCGGACCGCAGACCTTCCGGGACGGATCGGCTTCCTTTGCTTTCCGGTGTGTCACCCTCAACCACCGGCCCCCGGAACCGGCGCCCGAGCCGGGGGCTCTCAACATGCCGCAACTTGACGAAGCGGAGGCCGACGTGGACGGAAATGGGTGATTAACGCGCCGGTCGCTTCCATCACGCCTCCGGCCCGTCCGGCCGCAGTCCTAGACCACTCAATTCGTTCAGCCCAGTGATCGTCGCCCCGAACGCGGTGCCTACCTGCCGCCGCACCATCGTTGAGCTGCCGCGTGTTGCCTTTAGCCCATTTTTACTGCGGGTGGCATTGAGGTGTCGAACGTGCCTACTGGCGCCGTGTGAGAGCTAGCGAATTGTTCAAGGCACCGCGGGCTAGCGTCGCGGCGGTGCTCGATAACCTTTGCGTGTATGAGCGTGCCGAGAAGCTCGGTGTGGAGACAGGGATCTGCAGCGGCCCTCTTGGTGTGAAGCTTGAGCTTGGAGTAGGTGAGGGTAAGCCCGTCGGTGTCGATCACGATGCCCGGCGCGCTGACGATGAGCAGCTTGCCGTGCACCACGTCCGCGTCGATTCTCAGGACGTTCGAGGCGATCACCGCGTGGGTGAAGTCGAGAGTGACTCGGTGCGAGCGTGCCGTCCGGCACGACACATGCCTTGCGTCGCGCGATCCGCAGCGGCCGGCGCAGGTCGGGGGCCACCTCGGCGAGCAGGTCGATCACCTCGGTGACGTAGCGGTGCGCAGTCGCGATGCCGACACCGAACTCGGCCGCAAGGTGCGCGAAGGTCTCGTTGAGGCGCGGCTACACCAGAACTAGCAGCGCCTGACGGCCAGGAGGCAACCGCCGCCACCGGGACCCCAGCCCCCCTTCGATGCCCCTCGGATGAGATCGGCCACGAACCTGCGGGCCGAGGGGGACAGATCCAGCGCAGCACGGTAGAACATCAACGGGAGCTCCCTGGCGGTCAAGGTGGTCGCAGACCTCGACTTACCGGGAGCTCTCTCGATTATCGACGCACCGCGGTCCGCGACCAGCCTGTTACCAGCAAGATCAAGATGGAATCAGCTCACTCTTCGGCACACCTGCCTATTTGAGTGTCACTCTAGCTTATTGACGTGCGGAATTCAGTCGGAACCCAACCACTCGTCAGCCAACTTGCGGGCATCGTTCAGAAATTCAGTCACCTCTGTGTTAGAGAGAGCGGCTTCTTTGGTCAGCGCTATCAGTAGGAGCATGTAGTGCTCTCCCTTGACCTGGTCTTCGATGTCGTCGGTCTGTTCGTCGGAGAAGGTGGCCAGCAAGAGGCGTTCAGCCACACGTGGGTCTATCTCCTCGACCAGGTCGTATCGCGCCCGGAGGTCGCCAATGAAGGATACTACTTGGGCCGCGTCGGTGCCTTCGCCAAACCGCTGGTATGCGCCTTTGAAGAAGGCGGCGGCGATCAACACGTTGAACGCCGTACGATCGGCGGAGTCAAGTTGGTTGTTTAGCTGGTGGTATCTCTCAGACTCGCCGAGCAGGGCAGCTCTGAGGGTCTCCACCTGGTTAGCAGATACCGTGAACGTCATTGGGTGCGGCTCGCTTTCAGCTTGTCATGGGCCCTTCGAACGACCTCAGCACCAACAATACCTAGGGTGAGCAGCGCCGAGGCTGTGCTTCCTGCATCGACGCTGGAGTGAGGTGGATTGGCCATCGTCGGCCCGGTGTCGGCTGCGGTCACGGCCTGCCCGGTTGGGGGCGGCTTAAGGATCTTATCGATCGCACCGGTAAGCCTCTTTGATTGGCTGTCGAAGTGGCTGGTGTTTTTGTAAGCTCCTGCACGGAACCTGTCCGCTTTGGATTTTTGATCGTCCGTCTCGGATAGCTTCTCGCCGGTCGGGAGCTCCTCGAGACGGTCTACCCCGTCGGTCCATTCCCCATCCTGGTCTCTGACGGTTCGCTCAAAGTCCTCCTTATGGCCTTCGGCTTTCTCAACGTTAGGCCGATGGGGATCAATTTTCCCCTGGATCGCCTTGTCGTCTGGGCGGGGTGAGTCGGGATTCGCCACCTCACCCGTGTCTGCTGGCTCCTGGGCATTCTTATCACGGTTCTCGGGCTGGGCGCCGGGCGTCCGCTCGTTGAACTGGACGACTGGGGACACCCAGTGCGTGACGCCTTCTTCGGTCGTTGATGGCCAGACGACCGGAATTCTCGGCCCGTCGGAATGTTCTGGATTGTCGGTGCTGCCCTGACCTCCAGTGAGCTGCAGGGGATCCGTTCGGCCGTCCTGCTGGTCGGCGGCGGGGCCGGGAGCTGCCTCGTCCGGGGGTGCGTGGTCGTGTCCGGTCTGTTCGGGAGTGGGTTCCTGGCCGGTTTCGGCGCCGCCGGTCCCGAGTGTTTGACCGTCCTGCTGGGGAGTGGCCGGCCGTCCTGGACCTGCGGGTCCTGGGCTTCGGCCTGGTCGCGCTCGTCCGATGACTCCTGGATCTCCCCGGCGTCCTGCATGCGGGGCTCTTCGCCGCTCCCGTCCGGCTGCCCGGCCTCCGTTGCGTCACTGGTCTTGGGGTCGGTGCCGCCGTTCTCTTGCGGGTCCTCGGTGGTCAGTGGCTCGGCCGGTGCGTCGCCGTTCTCCGCGGTGGGCTCGGCGGCGACGGTCTCGTCCTTCTCGTCCTCGCGTTCCCTGGGCCGTTCGGTCTCGGCCTCCGGGGTGGCTTCGCTGGTGTCGGCTGTGCCGGATTGTTCGCCGTATCCGTCCGGCCGTACCTTTTCGCTCTCGGGCTGGGACTGGTCGGTCTCCTGTTCGCCTGTTCCGGAGTCGATGTCGGATTCGGCCTCACTGGTTTCTGACGTCTTGTCCGTGTCCTCGGAATCGGTCTGGCTGTCGGTCTTCTCGCCGGTGGGTTCGGCGGAGGAGGATTCGTCCTTCTCCTGCTGGCGTTCGTCGCGCTGCTCTGTGCCGGTCTCTTGCGTGGGGGGCTGCTGGGGGTTCTGCTTGGCCTGTTCGGCCAGGGCGGCCTCACGGGAGGCGCGGCGGCTTTCGAGGCGGGATGGGGAGCCAGGTTCTCCGGGCCGGTCGGGCGGGGGCCCTGGCGGACGGTCCGTGCCCTGGGTTCTGTCGACGCCCTCCCCGTGGGTGTCGGTCTTGCCGGTGTGCTCGACGCCCACGCTTTAGCCCTTTCCGCCGGGGGACGGAGTCGTGATGTCCGCGTTCAATCTGACAGCGGACTTATCGCCCTTTTCAGTACATGTCGGACGAGGGGATGTGCGGGGTCAGCATCCCCTTGCGTTGGCGTCCATGTAATCGCGCACGTTCATGTTTTGCACGTTCGGAATCGCGACGTTCGCGACCCGCCCCGGCGAGTCATCGGTGGGCCACCCACCGAGACCATCCTTCGTCCACGTCATGTGAGAGTCCACGACGTTGAGATCGCAAGCGGCTTGAAAATCCACGGAACCGTCCGTTCCGGCCTGTCGCCACGATCAGCCGCTGATGCCACGCTCGGGACGGCCTTCGCCTCGGCCGGCTGCTCGATCGGCACGGACGTCCCGGACATGTTCGAGGAGCAGCGGCCCGGATGGGTGGGCCGCTCTACGTTGCAGAACGCGAACGGCGTCCCCGATCGTGCGGGTCTGCGCCCGCTCGCCCCGGTAGCCTGCGTGCCTCCCCACGAAGGCGACGACGGAGAGGATTCAGTACGTGGACCAGATGGCGCGGGCGGGAGATCTCAAGGGCGAGTTGGTGAGCTTCGCCATGTCCGACCGCTTCGGGGCGGTGCTGGAAGGGCTGGTTCTGGACGCCTTTCCTGACGGTGTGGTCGATGATGAGGGCGTCTTCGCCGGCGTCATCGAGGACTTCCTGTTCAACCATCGGCTCGAGAGCGGTTCCCGGGTGGTGGAACGGTTCGTCGCAGAACGCCGTGACTTGGACGACTCGGACAGGGCGCTGTTGCTGGGCTGGGTCGACAACGTGCAGGGCATGTTCGAGATCACCGAGCCGTACGGCACCGACGGCGTCATCGCCTTCAACCATGTTGACGAGCTCACCTACCGCGTCCGCTCCAACATGGGAGCGGAGGGCGTCGAGCTCCTCACCCCCGGGACGATCGTGATCGGCGGGATCGTGCCCGTCGGCGACGAGTGGATGATCAGCGGGTCGCCGATGGCCTTCTCGGCCGACCAGGCCGACGAGGTTCTCGCTGGGTTGCCCGAACTCGTGCTGAACTTTCCGGCCCGGGTCTTCCGCAACCCCGACAAGCTCACTCAAGCCCGCGAGTTGCAAGCTCAGCAGCGCGAAGCGTTCATCGATCTGCATGGCGGTGACCTGATCGTCGTCGCCGGCGACCAGGTCAACAAGGCCCTGATGGCCTTTTACCGTCACGTGTACGAGAAAGCCGGCAGCAAGGCCGGGCCTTGGACCGAACCGGACCTGCCGCCGCTACCCGAGGAATGGACCAGTGCGGACAGCATCGCGCTGATCTATGACGCCGAGGACGGCCTGGGCTTCTACGTCGATTACACCACGGCCCAGCAGGCTTTCGCCGACCCCGACCTCATCAGGCGGCGGCTCCACCGAGAAGTCGTCTCCGCATATCTGCGTGAGGAAGGGATCAGTCCCGTCCCGATCCGGCGTCTGGCGGCCGAAGCCGGACCCGACGCGGCGAGCAGCCTGTTCCGGAAGCTGCTGAAGAAGCCCGGCTTCTCCTGGGAACGCGATGGCGAGCCCCTGCTCCGCAGGTACAAGGCCGACTGGTACGCCAGCCCGCCATTGCCTCGCGTGACGCCGACCTCACCTGCCCTCAGTCGGCGGTTCCGAGACGCGAACCACCCGTGACCAGGCGCGGACCAGTGGTCTGACGTGGGATTCGCGCGTCTGTGACGGCAAACGCTCACCCGCGTCCACGGCCGTCGGCAGCCGTCCGGCCGTCAGCCCGGCGGATGCTCGGGCTTGGGCTGTGGCGCCGGGCCGGGCGGAGGTGCCTGGACGGGCGGGGTCATGGGTTCCGCTCCGGGATGAGGCGTCGACACTCCCGGTGCGGAGGCCGTGACCGGGCGGTCGATGGTGATCGCGAGCCGGTCCAGATAGGTGATCTGAAGCGCGACGAGGGCGAGCAGCGCGACGATGACCACGGCGAGCGGGGTCACGAACCCGAGCGAGACGCCGAGGCGTGAGAACTGGTTCAGCTCATTGACCAGCACGACCGGCGCCGTCGCGTTGTCGCGGTCTGAGCCGACCAGCAGTGGCCAGAGCAGGCCCTGCGCATTGATCAGGACCACCGCGCCGCCGAGGAGGGTGGCCAGCGGAAGCGCCGGCACCACGACAACGCGCAGGAAGCCGGCGGCCGCCGGGGCACCGGCCGCCACCTGCGCCTGCCACACGGGTGCCCGGCCGCGGCAGAACAGCGTCAACACGACCAGCGCGGGGACACTGATCAACGTTGGCGGAACCAGGCCGGCGAACGTGTTGATCAGGTCGAGGCTCCTGGCGTTCTCGAAGCCGATGACGCTCAGCGGCCCGATGCCGACGAACAGCCACGGCGCGAACGGCAGCAGCAGCCACTCGCTCCGGCGGCCCATCGGGCGCAGCCCGCCGACGCCCAGCGCGGCGGTGAACGCGACGCCGACCGAGACGAGCGCGCCCAGCAACGGCGGCACCCACGTGTTGACATACGTTCGCGCGTCGACGGTAGATGCGGACGCACGCGGGTCCGGCGAGGAGAACAGCGCCGACAGCCAGGGCCACGCACCGATCAGTACGACGGCCAGGACGGCGAGCAGCGCCACCACGGCGACCAGTGTGCGGAGCGGGCCGCCCGGCCGCTTGACCGGACCGGCGGGATCGTCCGGGGCCGTTGCGGCGCGATCCGGCGGGGTGAGGTCGATGCGCAGTGCGGCGATGATCGCGATGAGCGTGGCCGCGATCCCCAGGACCCCGAGGATCAGCCCGGTCACCGTGGCGATGGCCGCGCCGTGGCCGAAGTCGAAGAGCATGAACGCTCGGCTGAACTGCAGCAGGGACAGCGTCTGCGTCGACCTGCCCGGTCCGCCGCGGGTCATGGTGTAGACGGAGGAGAACGCCTGCAGGCTCACCGCGAACGTGGCCAGAGCGGCGATCGTCCCGACCGCGAGCGCCGGCAGTACCCGCCGTCCAGGCCCGCGGCCGCGCAGCACCGCCAGGTATCCGAGCAGAGCGAGCCCGCATACCGCACCGAATGTCGTCAGCCCGCTGATGGCCACCACGGCCACTCGCGCCGAGCCGGGGTCAGTGAGCTCCCCGAACGTCGTCTCCAACCCCCCGTCACGCATGCCCATCAGCCAGGCGACGGAGAAGGCGACGGGGGAGAACACCACCAGCGGCACCGACATCAGCACCCGGCCGACGCGACGCGGCCACGTCCCGGCACGGTCGAGGGCACCGGCCAGGAGCGGGGCGACGACGACCGCCACGACCAGCGGAATGACGGCCAGCGAGAGGGTGAACGCGAGGGCCTTCCAGAACTCGTCGTTGCCGAACAGGTCGAGATAGTTGTCGACGCCGACGAACTCGCCCTCCGGCAGCGGACCCCCGCCTGCCGCCCGTGCCGGCCCGGCCCGCTCAAAGCTGCGCAGGATCGTCTGGACGGTGGGAACGACCAGAGAGATCACCATGAAGAGCGCGGCCGGCCCGAGCAGCACCAGCCCGAGCACGATCCGCAGCGCGCCGCCCGGCTCTCGCCGCGCGCCGGGCAAAGGTGCGGGAGCCATGGGGACGGAGGACGGAGGCGCCATCTCGACTCACAGGGGTTCGCGGTTCGGATCGGTCGAAGACCGCTGAGCGAGCTGAGTGTACGGCGAAACGCCACGGCTGGTGCTGCTGTGCCAGGGGTCCTCGCCTGAGCCGGCGCACCCCATCGTCACCGACGATGCCGGGTTCGAGGAACACCGGCATGGCTCCGGACACCCCGCCCCACGGCGGGTCCATCGAGGGCGGGAGCCGTCGGCGCCGCACGACGTGAACGTTCAGCTGGCGAGTGTTCGGATCCTGCCTGGGGCAGCCGGTCGACGCTCACGTCCCGGGCGTGCGAATCAGCGGCCTGACGAGGGATTTCATGTGTGCACGCCCGTCTGTGTTGTGACTATGAACACGCACGATGACGAACCGGCCACAACGCGCGAGGAACCCGATGCCGTACCCGATACCCGTCCCGTCCGTCCCCACGAGCGCGCAGCGCTGGCGGCGCGACTTTCCCGGCGAACTCGACCAGGCCCGCGCCGCCCGCCGCTTCACCGCGGCGCTCCTCACCGGCTGCCCCGAGCTGGACGACGTGCTCCTGGCCGTGGACGAGCTCGTGGTGAACGCGCTCCGGCACACCAAGTCCGGGCAGACCGGCGGCACCTTCACCGTCGAGATCACCCGCTGGGACGGCGCGGTCGCCGTCTCCGTCACCGACGAAGGCGCCCCCTCCGAGCCCACCGTGGCCGACGCCGAGGACGACGCCGAGTCCGGACGCGGCGTGCGCACCGTGTCCCTGATGGCCGCCGGCTGGGGCTGGTTCGGCAACGACCGGTCCCGCACCGTGACCGCGCTCTTCGCCGCGAGCCTGGGCGAAGCGGCGTGAGCGGCCGCGACCTGCGTGAGTGGACCATCGCCCAGGTGCGGTCCGCCATGACCGCCGCCATGCGCACCGACCCGCACGCCCTCGATGCGCTCGCTGGGTGGAACCCCCCTGACCTGGACCCGCACAGCCTGTCCTTCCTACGGACCGCGCGTACGTTGACGCTGGCGACGTCCGCCGCCTTGTCCACCGTCCTCAGCATCCACCGGTACGGGCGCGACCCCTATGACCGGATCGTCTGCCTGGCCTGCGGCATCGACCGCTGCCGTACGGTCCGCGGCGTCTCCGACGTCCTCACCGCCTACGGCCTGCAGACACACCCGGTCGACCGGCCCGAAGCCTGGCGTCTCGCCGACGCCTGGTACACCAAGACCGCCGGCCACCCCGTGCTGCTGTCCGTCGAGTCCTTCGTCGAGGGCTTCATCGCCCGCCCCGCCACCTCGCCGCCCGAGGCACCCGACAACGTGCTCATCATCGACCGCAACACCGGCGCTTTGACCCTGTGGCCCTCCTATGACACCGACACCCTGGCGTCCGAGTACCACAACTACAAACGAGGCACCCTCTGACCGGTCGTGGCGCTTGCGCACGGCCGGGGGTCCTGTGCGCGGACGGCCGTCAGCCGAAGAACGAGCCGTCGCCGGGGACGAATCACCCGGTGGCGGGAAACTTAACCTCTTTGCCTGAAAGTGCGGCCGAAACGCTGGCCTATTCACGGTGGGGTGGCATCCCCTCACGGCCGTTCTTGTCGCCGCGAGGATGGCATTACCGCCAGAGCACGGGCGATCGTCGCCGTGTCCTCTGCGAAGACGATCGCCTGCCCGTTGACGGCGCCTTCCACGGTGACCAGGTGAACGACTTGTCCTTCGAGTAGCGAGGTGAGTTGCGGTAGGCGAGCGTCGGTTACCGGATGTACCTCGACCGTCCCGTCAGAGCGTGGGACGCGGACGATGGGTTCGCGGCTGGTGTGAGGTCGCGGGTTGTGCAGGCGGGCGCCCAGGTCGGTGAGTCTGGCGGCCACATCGCCGAGGGATTGCAGGTCGGCTTCGATGTGGGCGTCGTTGGCGACGGCGGTGTCCTGCACGGCCTGAAGCTCGACGGCTCGTTGCAGGCCTTCGTCGATGAGGGCTCGGCGCAGCCTCCACGAGGTTTCGTCCACGCCGCACTCGGTCCAGCTGACCGCCACCTGGATGTCGTCGTCAGGCAGTGGCGAGATCCAATATCTCAGCAGCCACTGCGGGTGGGTGCCTCGCACCCCTTTCCAGCGGATCGTGGGCGGTGCTTGGCCGGGCGGAGGGGACGAGGAGCCGGTCCGGCCGCCCGTGTACTGGATGGCCATCAAGCGCCCGCCCGGTCGCGGGTGGTGGGGGAGAAGCTGTGGCCGGAATGGTGAGGCGGGCTGTCCCCGTTCGGCGCCTCGGCGGCGCCCATCGCCCGCCACCTGGTGGAACAGGGCTACCTCGACTCCGACGGCGGCATGCTCTTCATCGGCCCCGAGGCGGAGAAGTGTTTCGGCCGCATCCACTTCCGCGATCTCACGGCTGTCTTCACCGCCGCGCCCGAGTTCACCGTCCTCAGCGGACGCACCGACCCCATGCTCCTCACCGAACGCGTGGCCGGCCCGAGGCTCCTGCTCCTCGGCGGCTACAGCTGGCGCGTCACCTGGATCGACTGGAAACGCCGCCGCTGCCACGTCGAGCCCGCCGACGGCGGCGGAAAGGCCGGCTGGATCGGCACCGGAACCGGCCTCGTCTCCTTCGAGCTGGCCCGCGCCGCCCGTGACGTCCTGCTCGGGCGGGACCCGCCCGTCGAACTGACCCGCCGCGCGACCGCCGCCCTCGCCGCCGTCCGCGACGACCTGGGCTTCTCCGTCCACCCCGGCGGGACGGTGATCAGCCGCCGACGGGCTGGTGCGCCGCCGTCCGGGAACTGGCGGTCCACCTCGTCCTGCCCGAGGTGGACGACCGCGCGCTGCACGGCCTGAAGTTCTCCGCCGAGCTGCCCCGCCATATGGCCGAAGCGACCCTCGCCGCGCGCCTGGCCGACCTCGACCACGCCGCGCAGGCCCTCACCGAACCCCAGCGCTTCTCGACCTCGATCGAATAGCCGGCAAGGTTGCGGCTGCGGGCGCGAGTAGCCTGGCCTCGCAGCATTCGTTCCGCCGGGTGAAGGGGGCCGTGTGTCGCTGCGCTACTACCTCTACATCAGCGATGCGAAGATCGACATGCTCCTTCCGCGGGTCGATCCCGGATTCGGGCGGAAGCGCACTTCCGAGGTCGGGATGAGCGTGACGTTGCTCGCCAAACGCCTGCTGCACGGGCCGAGTCCCTATCCCGAACTCGACGGCAGCGACGGCATGACCGTACTGGTCGGCAGCCCACTGTTCGCCGGCTGACGCCATGGCACCGGCTCAGGACTGGACGCCGGGCGAGGTCGTGCTCGGCCTGTACGAGGTGCTCGACGTGGTACACAGCGGTGGCATGGGCGTGGTGCACCGGGTGCGTCATCGCGGCTGGCAGGTGGACATGGCCGTGAAGACGCCGCGTCCGAAGTTCGTCCAGAACCCGGAAGACCGCAGCCGCTTCGAGGCCGAGGCCGAAACGTGGGTCGGGCTCGGGCTGCACCCGCACACGGTCGGCTGCGCCTATGTCCGCACTATCGACGGCATGCCCCGGGTGTTCGCGGAATGGGTCGACGGCGGCAGCCTGGCCCAGGCCGTGGACAGCGGAGAACTCTACGCGGGCGACCCGGAGGCGGCGCTGGCCCGCATCCTCGACATCGCCGTGCAGACGGCATGGGGGCTCACGCACGCGCACGAGGCTGGGCTCGTCCACCAGGACGTCAAATCCGCGAACGTGATGCTGGAACCGGACGGCACGGCCAAGGTGACCGATTTCGGACTGGCCAAGGCGCGAGCCGCGAGCGAGGGCGGCGAGACGGCGCGGCCGCCGGACCTCCCGGCGACTGTCAGCTACGGCGGGATGACGCGCGAATACTGCTCCCCCGAGCAGGCGGCCGCGGCGGCGGGGGCCCGGGGCGTCCGGCTGACGGCGGCGACCGACGTGTGGTCGTGGGCGGTGACCGTGCTGGAGATGTTCGCCGGACGGCCGCCGTCGCACCACGGCCAGGCCGCCGGGGAGGCGATGGAGGTGATCCTGCGCACCGGCGGCACGCGGGCGCCGGTCCCGCCGGCGGTGGCGGCCCTGCTGCGCCGGTGCTTCGCCGACGATCCGGCGGCGCGGCCGGCCGGTTTCGGCGAGGTGGCCGCGACGCTCACCGAGGTGTACCGCGAGGTCCTCGGCGTCCCCTACGAGCGGCCCGCGCCCAAGGCGGCGAGGTTGCTGTCGGACGGCCTGTCGAACCAGGCCCTCTCGCTGCTGGACCTCGGCCGGACCGAGGAGGCCGAGGGGTTGTGGCGGAGGGCGCTCGGCACCGATCCGTACCACCTCCCGTCGGTCTACAACTTCGGCCTGCACAGGTGGCGGACGGGTCAGGAGACCGGCGAGGAACTCGTCACGAACATCGAGGCCGCGCTGGCCGCGGCCGGCAGCGACCGGGCAGGACACGGCGCCCTCCTCCTCCTCGGCGCCGTCCAGCTGGAGCGGCACGAGGACGAGCGGGCGGGGGAGTTGCTGCGCGAGGCGGTCGCCGCCGACCCGGCCTCGGCGGACGCCGCCGAGGCGCTGGCCGAGTGGGAGCGCCGTCCGCCGCGGATCCGCGCCGATTTCAAAGGGCATAAGCAGACGGACGTGTCGGCGGTCGTGGTCAGCGCGGACGGCGGCCTCGTCCTGTCCGGTGATCGCGCGGGGATGCTGCTGCTGTGGGCGCCGGGCCGGAGCCGGCGGCGCACCCTGACGAGGCGCGGGGAGGAGATCGCCGCCCTGGCGATGGACACGGCCGGCACGCTCGGAGCCGCCGTCCGGGGCGGCGTCGTCGAAGTGTGGGATCTCAAGCGAGGCCGCCGGCTGCCGAGTCCGCCGCAGCAGGTAGGGGCCGTTATCGCGGCGGTGAGCGGCGACGGCCGCTACGTCGCGGCAGGGTATCCGCGCGGCCTGATCCAGGTGTGGGAGGCCGACGGGACGTCGATCGTCGCCACCTTCCGCGGCCACACCGGACCGGTCACCTCGCTGGCGCTGAGCGAGGACGGCCGCACAGCCCTGTCCGCCTCGTTCGGCTGGGACCACGACTGCACCGTCCGTGCATGGGACGTGGCAGGCGGAAAGTGCGTCGGCATGCTGATCGGGCCCGCCAGAGGAACGCTGAACGGCAGACCCGTGCACACCAGCCCGATGGATGTCGGAGCCGTGTCCTCCGATGCCCGGCGCGCCGTGGTCGCCTGGTCGGAGGGGCCGCTCACGGTATGGGACGCGCAGCGCGGCGCCGTGGTCGGCGAGGCGCCGCACTCGTGGCGGCACGTGGAGTCCGTGGCGCTCGCCACGACGGCATCGACCGTGCTGACCTCGGCGGACAGTGGCAGCGAGGTGCAGGCGTGGGACGCCTCGACCGGGCGCTGCCTGCGCACGCTCGACCGGGACCTGCCGTCCGATGCCGGCTGGGCGCACGCCCTCGACGTCAGCGCGGACGGCCGGGTCGCGGTGCTCGGCCTGGCCCACGGGCGGCACGGGCGGGTCGCGGTCCGGTCACTGCCCACCGGCGGATACCGGGCGCCCTGGTGCTACGCGCGTCCACGGCCCGCGCGCGAACTCACCCGGGCGGATGAGGCGTTCCGCGAGCTGATGGACCGCGCCGACGAGCTGGCGGGCCAAGGGCGGTTCCCGGCCGCGGCCGACGCGTTGAGGTCCGCCCAGCGGATGCCCGGGTTCGATCGCCACCCGGCGCTGCGGGCGGCCTGGGCGCGGGTGGGCGAGCACGGCCGCAGGTCCACCCTGTTGAGCGCGTCGCCGCTGTACTTCTATGACGCGGACAGGGTGTTCACGCAGCCGCCGACGGTGGCCCTGCGGGAGGACGGCGACATCGCCGCGACAGGGCGATGGACCGGCGAAGTGGACGTCTGGGACATCGCCGCGGGGGAGCGGTTGCACACCTTCGACCCCGGCGAGGGCGGCAACGCGAGGGACATCCAGTTCGCGGTGAACGGAATGCTGCTCCTGGTGCTGACGTCCGTGGGCACGATCCGGCAGCTGAGCCTCGAAACCGGCGGCAAGCGCCTGTTCACCGACGAGACGGGCGCGCTCACCGCCTTCGCGGTCAACCCGGCGGGCGACCGGGTCCTGATCGGCGACGTGACCGGCACCCTCCGCCTGCGCGACCTGCCGGCGGGCCGCATCCTGCATGCATGGCGGGCGCATGGCGGCAAGGTCCACGCGGTGGCGCTGAGCCGTGACGCCCGATACGCGGCCACGCTCGGGGGCACGCACCCGGAGGAGGACCGCTTCGGCGGGCGGCCCGACGAGAACGAGATCCAGCTGTGGCGGCAGGGGGAGGACGGCCCCGCGTGGACGCTGCAGGTGTCTGGCCTGTCCGAGACGCGCCTGGACTTCAGTGCGGACGGCCGCACCCTTTTCGTCTCCGAGGGCCTGTCCGTCGCCGCGCGGGACGTGAGCACCGGCGAGTTCCGGTACGCGATCCACAGCCGGGCCGGACGCGTCACCGGCGACACCGACATCACCTTCAGCGCCGACGGCCGGCTGGTCGCGACACCCGACCGGAATGCGCTGCGAGTGTGGGAGACCGCCACCGGCGAGCTCGTCCGAACTCTGACGACGGCGGACACACCGAGCGCGTTCACCCTCAGCGCCGACGGATCGGTCGCGGTCACTGGCGCGGACCGCCTGGTGCAGGTGTGGGACGTCCGCTCCGGGCGCTGCCTGCGCACACTGGAAGGCCATCGCACGCGGCTTTACCGGGCCTCGCTGAGCCGGGACGGCACCCTGCTCGTCACCACCGACCTGGGATCGGGCATGGGCGTGTGGGAGATGGCATGGGACTTCGACTTCGCGCCCGAGGCCGGCGCCTGAACGGGCGCCCTGGTCCGTGGCGCTCATCGTCGGCGCCGGACGGGCCGGCGAGCCGGCCGGGCCATTCCGGAACCCGGTCGTGAAGATCGCTGGCTTCGGGCTCGCCAAGGCCTTCGACCAGGCGGGCCTGTCCGGGGTCGTACGCGCCTGGGCGCGTACGGCGGCAGCGTGGCCACCCGTCCCCGTGCGCGAACGCCTCCTGTCCCTCCCGCGCTCCCTGGCCGAGGCGATCGACGAAACACTCGCCGAGACGACGGGCGCCGTACCGACCTCGGCGTCCGCGCTCTCCCGGACCCTGCGGAACGCGTTATGACGGCATGACGCCGTGGCATCGGTCAGGTGCCTTGGATTTGGAGTTCCCAGAGGGAGTAGCCCCATTGGGTGGCTCGCGCGGTGCCGTAGATCCGTACGTAGCGGGCTGATCCGGTGATGGGGAAGGTTTGCGCGCCGCCGGTTGCGGTCGTGGTGGAGTGGAGGGGGGTCCAGGTGCTTGCGTCGTTCGAGACCTGGATCTGGAAGGCGGTTCCGTAGGCGGCCTCCCAGTTGAGCGCTACTCCGCAGATGGTGTGGGTGCCGCCGAGGTCGACCTGGAGCCACTGCGGGTCGCTGAAAGCCGACGACCAGCGGGTGCCGGTGTTTCCGTCGACCGCGTTGGACGCGGGGAAGGCACTGGATTCCTGCGACGATGCTGTGGCGGTTCTGCCTTGCGCGAGGTTGGTCGTCGAGCAGGTGTCGTCGCCGCCGGACGGCATGGTCCATTGCTGTTGCGGGGATCTGGTGCAGGTTTCGATGTCGAGTTGGGCGCCGGCATCGCCGCCGGGATCGGTCAGGCACAGGCCGGAGTGCGGATTGACCAATTCGCCGTTGGCCTGATGTTGCCAGAGTTGGGCGTTGGTGCCGTTGCACGGGTACCAGTCGACTTTCGTGCCGCTGGTGGTTCCTGCGGCGACCACGTCGAGGCAGCCTCCCTGGACGCGAAGTGTGTCGTCGGTGTAGGTCGCCCAGGTCTGGCCGGGGGAGCCGTTGCAGGCGCTGACGCGGATCGGGTTGCCTTCGGTGTTCAGCGAGTTCTGGTTTGTCAGGCACAGGTTGTTGATGCCGGTTACCCGTCCCGTCGCGGTGGCCGTGGCGGTGGGTGTGGAGTTGCCGCCCTGCTCGTACACGGCCACGTAGTCCACGCTCATCGAGGCGCCGGAGGTGGTGGCGGCGGTCGGCGTGGTGCAGTTGCAGATCCCGTCCGGGTAGTTGCCGCCTATCGCCAGGTCCCAGATGATGAAGAACCCGTGGTCGATCGCCTGTTGCCACGCGGACGTGCCGACCGATGCCTGGGTGATGGTGCTCGTGACCGTGCCGTCCATGAGGAACTGCAGGGTCTCGGCGCTGGTGTTGGTTCGGTCGATGATGACCGAGTAGGTGTGGTAGCCGGTCTGGCAGGTCGAGGACGTGTCCGGGCAGGCGATCAGCCCGTGCCCGGGGTTGGCGGCCGAGGTGTGCAGGGTTTGCGACGCCTGGTTCAGGCCGTTGACGTCCTCCATCATGTCGATTTCGCCCGAGGCGGGCCAGCCGCCGCCCGCGCGCATCGGCGAGCCCAGCGCCCAGAACGCCGGCCAGTACCCGAGGCCGCTGGACGGATTCGGCTGCCTGATCGACGCCGTCATCTCCATCTTGCCGCCGGGCGGGGCCTGGAAGTCGTCGCGCGTGCTCTCCAGCCGCGCCGAGGTCCACGTGCTGCCGTCCTTGATGGCCTTGAGGACCAGGTTGCCGCTGCCGTCGAGGTAGGAGTTGGCGGTGGAGCTGGTGGTCTGCTCGATCTCACCGGTGCCGTATCCGGTGCCGATGTCGTAGAACCAGTTCGCCGACGACGGCGGCGAACCGGCGGTGCCGGAGAAGTCGTCGCTGAACACGGTGGTCCAGCCGGCCGGAGGCGGGGGGACTGTCGCGGCGTGCGCCGTGGGGACACTCGCGGACGCGGCTACGACCGCGCTCAGACAGGCGCCGAGCAGCGCCATCACCGCGAGGACCGCCCGGCGTCTGAGCGAGCCCGATGAACGACCTGGCAGTGCCGGTGCTGCAGGCATGAAGATCTCCAGAGGGGGCGGGGTGCTCCTCGTGAGCAGCCTCTAGTGTCTCGCTCGAAAAGTTTCTTTTCTTTTGATTTTGGCGATGATCTCGTCGGCGTCCTTGGTCCAGGAGAACGGTTCGCAGCGGTCGTTCCAGCCGTCGATGAAGGCGCCGATCGCGGTGGTG
>NZ_SMKY01000171.1 GCF_004349235.1 Actinomadura darangshiensis | reverse complement strand
GCGGTGATGCGGGTGGGGAGGGAGGCGAAGCCGCGGTCGTTGGACGAGCGGACCCGGACGGCCGCGTCGATGTCGATCTCGTAGTCCGCGACGACCTTGGTGATCTCGCCGAGTGCGATGCGCGCCTCCAGCCTGCCGAGGTTCGCGCCGAGGCAGTGGTGCCGGCCGTTGCCGAACGCGAGCGACGGGCCCGTGTCGCGGTCGAGGTCGAAGCGCTCCGGCTCGGGGAAGACGTCCGGGTCGTGGTTGCCCGCGCCGACGAGCAGCAGGACGCGGGCGTCCGCCGGGATCGTCACGCCGTGCAGCTCGACGTCCTCGGTGGTGGTGCGGGCGAGCGCCTGGGTCGTCGGGTCCCAGCGCAGGGTCTCCTCGATCCAGTCGCCGATCCGTCCGGCGAACGCCTTGGCCCGCTCGTCCGGGTGCCGCCAGGCGGCGTGCCAGGCGTTGCCGAGCGTCAGCATCGTGGTCTCGATGCCGGCGCCGACGAGCAGGATCAGCACGCCGACGATCTCCTCCGGGGTGAGGCGGTCCTCGCCCTCGGCCGCGTCCAGCAGGCCGGACAGCAGGTCGTCGCGGCGCTCCTTGGACCGCTCGACGGTCAGCTCGGTGTAGTAGCCGACGAGCGCGCCGATCGCCTGCAGCGCCTCCGGCGGCAGGTCGCCGCCCGCCTCGTCCCGGTACATGATCGCCATGCCGAGGTCGCGGACCCTGTCGCGGTCGGCCGCGGGGACGCCGACCAGCTCGGAGATCACGTCGGTGGGGAAGCGGCCCGCGAAACCGGTCATCAGGTCGAACGCGTCGCCGTCCAGGTACGGGGCCAGGCAGTCGCGCGCGATCTCCCGCAGGCGCGGCTCCAGCGCCTGGACGCGCTTCTGCGTGAACGCCCGCGACACGAGCCCGCGCATGCGGGTGTGCTTCGGCGGGTCCATCGCGACGAAGGAGAAGAACCGCTCCGCGTCCGGGCCCCAGAAGGCGGGCTCGATCCGCAACCCGTTCCGGCTGGAGAAGCGGGCCGAATCCCGCAATGCGGCGACGATGTCGGCGTGCCGGGAGATCGCCCAGAAGTCGTCGCCGTCATTCCGGTACACCGGTGACTTCTCGCGCAGTCGCGAATACACCGGGTAGGGATCGTCCTGAATCGCAAAGTCG
Source organism: Actinomadura darangshiensis (assembly GCF_004349235.1). Lineage (GTDB taxonomy): Bacteria > Actinomycetota > Actinomycetes > Streptosporangiales > Streptosporangiaceae > Spirillospora > Spirillospora darangshiensis. The sequence goes on along the minus strand of NZ_SMKY01000171.1, from coordinate 18,061 downwards.
AACGGACTGTAGAAGAGATCCACGTTCGCCACCATTTCACAACGGCGGCCGTTTTGGGGGCCCCGCCCGTGCGAGCATGGCGTCGGCCCTGCACAATGGGGGTCTCGTGGCGGGCAATGAAAGGGGGGTCGCCGTGGATCCTGAACGGGTTCCGCCGGGTATCGACCCGACGAAGGCGCATCCGTCCCGGCGGTACAACTACTGGCTCGGCGGCAAGGACAATTTCGCCGTGGACCGCGAGTCGGCGGAGACGGTGGCGTCCGCGTTCCCGACCGTGTATCTGTCCGCCCGGGAGAACCGCGCATTTCTCCAGCGGGTGGTGGGGTACCTCGCCGGCGAGGCCGGAATCCGCCAGTTCCTGGACATCGGCGCGGGACTGCCGTCGGCCGGGAACGTGCACGAGGTCGCGCAGGCGATCGAGCCGGCGTCCCGGGTCGTGTACGTCGACAACGACCCGGTGGTGCTCGTCCACGCCCGGGCCCTGCTGACCAGCGAACCCCGGGGCAGGACCGCCTACATCGAGGCCGACCTGCGCGAACCCGGCAGGATCCTGGAGAACCCCGGCCTCGCGGGCACGCTCGACCTGTCCCGGCCCACCGCGCTGATGCTGGTCGCGACCATGCACTTCATCACCGACGACCACGACCCGTACGGGGTCGTCTCGCGCCTGCTGTCGGCACTGCCGCCGGGCAGTTTCCTCGTCATGACGCACGCGACCGGCGACCATCTCACGCCCGAGGGGTACGCCGAGAGCGTGGAGGCGAACGAGCGCAGCGGCGTCCCGTTCCGGCTGCGGAGCCGGGAGGAGTTCACCCGCTTCTTCGACGGCCTGGAGATCCTCCCGCCGGGCGTCACGTCGGTCGTCGAGTGGCGCCCCGAGGACCCGCCGGACAAGCGCCCCGCCATCGAGGACGTCTCCATGCTCTGCGGCGTGGCCCGCGTCCCCTGACCTAGTCGCGGGCCGCGTTCACGGCCTGGACGAGGGCTTCGACGTCCTTGAGCGTGGTGCGGTGGCTGATGACGCAGGCGCGGAGGGCCGGGCGCCCGCCCAGGTTCACCGGGCTGATCCAGGCGCGCCCGCCGCGGACGACGTGGTCGGCGAGCGCGCCGTGGTGCTCCCACGTCCCGTCGCCGGGGTCGGCGAAGCAGACGACGGGGAGCGGGGTGTCGTTGACGATGTCCCAGCCGGAGGCGGCGAGCCTCGCGCGGAGCGCGTCCGCCAGGGCGGCGTCGCGTTCGAGCTGCTCGGCGTACCCCTCGCGGCCCGCGACGGCGAGGCTGAGGAACAGTTTCAGGCCCATGAAGCGGCGCGACCACTGCTGGCCGGACGTGTACGGGTCCACGGTGTCGGGGATCTCGGCCGGCATGTAGGACGTGGTGACCCGGAACGTCTCCGCGAGGGCCTCGGCGTCGGTGGTGAGCAGCGCCCCGGCGCCCATGGGGACGCTCAGCCACTTGTGCGCGTCCAGCGTGATCGAATCGGCGCGCTCGATGCCGTCCAGGGCCGGCCTCAGCCGGTCGGACAGTGCCGCCGCGCCCCCGTAGGCGGCGTCCACGTGCAGGTGAAGCCCGAGGCCGGCCAGGTCGCGAAGGGGGTCGATGACTCCGGCCGCCGTGGTCCCGGCGGTCGCGACGACGAGGAAGGGCAGGTCGCCGCCGGCGCGGTCGGCCGCGATCCGCTCCGCCAGCCGGCTCACGTCCATCCGCAGATCGGGCCCTACCGGGACGAGCCGGACGGCGTCCCGCCCGATGCCGGTGGCGTGCGCGATCTTCAGCCAGGCGAGGTGGCTCTCCGCCGACGCGTACATGACCGGCCGCCCGGTCAGCGCCCGCAGCCCCTTCTCGCCGTACTCGGGCCAGGTCTTGGTCAGCGCCAGCAGGACGGCGGTCAGGTTCGCCTCCGCGCCGCCGCTGGTGAACGACCCGGCGACCTTCCCGGACGGGTAGCCGAGGCGTTCGCCCAGGAAGCGCAGCACGTGCGCCTCGATCTCGACCGCCGCGGGCGCGTGCGACCAGGCGGCCAGCTGCGGGTTGAACGCGGCGGCCAGTGTCTCGCCGACGACCCCCAGCAGGGTCGGCGTCGGGTTGAACAGCCCGAAGTACCCGGGATGGGTCGTGTGGACGGTCGTCGCGCGCAGCAGCTCCGCGACCTCGTCGATCACCTGCTCGGGCGCGGCCGGACGGTCGAAGCCGTAGGCCCCGATGGCGGCCCTCAGCCGCCGGACGTCCACGGGCGCGCTCACCGGCCGCCCGGCGACCTGCGCGTGCTCGCTCTGGAGCAGGCCGGTGACGTGCTGCCATACCTGCTCGGCCGCGTGCGCGGGCGGGTCGAAGGAGGCTCGTCCGAGCGGGAAGTCGTTCATGCCTCCGACTCTGGCGTCCCGGCCGGCGCGGTCCAAGTGGCGGAAACGACCATTATCGCTAAAATAGTGACATGCACACGCTCGCCGTCGCGGTCACCGAAGGCGTGCCGATCTTCGAGCTGGCCATCCCCTGCGAGGTCTTCGGCTACGAACGCGAGGGGCTCGCCGGCTCCTGGTACGACTTCCGCCTCTGCGCCGCCCCCGGGACCCGCACCGCCGCCGGGTTCGCCCCGCACGCCGGGCACGGCCTCGACGCGCTCGCCGAGGCCGACACGGTGGTGATCCCCGCCTGCGCGAGCGTGCTCGACGATCAGCCGTCCGACCTGGTCGAGGCCGTCCGGGCCGCGCACGGCAACGGCGCCCGCGTCGTGTCCCTGTGCACCGGCGCGTTCGTCCTCGCCGCCGCCGGGATCCTGGACGGACGCCCCGCCACCACCCACTGGATGCACGCGGCCCAGCTGGCGGCCCGCTACCCGAAGGTCCTGGTGGACGCGTCCGTCCTCTACATCGACGACGGCGACGTCCTGACCAGCGCGGGCACCGCCGCCGGGCTTGACCTGTGCCTGCACGTCGTCCGCAACGACCACGGCGCCGCCGTGGCGGGCGCACTCGCGAAACGCCTGGTCATGCCCGCACATCGTCCGGGAGGGCAGGCCCAGTACATCGACGCGGCGATCCCCGTCCCTGACGCGGACGAACTCGGCCCCCTGCTCGACTGGGCCCGCCACCGCCTGCACGAACCGCTCACGGTCACCGCCCTGGCCCGGCGAGCCAACGTCACCCCGCGCACCCTGATCCGGCGCTTCCACGCGGCGACGGGCACGACCCCCATGGCCTGGCTGCGCGGCATCCGCATCGACCACGCCCGCGGCCTGCTGGAGACCACCGACCTGCCCGTAGACCAGATTGCCGAACGCTCCGGCCTGGGGACCCCGGCCAACCTCCGCCACCACTTCACCCGCGCGGTGGGCGTCCCCCCAACGACCTATCGCCGCACCTTCAGCGAACTGAGGCCGGGGTGCGGGTGAGCGTCGTGCGCTGGCTCATGCGTGACAGCTTGTCGGGGTTGCGCACCACGTAGAGGCCGGTGATCAAGGCGTTCTCCACCCGCAGGGCCAGGACGCCCTCTGTCTCTCCGCCCAGCCGCACGATCAGGCCCGGGCAGCCGTTCACCTGGACCGGCTCGAACGACGTCTCGGCCTTGGCCCATTTGAGGCCGGCGGTCAGCAGGCCGGCCACCTTGCGGGCCCCCACGACGGGCCGCGGCAGGGCCCGCTTGAGCCCGCCGGCGTCGGACAGCAGGACGACGTCCGGCGCGAGGACGTCCAGCAGGTGCTGCAGGTCGCCGGTCTCGACCGCCCGCTGGAAGGCATGGAGCGCGGCCTGCGCGGCGGTCGGCGAGACGACGTCGCGGGGCCGCCGCGCGGCGACGTGCGAGCGCGCCCGGTGGGCGATCTGGCGGACCGCGGCGGGGCGCTTACCGACGGCGTCGGCGATCTCGGCGTAGGGCAGGTCGAACACCTCGCGCAGCACGAACACCGCCCGCTCGGTCGGGGTGAGCGTCTCCAGCACCAGCAGCATCGCCATCGAGACGTTCTCGGCCAGTTCGACGTCCTCGGCCACGTCGGGCGTGGTCAGCAGGGGTTCGGGCAGCCAGGGGCCGACGTAGTTCTCCTTGCGGCGGCCGAGCGTGCGCAGCCGGGACAGCGCCTGGCGGGTCGTGATGCGCACCAGGTAGGCGCGCTGGTCGCGCACGGTTCCGAGGTCGACGCCCACCCATCGCAACCAGGTCTCCTGGAGGACGTCTTCGGCGTCGGCGGCCGATCCCAGCATCTCGTAGGCGACGGTGAACAGCAGCCTGCGGTGGGCGACGAACGCCTCGGTGGCGGAGTCCATACGCACAAGACTCCGGCTCCTGCCGCTTTGTGACATGCGCGGACCGGTGGCCCACGTCACATTGGGGCGTTGTCACAGAAATCGGGCGTCAGGCATCTCGTGTCCAGCAGGAAGCCGCACGGACGTTCCGCGCGGCACCACCACCTGAGTGAGGACGAGGTCATGTCAACAAGAGAGGCACCGGCGGTCGCTTCGCGCCGCTGGGCCGCGCTGTTCTTCATCGGGCTGGCCCAGCTCATGATCGTGCTGGACGGCACCGTCGTGAACATCGCGCTGCCGTCGATCCAGCGGGACCTGGCCGTCTCCGACGGCGACCGGCAGTGGATCATCACCGCGTACACGCTGGCGTTCGGCGGCCTGCTGCTGCTCGGCGGCCGGATCGCGGACTACACCGGCCGCAGGCGGACCTTCCTGGTCGCGCTGTTCGGCTTCGCGGGCGCGTCGGCGCTGGGCGGCGCGGCGTCCGGCTTCGAGATGCTGCTCGTCGCCCGCGCCCTGCAGGGCGGGTTCGGCGCGCTGCTCGGGCCGTCCGCGCTGTCGCTGCTGGCGGTGATGTTCACCCGCCCGCAGGACCGCGCCAAGGCGTTCGGGATCTGGGGCGCCATCTCCGCCGCGGGCGGCGCGATCGGGCTGCTGGCCGGCGGGGCGCTGACCGACTACCTGGACTGGCGCTGGTGCCTGTACATCAACATCCCGATCGCCCTGGTCGCGGCGGTCGGCGGGTACGTGCTGCTGACCGAGTCGCGGCACGAGGGCAGGGCCCGGTTCGACGTCCCGGGCGTGCTGCTGGTCGGCGGCGGGCTGGTCTCGGTCGTCTACGCCGCCGGCCAGGCCGAGTCCAAGGGCTGGGACTCGGGGCTGGTCGTCGGCCTCCTCGTCGGCGGCGGGCTGCTGCTCGCCGCGTTCACCGTCGTCGAGAGCCGGGTCGCGCAGCCGCTGCTGCCGCCGCGCGTGATCGCCGACCGCACCCGCGGCGCCGCCTACCTGGCCGTCGGCCTGGCCGGGGTCGGCATGTTCGCGGCGTTCCTGTTCATGACCTACTACATGCAGGTGGTCAAGGGGTACTCGCCCATCAGGACGGGCGTGGCCTTCCTCCCGATGGTCATGGCGGTCCTGCTGTCGGCGGGCGGGCTGTCCACCCGGCTGCTGCCCAAGGTCCCGCCGCGGACGCTGATCGTCCCGGGGATGCTGATCAGCGCGGGCGGCATGCTGTGGATGACCACCCTGGACGCCGGCACCGGCTACGCGGGCGGCGTCCTGGTCGTCGGGATGCTGTTCGGCTTCGGCGCCGGCCTGATCCTGCCGGTGGCCATCAACTACGCCACCCACGGCGTCGACCCGAGCGACTCGGGCGTGGCCTCGGCGAGCGTCAACGCCGCGCAGCAGATCGGCAGCTCGATCGGCATCGCGCTGCTCAACACCATCGCCACCAGTGCGACCGCGGACTACCTGGCCTCGCACGGCATGAACCCCGCCCTCGGCAAGCAGGCGGTGGCGGAGGGCTTCGGGACGGCGAGCGTATGGGCCGCGGGCATCCTCGTGACGGGCGCGGTGATCGTCGCCGTCCTGATGAACACGCCGCGTCCCGAGGACCGTCCCGCCGTCGAGGAACCCGAGAACGCCGAGCCGCAACCCGTCGTTTGACTTCAAGTCCGCTTTAAGTCGCATCCTGATGCGCATGCCCATGGAAACGAAGCGGACACCCACCGGCAAGCTCATCACGCTGCTCGACGCGGCCGAGAACCTCCCGGGCGCCGGGGCGCTGCGGCTCCGCTCCTACGACCTGCTCGGCGCCGAAGCCGGAACGTCGATGGTGGACGTGGGCTGCGGCGCCGGCCGGGCGGTGGCGGACCTGGCCGAGCGCTCCGTGCGGGCCGTCGGCGTCGACCCGGACGAGCAGATGATCGCCGTCGCCCGCGATCGGTGGCCCGAGGGGGACTTCCGGCTCGCGGGCGCGTACGAGCTGCCGATCGCGGACGCGTCCATGGCCGGATACCGGGCCGACAAGGTGTTCCACGTTTTGGCCGAGCCGGAGCGAGCGCTCGCGGAGGCCCGCAGGGTGCTGGCGCCCGGGGGACGGATCGTCCTGGTCGGCCAGGACTGGGACACCGTCGTCATCGACTCCGGCGACCCGGCCTTGACCCGCACCATCGTGCACGCGCGCGCCGACCTGATCCCAAACCCGCAGATCGCACGCCGGTACCGCAACCTGCTGCTGGACGCCGGCTTCCAGGACGTGACGGCCGAGGTGCACACCGGCGTGTTCACCGGGCCGACGATGCTGCCCATGCTCGTCAACACGGCCGAAGGAGCCGTCTCCGCCGGCGCCGTCACGCGCGAGCAGGCGGACGGCTGGATCGCCGAGCAGCGCACCCGAGCCGAAACCGACCACCTCTTCCTGGCCCTGCCGATGTTCCTGGCCGCCGGCACCGCCCCGACCTGACCCGGCAGGACCGGTGCACGGCGGCGCCAACCGTTATTGGAAGACCGGGGCGCCGTCTCGGACGAGTTTCCAGTTGTCCACGTGGAACTTGGTGGGGTCGATGGTGCCCGCCGTGGAGGCGTACTCGACGATCGCTTCGCGGATGGCGACCTGGGCGTTGTAGACGACCTCGGCGGTGGTGATGTGGGGGAAGCCGCCGCCGCCCGACTGGCGGTAGTTGTTGACCGCGACGACGAACTGCTGGTCGTCGGCGACCGGCTTGCCGTCGTAGGTCATGCCGGTGATGCGGGAGCCCTCCGGCTTGGCGATGTCCACGTCGTAGGCGACGCCGGAGAACTGGTCGTAGTTGTAGTCGGGACGGTTGTTCGCGTTCGTCCACGAGGCCGGGTCGACGGGGGCGCCGGCGGCGACCTGCTTGAAGTACTGGGCGGAGTACTCCAGGTACGCCTTGATCTGGGCGCCGGTCAGGATGCTCGCCAGGAGGGTGTTGTCGTAGATGTAGAGGCCGGCGATGTCCTTGATCGTGACCTTGCCGGCCGGGAACGTCGCGGCGCGGCTGAAGGGGGCGGCGATCGAGACGACGGGGAGCGACGCGTGCGCGGTGCCCGCGATGGCCTCCTTGACCTTCTCGGTCTGGACGAGGTGGATGTAGTCCAGGATCGCCGTGTCCTTCCAGCAGGACTCCGCCGCCGACATCTCCTCGGTGGAGGTCGCGACCTCCTTGTTGACGTAGCCGACCACCGCGTCGTGCTGCTTCTTGATCAGCGTGACGAGCTCCGGGTCCTCCTCGACGGTGTTGCTGTTCACCGTCGTCGCGGACTTGCCGGTGACCTTCCAGCGGCCCCGCTCGTGCTTGAGGGTCAGGTCGAAGACCGACAGGCGCTGGCCCCAGCACATCGGCTCGCTCATCACGACCGTCCGGCCGGTGGCCTTGTTGGTGACGAAGCGCTCGGGGATCTCCAGGTGCGCGTGGCCGAAGAGGATCGCGTCGATGCCCGGGACCTGCTCGGCCACCAGCGCGGCCGCGTTCTCGACGGGCAGGTCGTCGCCGTAGGACGACGTGCCGCTGTCGCCGGAGTGCGCGCTCACGATGACGACGTCGGCGCCGCGGGCGCGGATCACCGGGACCCAGCGCTTGGCGGTCTCCACCAGGTCCAGGAAGTCGAGCTTGCCGGAGACGTTCGCCTTGTCCCAGATCGCGATGCCCGGGTTGGTGAGGCCGAGGAGGCCGACGCGGATCGGCGGGTGCCCGCGGACGTGCATCTTCTTGATGATGTACGGCTCGTAGGCGGGACGGCGGGTGCCCGGGTGGACGGCGTTGGCGGCGAGCACCGGGGCGTCCATCTGGCTGATCCATTTGTCCAGGAACGGGATGCCGTAGTTGAACTCGTGGTTGCCGAGGGCGACGGCGTCGTAGCCGATGGCGTTCATCTGCCGCGCCATCGGGTGGGTCTTGCCGGTCTCGGTGATCGGCTCGACGGAGGCGTAGTAGAAGCCGAGCGGGGTGCCCTGGATCGTGTCGCCCGCGTCGAAGAGGAGGGTGCGGTCGCGTCCGCGGTCGGCGCGGACCTGGTTCACCAGGCTGGACACGCGCGCGAGGCCGACCGTGTTGCCGTCGCCGTCGCTGTACTCGGCGTCCTTGTAGTAGTCCCAGTTGACCGCGTGGCTGTGGATGTCGGACGTGCCCATGACGGTGATCGTCAGCGACTTGCCGTGCGCGGCCGCCTCCGCCGCCGTGCCGGGCCAGCCGGCGACGGCGAGCGCGCCGGCGGCGGTGAGGCCGCCCAGGACCTGCCTGCGGCTGACGTCCGGTACACGGCACGAGCACCAGCGGGGCTCCGGGGCCATCGGGTTCGGCATGACGCACTCGTTCCTTCCGCAGGGGACGGGAGAACCTTAGAGGCGCCGCCCATGATCGATGCTGGCGAGATCCTCCGATCCTCGGGGGTGATCGTTGGCAATCCTTGTGCACCCGGGCTGACCAGGGGGTTCTGATCTGTTGGACGGTTGTTGGATCGAGCCGCCGCACAGGCCGCGCCGGAGCCGGTACCGTCCTCCGAGTCAAGATCAACTCGACCGATCGGAGCTGTCCTTGCGGACGCACGACAGGAAGACGAGCGGCACCTGGCGCAGGCTCGCCGGCACGGCGGTGGCGGCGGCGCTCGCGACCGGGGCGATCGCCGGCCTCGGCACGGCGGCGCAGGCCGAGGAGCCGCCGCCCACCCCGAAGATCATCGGTGGCACCCCGGCCGACCAGGTCTACCCGTTCATGGCCTCCCTGCAGTACGAGCGGAACGGCAACCCGGACTCGCACCGCTGCGGCGGCGGGCTGATCGACAAGGAATGGGTGGTCACCGCCGCCCACTGCGTGACCGAGGCGGGCACGAACGGCGCCCCCTACACGGTCATGGACCCGGCGCTGTTCCACGTCCGGATCGGATCCCTCGACCGGACGGCGGGCGGCAGCGTCGCCAAGCTCAAGGGCATCGTCGTCAACCCCGGCTACCAGTACCTGGACGACCGCTCCGAGGGCAAGGACATCGCGCTCCTGCACCTCGACGCGGCCGTCCCGCAGGCACCGGTCCGGCGGGCGACGAGCATCCCCGCCACCGGGACGCCGGTCCGCCAGATCGGCTGGGGCTACACCTCCACCGACGCCGACGACCCGAGCCAGCTGCCCGTGAAGCTGCAGCAGCTCGACACCAAGGTGATCGCGCCGACGACGGAGAAGTGCCGGGTGGACGCGAACGGCGACGACTCCTGGGGCATCCGCGCCAACGACATCTGCACCGACAACCCCGAGGGCGTCCGCGGGCCCTGCAACGGCGACTCCGGCTCACCGCTGCTGAGCAAGGCGAACGGCCGCTGGGTGCTCACCGGGCTCGACTCCCGCGGCGTCGGCGACGTCTGCGGCGAGACGCCCGACATCTACACGAGCGTCGGCCACTACCACGGCTGGATCGACGGCGTCATTCACTGATCCCGTCCGACGCGGGAACGCCCGGTCAGGCCCACGGCCCGGCCGGGCGTTTCGCTGTCTGTGCCGGGCCTAAAACCATGCCAGGGATGTCCGAAACGGGGGGCGGCGTTTGGTGTGGCCTCAGTCACATTGGTTGCCTGCTGCCCCACAAGGCGACTCTTGAAACCGATTTGTTCCCTTTTTGCCAGTGTTGCCGTGTGTCGCGATTCGTGTTCCTCTATTTAAGGCAATGTCCGGTTGCGGATCGCTCTTGGCCGATTCCGTCCCACCGTTCCTACCGCCCCCTGCCCGCCGTCGACCCGTCCATCCGTCCACCAGCCCAAGCCAACCGACGACCCACGCCACGCAGCGACAGCGGAGGTCCGGATGCGCAACGAGACGCTGGAGAGCTTCGTCCTCGGGGACGTTCTCCGGTCGCAGGCGCAGATTCACCGAAGGCAGACGTTCCTCAAGTTCCGCGACGGAGAGATCACCTACGGCGAGGTCGACGCCACCGCCGACCGGCTGGCCCGCGCCCTGTCCGGCGCCGGCGTCCGGCGCGGCGACCACGTGGGCGTGATGCTGCCCAACTGCGCCGACATCGTGCACCTCGTCTTCGCGCTCGCCCGGCTCGGCGCCGTCGCCGTGCCGATCAACATCGCCTACCGGGGCGAGCTGCTCCGGCACGTCCTAAACAGCTCCGACTCCGGCTGGCTGATCATCGACGGGCCGTACGCCGAGCGCCTCCCCGAACTCGCCGACCGGCTGCCGAAGCTCGGCCGCGTCATCGTCCGGGACGCCGCCGCGTCCGGCGTGCTGCTCGACCAGCTCGGCAAGCCCGCCCGGGACCTGTGGGCGCTGCCGGACGACGGCGACGGCCGCGTCGACGTCAAGGTGGGCTTCGCCGACATGCAGGCGATCATGTACACGTCCGGCACCACGGGGCCGTCCAAGGGCGCGATGGTGCCGCACGCCCTCGCGCTGACCTGCGCCTACGACTCGCTCGACTTCCTGGACCGCTGGGGCAAGACGGTCTACTGCCCGCTGCCGCTGTTCCACGCCGCCGCGCTCTGGGACGGCATGCTCTCCGCACTGCTGGGGGGCGGGTCGATCGCGATCGTCGAGCGGTTCAGCGCGTCCAGGTTCTGGGACGACGTGCGCCGCTTCGACGCGCAGGTGTGCATGAGCGTGTTCTCGATGATCCCGATCCTGCTGAACCGGCCGCCGACGTCCCGCGACCGCGACCACCGCCTTGAGACGTTCTACATGGGCAAATCGAACCTGGACGAGCCGATGCGGGAGCGGTTCGGCGTCCGGTCCGTGGAGACCTACACCAGCACCGAGGCGGGCATCGCGACCGGCAGCCCGTACGGGGAGTGGCGCATCGGCTCGTGCGGGCAGGCGCACGAGGAGCGCTTCCAGGTCGCCGTGGTGGACGAGAACGACCGGGAGCTCGGGCCGGGGGAGCCGGGCGAGCTGGTGCTGAGGCCGAGGCAGCCGTTCGTCCTCACGACGGGGTACTACGGCAATTGGGAGGCCACGACCCAGTGCTTCCGGAACATGTGGTTCCACACCGGAGACCGGGTATGGCGCGATGACGACGGGTATTACTTCTTCCTTGACCGGATGAAGGACGCCATCCGCCGGCGCGGGGAGAACATCTCGGCCTTCGACCTGGAGACCGAGATCAACCAGCATCCGGCGGTGCTGGAGTGCGCCGCGATCGGCGTGCCCTCGGAGCTGGAGGACGAGGACATCAAGGTGTCGATCGTCGTGCAACCCGACACCGGAATGGAGCCGGAGGAACTGGTGGCCTACTGCCGGGAGCGCCTGCCGCGCTCGATGGTGCCGCGCTACGTCGAGTTCGTGGAGGCGCTGCCGCGCACCCCCACCGACAAGGTCGCCAAGTACAAGCTGCGCGCGCAGGGCGAGCACGGGATCACCGACACGACCTGGGACGGGGAGGCTGACGGCCGGTGAACTGGGACGACACGCCGGAGCAGGCCGCCTTCCGGGAGGAGGTCCGCGCGTTCATCGGCGAGAGCTTCCCCGCCGGGTACCGTCCGGCCGGGGACGAGGAGCAGAGCCTCGAACCGGAGGACGTCGCGGGCTACAACTGGCCCGTCGACCGGGTCGCCGACGACCCGGGGCGCCGCGAGGGCGCGAAGGCGTGGGCGGCGGCGCTGGCGTCGCGCGGCTGGATCGCGCCGCACTGGCCGGCGCAGTACGGCGGCGCCGGGCTGTCGGCGCTGGAGGAGTTCGTCCTGCACGAGGAGATGATGCGGGCGCGGGTGCCGACCGTGAACGGCATCGGCGCGTTCCTGCTCGGCCCGACGCTGCTGGTGCACGGCACCGAGGAGCAGAAGGCCGAGCACCTGCCGCCGATCGCCTCCGGGCAGGCGAGCTGGGCGCAGGGGTTCTCCGAGCCGGGGTCGGGGTCCGACCTGGCCTCGCTGCGCACCCGTGCCGTCCGGGACGGCGACGAGTACGTCGTGGACGGCCAGAAGGTGTGGACGTCCCTCGGCCAGTACGCCGACTGGCTGTTCGTGCTGGTCCGCACCGACCCCGACGCCGGGAAGCCGCATCGCGGCATCACGTTCCTGCTGATCAAGGCGGACGCGCCCGGGGTGACGATCCGCCCCATCACCGACATCCGCGGCGCCGCGCCGTTCTGCGAGATCTTCTTCGAGGGCGTCCGGGTGCCGGTCGCGAACCGGGTCGGCGAGGAGAACCGCGGCTGGTACGTGGCGATGTCCGCGCTCGGCTTCGAGCGGGCCGGGATCGGCGCCACGATCAAGTACGAGCAGGCCCTCGCCGAGCTGGTGACCTACCTGCGCTCGCCGGAAGGCGCCCGGTTCGCCCGCAGCACCCCGGCGCTGCGGCAGGAGATCGCGCGGCGGCAGACCGAGATCCGCGTCCTGTACAACCTGGCCCGCTACACCGTGTCGCGGCAGGCGGCCGGGGACGAACCGGACTTCGAGGCGTCCATCAACCAGCTGTTCGGCGCCGAGCTGCACCAGCGGCTGGCCCGCACGGGCGCCCGCGCGTTCGGCCGGTCCGCCGCCGTCTGGGACCGCGAGGGCGCGCCGCTCGCCGCCGCGTTCACCCACATGCGCCGCGACTCGGTCGCGTCCACCTTCCTCGGCGGCACCACCGAGATCCAGCGCAACGTCATCGCCACCAGGGGCCTCAACCTGCCCCGCAGCTGACCACCCAGCCGATTCACCATAGGAGGAGACCGACCCCATGCCCGACGAGAACGCCTACGAGACCGTCGACCTGCGGATCGAGGAGCGGGTCGCCTGGCTGACGCTCAACCGGCCCGACAAGCTGAACGCGCTGACGCCGACCACGATGACGGAGCTGCGCGACATCTTCACCCGCGTGGACGACGACGAGGACGTCTGCGCGGTCGTGCTGCGCGGCGCCGGCGAGCGCGCGTTCTGCGCCGGAATGGACCTCGCCTGGTCGGAGAAGCTGACCCCGCGCGAGCGGATCGAGCAGGGCCGGCTCGGCGAGAAGACGTTCGCGATGATGGAGCGGACCTCGGTGCCGGTCATCGCGGCCGTGCACGGGTACGCGGTCGGCGGCGGCCTGGAGCTGGCGCTCGCCGCGGACTTCATCGTCGCGTCCGACAACGCCAAGATGGGGCTCGTCGAGATCACGCTGTCGGCGCGTCCTCCGTACCGTCCCAAGATGACCGAGGACGGCGACCCCGACCAGCCCGAGTTCGGCGGGTCGGCGCCGGGCTGGGGCGGCGTGAAACGGCTGCCGGAACGGATCGGCAAGGCCCGCGCCAAGGAACTGCTCTTCACCGGCGCGCGGATCGGCGCCGACCGGGCGCTGCAGCTGGGCCTGGTCAACGACGTGTACCCGGCGGACGAGTTCGACAAGCGGGTCGGCGAGCTGGCCGAGCGGATCGCCGCGATGAACCGCTACAACCTGCGGCTCGTCAAGGAACTCGTCACCTACGGCTACGACTGGATCGAGCCCCACCCGAGCTAGGAGGACCCGTGCAGATCTACCGCATCGATCATGTCGCGCAGGTGACGCCCGACCTCGACGCCCAGGTCGCGCGGCTGTCCGGGCTGTTCGGGTTCCGGCCCGTCCGGAGCTGGGACGACCCGGGCGAGGGCGTCCGCGGCGCCCGGCTGGAGATCCCCGGCAGCCGGGGCCAGGCGTGGGAGGTCGTCGCGCCCTCCGGTTCCGGTTCGTCGCTGCAGACGTGGCTGGACGAGCACGGAGGCCGCCCCGGACTGCACCACGTCGGCGCCGAGGTGCCCGACCTTGAGGCCGTCCAGGCGGAACTCGAAGTGCGCGGCATCAAGGCGACCGACGGCGCGCGGGGACGGTGGCTGGAGGCGTCGTTGAGCCCGCCCGAGCACGGGCCCGGCGTGCTGTGGCGCCTGCGCGGGCCCGGCAGCCTGGACATGTGCGGCGACTCGTCCGCCTCTCGCGCCGTCACGGGTTCGTCGGACGGGCCGTCCCTCGGCATCGTGGCCCTCGACCACATCTGCCAGGCGTTCCACGACCGCGACGTGCTCGCCCGCTGGTACCAGGACCTCGCGGGGTTCGTGCAGGTGTGGCGGACGGCCGACGAAGAGCATCCCGACATGGCCGACCTCGTCCTGAACATCCCCGGCTCGGCCATCTGCTGGGAAGTCATCATGCCGCGCGGCGAGGACTCGTTCATCTCGCGCTTCCTTGACAAGGGCGGCCCCGGCGCCCACCACGTCACCTTCGAGGTCTCCGACTGGGACGAGGCCATGGCGGCGTGCTCGCACCACGAGACGCCGACCTTCGACGACGAGGAGGGTGTCACCGACGGCGCCGCCTGGAAGCACACGTTCATCCATCCGAAGCACACCGGCGGCGTCCTCGTCCAGCTGTTCTGGGAGGAGCGGCCGGGCGTGTGGGTCCGCTCCGACAAGGTGCCGCCGCGATGGACCTGAGCCTGACCGAGGACCAGGAGCTGATCGCCTCCACCGCCCGCGAGGTGCTGGCGTCCCGCGCCGCGACCGCCGGTGCGCGGGCGCTGGCCGGCGACCCGGCCGGGTACTCCGCCGCGCTCTGGAAGGAGATGGTCGAACTCGGCTGGACGGGCCTCGCCTTTCCGGAGGAGCACGGCGGCGTGGGCGGCGACTTCCTGGACGTCTGCCTTTTGTTCGAGCAACTCGGATACGCGCAGGTGCCGAGCCCGCTGCTGTCATCGGTGGCGTCCTGCGGAATGCCGGTCGCCCGCTTCGGGACGCCGGAGCAGAAGGATCGCCGGCTGACCGCCATTGCGAGCGGCCAGATCGTGACCGCTGCGCCTCTTCCTTGGGACCGGCCCGAGGAAGGGCCTACGGCTTCGCGTGACGGCACCGAATACGTCCTGGACGGCACAGCGACGTTCGTCCCCTATGCCGCGTCCGCGGAGCACATCTTGGTGGCGGCGCGACTCGACGGTGAGCCCCACGCGTTCTGGGTGGACGCCTCCGACGTCACGCTCCAGCCACTGGGCACGGTCGGCGCCGACCGTCCATGCCACGTTGCGTTGGACGGCGTGCGGGCGGTGGACTCCCTCGGCCCCGAAGCGGCCGAGGCGATCTCGCTGTTCGGCGCGGCGGGAACCTGCGCGGAAATGGTGGGCGCGGCACAACACGTCCTCGACATGACGGTGCGGTACGCAACGGAACGCGAGCAGTTCGGTAAGGCCATCGGCTCGTTCCAGGCCGTCCAGCACCACTGCGCGAACATGGCGATCGACGTGCTCGGCTCCCGGTTCATCGCCTACGAAGCGATCTGGCTCCTATCCGCGAGCCGAGACGCCACACAGGAAGTAGCAATGGCCAAGGCGTGGGTGAGCGAGGCGTACGAACGCGTATGCGCCCTAGGCCACCAGGTGCACGGCGCCATCGGCTTCACCCAAGAACACGACCTGCACCTCTTCTCCGAACACGCAATGGCGACGTCCCTCTCCTACGGCGACGCCGACCACCACTTCGACAACCTGGCCTCCAACCTCCACCTGGACTGAAACCGAGAAGACGCCCGGCCGGGCCGCCCCCCGGCCGGGCGTCTCCTTGTGCGGGTGCGCGCTGAGGCGCTCCTCACGTCCTGCGCATATTCCGGATATATACCGGCCGCCCGTATCCTGGTTCGTCGCCATCTCCGCGAGGGCGGGCGATCGGTCTCAAGGGTCTTCAAGGGGGCACAGCGCTGGTGCGAGACGTCCAGGTGTCCCGCCGTGTCGGTCCGTATACGCTCCTGCGGCGCCTGGGGGCGGGCGGGATGGGGGAGGTCTTCCTCGGCCGTACCCCGGCGGGCCGCGCCGTCGCCGTCAAAGTGGTGAGACGCGCGCTCGCCGACGACGCGGCGTTCCGGGAGCGCTTCAAGCGCGAGGTCGCGGCCGCCCGCTCGGTCGGCGGCGCGTTCACCGCACCGGTCATCGACGCCGATCCCGACGCCGCCGAACCGTGGCTGGCGACCGAGTACCTACCGGGTCTGTCGCTCCAGGAGACGGTGGCGGCCCACGGTCCGATGCCCGCCGACGCGGTGCTCGCGCTCGCGGCCGGGCTGGCCGAGGCGCTGGCGTCCGTCCACAGGGCCGGCGTGGTGCACCGCGACCTGAAACCGTCGAACGTGATCCTCGCCCCGGACGGGCCGCGCGTCATCGACTTCGGCATCGCGCACGCCGCCGAGGCGGCGCGGGTCACCCGGACCGGCCAGGTCGTCGGGACGCCGGGGTTCATGCCGCCCGAACAGGCGGCCGGACAGGAGACCGGGCCGGCCGGGGACGTCTTCGCCCTCGGCGCGACCCTCGTGTACGCGGCAACTGGTAACTCGCCTTACGGGCGGGCGGCGCCGCAAGTCCAGATCTACCGGAACGTGCGGGAGGAACCCCGTCTCGACCAGATCGAGGACGCCCGCCTCCGCGCCCTGGTGGCGGACTGCATGCAACGGGATCCGGCCGTGCGGCCCGACCCCGGCCAACTGCTCCGGCGCCTCGCGGCACCACCGGACGGGACCGGCTGGCTGCCGGAAACGGTCGCCGCCGACATCGCGGGCCGCGCCGAGGACACGAAGGCCCTCCTGCGCCGCCGCCGACGCGCCCCGGTCGTCGCCCTCGCAGCCGCGGGCCTGGTGCTGCTCGCCGCCGCCGGCACCCTGGCCCAGCACTTCCTGGCCGGTGACGAATCCGGGTGCGACAGCCGCTGCCACCGCGAATACGACAGCGAACGCGCCTTCGCCGCCGAATGGGACAAGCGCCTCCTGCCCCTGGCGGACTGCTCGACGAGCGTCGGCTCCTGCCCCAACCCGCTGGGGATCGCGGCCCAGTTGCGCACGGCGATCGAGCAGCGCCCGGACGCCGCCCGCTACAAGAAGGTGCTGGACGAGGTGCCCCACCTCAGTCGAGCGGCCGACCAGTACAGCACCTGCTTCGCCGGCGCCTCCCTGTCCTGCAACCTGGCCGTCGGGGACATCCACGCCTCCAGCAGCAATGTGCTGGGCCTGCTGCACGACGTCCCGACCCGGACGTTCACCGGCTCGTGACCACCCACGGAGGAAACGTGCGACCACTCCAGCCCGGCGACCCGACGCACCTCGGCGACCACCGGGTTCTCGCCAGGCTCGGCAGCGGCGGCATGGGCGAGGTGTTCCTCGGACGGTCCCCGGGCGGGCGCATGGTGGCGGTCAAGGTCGTCCACGAGGCCCTCGCCGCCCAGCCGGGATTCCGTGCGAGGTTCCGGCGCGAGGTGACGGCCGCCCGGTCGGTCGGCGGCGCGTACACGGCACCGCTGGTCGACGCGGACCCGGACGCCGAGGTGCCCTGGCTGGCCACCGCCTACCTTCCCGGAATGTCGCTGCGGGACGCGATCGACGCCCACGGGCCGCTGCCGCCCCCCGCCGTCCGCGCCCTCGGTGCCGCGCTCGCCGAGGCGCTCGTCGCGATCCACGGGGCCGGAGTCGTCCACCGCGACCTCAAGCCCGGCAACGTCATGCTCACCCCCGACGGCCCCCGGGTGATCGACTTCGGCATCGCGCAGGCCGCCGAGGCGACCGCGATCACCGAGTCCGGAGCGTTCCTCGGCTCGCCCGGCTACCTGGCGCCGGAGCAGGCCGCGGGCGGCCGCGCCGGACCGGCCGCCGACGTCTTCGCGCTCGGCGCCGTCCTGGCGTTCGCGGCCACCGGCTCGGGCCCGTTCGGGCAAGGACCTGTGCACGTCCTGATCCACCGCGCCCTGCACGACCCTCCGGACCTCGCCGCGGTCCCGGACCCCGGCCTGCGCCACCTGATCGCCACCTGCCTCGACAAGGACCCGGCGCGGCGTCCCGTCCCCGCCGCCCTCGTCCCCCATCTGGCGGCTCCTCCGCAGGGCGTGGCCTGGCTGCCGGAGACCGTCTCCCAGTTGGTGC
>NZ_SMKY01000170.1 GCF_004349235.1 Actinomadura darangshiensis | reverse complement strand
CCCGCTCACCACCGCCCGCCCCGGACTCCTCCGCCGGAGAAGCGCCGCTGTCCCGCGTCGACGGCTCCCGGCCGCCGGGCGACGTGCGGTCATCCGACGGCCCGCCGTCGGGCGACAAGCTCTCACCCGATTGCGCGCCGTCACCCGGCGGGGTGCCAGCGGCATCGTCGTCGGCCCGCGGAGTGTCATCGCCTGGTGGTTTGTCGCCATTTGGTGGTGTGGCGTCGCCCGGCGAAGGGCCGTCGTCCGGCCGTGCGCCGCCTTCTGGGGGCGGGTCGTCGTCGGGAGACGCGCCGTCCAGCAGCTCGTCGAGCAGCGACTCGTCCAGACCGGGGGCGTCGAAGGGGGCGCGGCGGCGCCGGTGCGGCAGCGACAGGCGGGCCGCCGCGCGGACGTCCTCGGTCGTCACGGCGTCCCGTCCCCGCCAGGCGGCGTGCGCGAGCGCGGCGTTGGCCGTGACCAGGTCGGCGCGCAGCCCGTCGACCTCGAAACCCGCGCACACGGCCGCGATCTGCTCCAGCCGCTCGTCCGGGAGGCGCACGCCGTGTAGCCACTCCCGCGCGGCCGCGATGCGCTCCGCGAGCGCGGCCTCCGCACCGGCCCAGCGCTCGGCGAACGCGGCCGGGCCGGCGTCGAAGGCCAGCCGCCGCCGGACGACCTCCGCCCGCTCCCTCGGTTCCCGGGACGCCTTCACCTCCACGGTCAGGCCGAACCGGTCGAGGAGCTGCGGGCGCAGTTCGCCCTCCTCGGGGTTCATCGTGCCGACCAGCAGGAACCGGGCCGCGTGCCGCACCGACACCGACTCGCGCTCGACGTAGCAGGTGCCGAGCGCGGCGGCGTCCAGCAGCAGGTCCACCAGGTGGTCGTGGAGCAGGTTCACCTCGTCCACGTACAGGACGCCCCGGTGCGCCGCCGCGAGCAGCCCCGGCTCGAACGCCTTGACGCCCTCGGTCAGCGCCCGCTCGACGTCCAGCGACCCGGCGAGCCGGTCCTCCGACGCGCCGACCGGCAGCTCCACCAGCGCCGACGGGCGCCGCTCGGCGGGGCCGCCCGGCTCGTGCGGGCCGTCCGGGCAGGACGGGTCGGGCGCCGCCGGGTCGCAGGCGAACCGGCAGCCCGCCACCGTGTCCACGGCGGGCAGCTGCGCGGCCAGCGCCCGCACGATCGTCGACTTCGCGGTGCCCTTCTCGCCCCGCACCAGCACACCCCCGACCCGCGGCGAGACGGCGTTGAGCAGCAGCGCCAGCTTCAGGTCGTCCAGCCCGACGACGGCGCTGAACGGGTACGTCGCGTTCAAACGAGGACCTTCCGGTTGAGGTGGGCGACCCGCCAGCCGTCCCGGGCGGCGGCGAGTCGGGTCGTGGACAGCGGCGCGACGTCGATCCGTCCGGCCGCCAGGACGCCGATACCGAGAGCGTGGCCGACCGCGGCCCGGATGGCGCCCGCGTCGCAGACCGCGATCCCGGACGGGCGGCCGCCGAGCCACGCCGCGACCCGCGCCGCGTGATCGGCCCGGCTCTCGCCGCCGTGCGGCGAGGCGTGCGGGTCCGCTAGCCAGCAGTCCAGCGCGCCGGGATCGACCTCCGCATAGGGGAGGCCCGCCCAGGACCCGTGGTCGGCCTCGGCGAGCGCCGCGACGGGCGTGGCGTCGAGCCCCAGCGCGGCGCACGTCTCCCGGGCGGCGCGGGCAGGGGACGTCCACGCCTCGCCGACCGGCAGGACCCCGGCCAGGGCGCGGGCCTTGGCCAGGCCGGACGGGTCGGCCGCCGGGTCGGCGGGGAAGCGGGCCTCCCGCATCCCCGCCGACGTCGCGTGCCGGACGAGCAGGACCCCGTTCAGGGCGGCCCGCTCACGCCGGGACCGGGGCCCGCGCCGGACGCTCCGCCCGCTCGCAGAACCACCCGAACAGCGTGCCGAACGACGCCCAGAACACCAGCTGCGTTCCGAGCGAGATGATGCGGAACTGCCACAGCAGCGTGGCGGGGAACCCGTCCGGCACCTCGTCCACGGCCGGGAGCAGCAGCGACGCGACTGTCACCGGCACGATGAACGCGAGCACGGCCGCGGGCCAGCGCGCCCACGGGCCGCCCGGCACGCTCCGCGCCGTCGTCACCGCGATGGCGGCCGACAGCAGCCCGACGCCGATCATCGCCAGATACAGGACGGTCCGGGAGTTGATCGTCTCCGGGTCGCCCACCGCGGGCGGGTTCGCCGGATACTTCAGGAACGGGACGAGGATGACCGCGGCGAAGCCCGTCCCGGCGGCGGCGAGCGCGAGCCCGCCGTCCGACCGGGGCCCGACCCGTCCGCGCAGGCCCGCGAAGACCAGCGCGAACACGCCGCCGACGGCGAGCCCGTAGAGCCCGGTGGCGAGGAAGAGCCCGGCCTTCTGCGTGCCGCGGCTCACCTCCTCCTCACCGTGCTCATGCTCGTGGGCGGCGGCGCCGTGGCCGTGTTCATGTGCTGCGGCGGTGGCGTTCTCCAAGGCGATCGCGTCGTCGACGCGGGGTTCGCCGACAGCGAACGCGAAAACGCCCGCGACGAGACCGGCCAGCAGGCCCAGAAGAAGGCCCCTGACCAGCAGGGTGCGCACCATGGGGCGGCCTAGTGGCAGGGCACGCCGAGCAGGTGCCGCCCGTCGTGCATCAGCTCGTGGAGGTATCCGCCGGTCTGCGACACGGCGCCGTTGTCCATCAGGACGAGGTAGCCGATCAGCAGCAGCGCGGGAACCGCGAGCAGCCAGGGAATGAGGCGTGGAAGGGGGATGTGGCGAGCCGACAGCGTGCTCACGGAGCCTCCGTTGGGGATCTAGCGCGTCCCGGACAATGAGGTCGCGGCCGCCCGAGCGACCTGGCTCCCGGGATCTGCGTCCCGGATACAGTGGCGCGTCCGCACCGGCTTCTCACCGGATTTCCCTCGGGCAACCGTGAATCAGCCGAACCGTACGGTTCCGCTCACCCTCGTGTCAACACCGCCCCCATGGGCGGAATCGGCCGTTTCTTGCCATGACACTCCGTTCACCTATCATGACAATTTCCGTCCGTCATGTCCTCCGCTCCCGAAACGATGACGCTGGAGCCCCATCCATGATCAGCCAAGACACCGAGACCCCCGCCTCCCTCGACGACGTCAAGGGGTGGTTCCCCAAGGTCGACCAACTGCTCTTCACCTGGTTCCTGGAGCGCCAGGAACGCCGGGAACAGCACGGCGACCTGGTGGAACTCGGCTCCTACCTTGGCAAGAGCGCCATCCTCATGGGCCGCCACCTGCGGGAGGGCGAGACCTTCACCGTCTGCGACCTGTTCGACTCCGACGCGCCGGACGACTCCAACCAGGCGGAGATGAACGGCTCGTACGCCACCCTGACCCGCCGCGCGTTCGAGTCGAACTACCGCGCCTTCCACGAGCGGCTCCCGGAGATCGTCCAGGGCCCCACGTCGCTGATCCTCGACCACGTCGAGCCCGAGACCTCCCGTTTCGTGCACGTGGACGCGTCCCACCTGTACGAGCACGTGCGCGGCGACATCCAGGCCGCGCACGTCATGCTGCCCTCCGGCGGCGTGATCGTGTGCGACGACTACCGGTCCGAGCACACCCCCGGCGTCTCCGCCGCCGTCTGGGAGGCGGTGGCCGTCGACGGCCTCCGCCCGATCTGCGTCACGACCCAGAAGCTCTACGGCACCTGGGGCGACTCCGGCGCCGTCCAGGACGAGCTCCTGGAGTGGCTGCAGGGCCAGGACGACGTCTGGCACGAGGTCCAGCAGGTCGCGGGCCGTCCCCTCATCCGCGCCAAGGGCAAAGCCAAGGCGGCCGCCAAGCCGAACGACGCGGCCAAGCTGAAGAAGCGCCTCGCCGAGGCCGAGAAGCGGCTGGCCCGCGCGGACGACCGCCTCGCCCGCGCCCAGCACGAACTGGACTCCGTCCGCAACTCGGCCAGCTTCAGACTCGGCCGCGCCGCCACCGCCCTGCCGAGGGTCCTCCGCGGCAAGTAGCCGGTCAGGCGGCGGCGCAGGTCGTGCCGTTGAGGGTGAAAGTGGCCGGGGCGGCGGCCGTGCCGGTGTGGGCGGCCTGCAGGCCGATGCCGACGGAGCCGCCCACCGGGATGGCGCCGTTGTAGGACACGTTCGTCGCGGTGACGGCCCCGCTCTTGGGCTGGTACTCCGCGCCCCAGCCGGACGTGATCGTCTGCCCGGCGGGGAGGGAGAAGCCGAGCGTCCAGCCGCTGATGGGGGCCGCGCCGGTGTTGGCGATGGTGATGCTCGCGGTCAGGCCCGTGTTCCAGGCGTTGACCGTGTAGGTGACGCTGCAGCCCGAGTCGTCGCCGGGCGGGGTCGTCGTGTCGCCCTGGTCGAGCCCGAAGAACTGGATCGTGCGCAGCGCCATGCCGGACGCCATGAGGTTGTGCGGCGCGCCCTGGAGCGAATACGCCTCGACCTTGTCGCCGTACCGGGTGCGGGTCCAGTTCTGCTGCGGGTAGTCGGTGGAGGTCGGTGTCGTGGACAGCCCGTGGACGTTCGTCCACTGGTCGATCTCCTCGCCGAAGTTGGGATAGCGCAGCGTGTCATCGGCGGTGCCGTGCCATAGCTGGACGCGCGGCCGGGGTCCCGAATAGCCGGGGTCGGCGGAACGGGCGATGTCGCCCCACTCCTGCGGCGTCTTCAGGACGGTGCCGTTCGCGCAGGCGCTGTTCCATCCGGAGCCGTCCGCCGTGGCGAAGCACCCGTCCGGGACGCCGGCGAACACCGCGCCAGCCGCGAAGACGTCCGGATAGTTGGCCAGCATCACGTTCGTCATCATCGCGCCGGACGAGATGCCCGTGACGAACACCTGGGACGCATCGCCGTTGTACCGCTGCAGGACGTACCGGACCATCGACATCAGCCCGACCGGGTCGCTGCCGCCGTCCCGCCTGAGCGCCTGCGCCGAGGACACGTCGAAGCAGTTGCCGCTGCGCGTCGCCGACGGGTAGATCACGATGAACCCGTACCGGTCCGCCAGCTGGGCGAACTCGGTGCCCGAGTACATGGCCGGCCCCGACCCCGTGCAGTAGTGCACCGCCAGCAGCACCGGCGGCCTGCTCTGCACCCGGTCGGGCACGTACAAGTGCATCCGGAGCCCGCTCGGGTTGGTCCCGAAGTCGGTGACCTCGGTCAGCGCCGCCGCCGACGCCGGCGGGGCCGCCCACACGGTGATGACGGCGACCAGTGCGGCCACGAGCACGCGCAGAGTTCTCACGGGACCACCACTCCTCGACGCGGCAGCGAAGAAGCCCACTATGGGCTGGTCGCGTCCGGGGGCAGAAGGACCCTTTCACCGGTTTCACCGGGCCCGGGGAGCCGGCCGGGCAGTGCCGGCTCCCCGGGACGCGCGACCGGCTATGCGGGGACGTTCTGCGTTCCCGACCAGGTGAACGTCGCCGTGGTGCGGGCGGGCAGGTTGTAGGTGAAGGACTGCCCGCCCCACACCACACGGACCGACTGGGCACTGGTGCCGCCGTTGTGCGCGATCAGGGCCTTGGAGCCGTCAGGGTTGACGTAGGCGACGTTCTGCACGGTGGAGTTCGCGGTGGAGGTGATCCGGTACGCGCCCGGTTTCACGAACTTGGTGAGGTGCCCCATCGTGTAGTACTCGATGGTGTAGTCGACCTGGCCTGCGCGGTCGCCGCCCTCCTGGACGGTGACGAACCCGGTGCACGTCCCGCAGCCGCCGTTGTGCGGGCCCATGTGCTGGTTGAGCGCCAGGCTCCATTTCACTTCCGAGCCGGACCAGTTGCGGGCGTGCTCGATGATGTCGCCCATGTCCTCGTTGTGCTGGTTGGAGACCCACGTCCCGCCCGAATGCTCGGTGGCGAACTGCGTCATGGCCGGGTACTGCTCGTGTGTCTGGCTGCCCACCGACGGGCTGCCCGCGTAGTCGTGCCACCCGATCCCGGCCGACAGCGGATCGTTCCGGAGCGCGGCGTCGGCCACGATCTGCGACCCGAAGCTCCCGTAGTCCCCGTAGTTCCAGTCGAAGTGGATGACCTTGGTGCCGATGCCCGCCGCCCGGAACGCCGGGTACACGTGGTTCTTGGTGAACTCCACCAGCCCGGACGGATTCCACGACATGCCGGGATAGTTCATGGCGGTGGGGTTGCCCGACTGGCAGCAGTTCGGCTCGTTCTGCACCGAGATGTAGTCCACGGGTACCCCGGCCGCCTGATACGACTGGACGTACTTGACCAGGTACTGCGCGTACGTGGGGTAGTACTCCCACTTCAGCCAGCCCATCTGGTCCATCCGGCCGTTGTCCTTCATCCACCCGGGCGCGCTCCACGGCACGCCCATGACGCTCAGCTGCGGATTGAGCCGCTTGGCCTGCTGCGTCAGCAGCCGCACGTCCGTGTCGTAGCCCTTGGCGCCGAAGTCGTTCAGGTCGCAGCAGGTGTCGTCCAGTGACACGTTGCCCGGACGGGACAGGTCCGAGGCCCCGATCGGGTTCCGCACGAACGACAGGCCGATCCCGTCGGCGGGGTCGAACAGCCGGCGCATCACCTCGTCGCGCGTCCCGGCGCTGATGGCCCCGCCCCGGAACAGGTACGCGGTCGTGTCGGTGATCGACGCGCCGCCGCCGACGAACCGCTGGTACCGCACGCCGTCGTCGACCGCGATCGTGTGCGTGGCGCCGGGACTGCTCGCGGCGAACTCGACCGGCGCCTGCCGCTCCAGCCCGCGCGTCACGACCCGGCCGCCGGAGTCGGACGTCGTGGTGAGGTAGATGTTCACGGTCTCGCCCGCGGCGTGCGCGGACGGCGCCGCGGACACCGCCGCGGCGACCGCCAGCGCCAGCGCGCCGGCCGCCAGTACGGTGCGGCGCCGGTGGGGAGCGACGGCGCTCGGTGCAGGTGGGGGGCTTCCTGCTGTGGGCATTGGGGTCTCCTTGCCGGGGCCCGATGGGGGCCGCATGCAGCCGGATGATCCGGACCGCTGCCGGACGCTGCCCGGACATTCCCGCGGCGGTCACTGGAAGGAAACCTTGCAATGGGAGGCGTGTCAATGACTTGGCGGGCGCTTTCTCCACGCCTTAGTAAAAGACTTGACCCTGACAGTGGCTGCCGAGCCCGGCGAGCAGCGACTGATCGGTCAGCGCCGGCTTGAGCCGCCCCGCCGGAACGCTTCGACATCCGGAAGTTCGGGCATGGGCGGCCTCTACCCGCCACACCGAAGGAGAGTCACCGATGCCTGGCGGTGCGGACCGGTTTGGCCGCGAACGCGACGATGGCGGCGACCAGCCCCGAGCCCACGCCGATCATCATCGCGATCATGATGGTGTAGCCGCGGAGGGCGAGTTCGTGGAATCCCGAGCCGAAGTCGTCGGCGAAACTCACCGCGCCCGCCGACGGCTCGTGACCGAGGCCCGCGCCCGCGTCCCAGAGCACCTGGTGGACGACGGCCAGCGAGAGCCCGTACAGCGCACCGAGAACCAGGAAATCAGTGATCGGCTTCCTGGTCGCGCGGAGGACCGCCACCCCCAGCCAGACCACGAAAGGGGTCAGCGCGAGGAAGTAGTAGAGCAAACCGCTTTCCGGCTGGACGACGTCCAAGTCGGCGAGGATGGTGCGCGGCAGCGCGATGGCGACGAGCGTCAGCATCAGCCACGTGGGCATGTCCGTCGGCCACAACGGCCGGTGTGTTCCAGGGCGGGTGTCGTAGTGGGTTATCACGGTCTTCTCCCTTCGGTTGGATGCCCAGTCTGAGCGCGAGGTCTTCGCGGGACATCCGCTCGAAGGAGGCACACGGACTACGGTGCGGGAGGTATCCGGCGCCACCGCGGATACTCCCGGGCCCGCGCGGGGGCCCGGTTCATCACGATCAGCGACGGCGATTGGTGGCCGGCGATGAGCCCGCCCTCCGGCGCTGTGAAACTTTCATGGCGGTCCGGCCCACTCACCTGCGGCGGTACAGATCGCTTTGTGGCTGAGGTTTCTTTCGGTCGGCAATGGACCTACGTTTGTTTCGAAGCGCTTCGATTCGACATTCCGCCAACCCTAGGGAGCGCCATGTTCAGGGTGTTTCGGCTGTTCGTGCCGATGTCGGTGTTCGTCATGCTCGTCGGACTGATCGCCCAGCCGGCCAGGGCCGCCGTCTGGTCCTCTTCGGACCAGTGGGGCACGTGGACCAACGGGGGTTACACGCTTTACAACAACATCTGGGGCGGCGGTGCCGGTCCCCAGACGATCTGGGCCAACTCGTTCAGCGACTGGGGAGTCTGGGCCGACCATCCCAACACCGGGGGCGTCAAGTCCTATCCCAACGCCACCAGGAACGTGAACCGGCGGATCAGTGCTCTCGGCAGCGCGACCAGCAGTTTCAACGTCACCGTGCCCAATGGCGGCGCTTACACGACCGCCTACGACATCTGGTGCGACGGTCACGCCTACGAGATCATGCTGTGGATGAACCAGTACGGTCCGGTGGGGCCGATCGGGACGCGCCAGACGAGCGCGTCGGTGGGCGGCCACAGCTGGGACGTCTACCGGGGGTCCAACGGATCGAACCAGGTGTTCTCCTTCGTACGGCAGGGCAACGCCAATTCCGGGACCGTGGACATCAAGGCGATTCTGAACTGGCTCCGCTCCATGAACTGGTTCGGTGACGTCACACTCGGCGATGTCCAGTTCGGTTACGAGATCACCTCGTCCAGCGGCGGGATGGACTTCCGCACCAACAGCTTCTCGGTATCGGCGAACTGACACCCGTGTCGGGCCGGATGCACGGACGTCGCCTATTGGAGGGCGGCGACGAAGTGCTGCGCCTCGTCCCATTGCATCCCCGTCTCGGCGCATACCAGCGCGATCGCGGACTCGTGGTCGCCGGACGCCTTGAACGCCCGGACCCGGTCCGCCAGCGCGCCGCGCACTTCACCCGGCTGCGCGGGCACCCGTCCCTCCCGGACGGCGTCGACGTAGTCTTTGGCCGACTTCAGCTTGAGGCCGGAGTGCTTGCGGACCAGCTTCGCCGCGTCCTTCCACCTGCCCTCGGCGACCAGAGCCCGTGCCTTGGCCTGCACCTCGGGTGCCACGACTCGGCCGAGCGCCTCCCCTTTGAGGCCGTCCGCATACTCTTTCGCCTCCTTGAGGCCGGCCCCGGAAGCCTCCCGGACCAGCTTGATGGCGGGGATGTTCTGGCCCCGCGAGAGCAGTTCGATGACCCGCTCCCGGGTCTCGGGCAGCACATACGGGACGGACGACTTCACGGGATCTCTCCTCGGCGCTGCGGGCACACGGCAGGCGTCCGATTCTCCCCATCGCAGGAGGCGGCCGCCATCCCCAGGCGGTCGGCGTGCTCAGTCCCCGCGCTGCCCGGCGGCTGCGGTCAGGCGGCGGAGAAGGGTGTAGAAGGCTTTCGTCGCCGATTCGATGTTGGCCACGGAGCAGGTCTCGTCGGTGACGTGGGCCTGTTCCGGGTCGCCGGGGCCGAAGACGACCGTGGCGGGCTCGCCGAGTTTCGCTGCCAGCACCGAGGCGTCGGTGAAGTACGTGGCGTACTGCGGGGGCCGGGCGGACGAACCCGGCTCCAGCGTCTCCAGGACGTCCGCCATGCCCGGCGCGGCGGGGTCGGTCGCGACGCCGGGCAGGTCCACCAGCCGCTCGATCCCGATCTCCGGACCGCACAGTTCGGTGATCCTGGCGACGGCCTCGGCGGAGCCGAACTCCGGGACCGTGCGGACGTCGATGCGCATCTCGGCGTGGTCGGGAACCAGGTTCGGCTGCACCCCGGCGTGGAAGGTGCCGACGTTCACCGTCGCCGGCCCGTGCGTCGGGCTGACGGGCCAGCCCTGGTGGCCGTGGACCCGCGTCGCCGCGGCGGCGAGCGCCACGAGGGCGTTGCGGCCCAGCTCCGGGCGGGAGCCGTGCGCGGAGACACCGCGGGCGGTCGCCCGCAGCCACAGCGTGCCCTTGTGCCCGAGGACCGTCCGGTTGCCGGTCGGCTCGGCCACGACGAGCAGGTCGGACGGGGCCGGCGCGTCGACGCGGGCGGCGCCGTCGCAGCCGGTCTCCTCACCGAAGGTGAACACGAGCTGGACGGGGCACCCGCCGTCGCGCGACGCCCGAACCGCCGCCTCGATCTGGCAGGCGACCCCGGCCTTCATGTCGCTGCTGCCGCGGCCCAGCAGCCGCCCGCCGCGCACCTCGCCGCTCAGCGGGTCGAACGACCAGCCGGACGGATCGGCGAGCACGGTGTCCAGGTGCCCGGTGAACGTCACCGGCACCCGGGAGGCGTCCGGGCCCGTCCGGGCGATCACGTTGGCCCTGCCCGGCACCGGTTCTTGCAGCGCGACGTCGAAGCCCGCGTCGTCCAAGACTCCGGCGACGAGGTCGGCCGCCGCGCGTTCGCCGCCGGCCCGGGTGTCCAGCCGCACCAGCCGCCGCGCCAGCTCCAGTGCCTCGGGTACCTCGCTCATCTCCGTCCTTCCGCTCGAACCCGCTCGCCGATCACCAGCCCCCGCCGACCGCTCACGATCGGGATGCCGGGGCCGCTGCCCGCGTGCTCTCGCGGACGACCAGGGTCGGCAGGAGCGCGACGTGGGCGGACGGGCCGCGCCCGCCTGCCGCACTGTCCCTGGCCGCCGCGGCGGCGGCCAGCAGCCGTACCGCCTCGGCCGCGATCCGCTCGCGCGGCTGGTCCACGGTCGTCAGCGCGGGCTCGCCGAGCCGCGCGAAGTCGATGTTGTCGTACCCGGTGACCTGGACCGTCCCGGGGACGTCGACGCCGTGCGCCCGGCAGGCGCGGGTCACTCCGAGGGCGATCAGGTCGTCGGCGCAGACGATCGCGTCGGGCGGGTCGCCCGCGGCGAGCAGGCGCGCGGTGGCGGTCTCGCCCCAGACCACGCTGTAGTCGCCGAGGAGCACGTGGTCCGGGTCCACGCCCATCCCGAGATCCTCGGCGCGGCGCCGGAAGCCGGCGAAGCGCTGCTCGGTCGAGGAGTTGGTGAGCAGCGAGCCGACGAAGGCGGCCGAGCGGGCTCCGCCCTCCCGCAGATGGTCCATGACCTGGCGCATCGCGGCGATGTCGTCCACCCCGACCCAGTCGGTGCTGGTGCCGCCGACGAACCGGTCGAGCTGGACGAGCGGCAGCCGGTCGGCCGTGGCCTGGACGGCCGGGCCGCTCTCGGTGCCGTGGCAGGGGCTGACGATGATTCCGTCGACGTTGCGCGCCACGAGCGTGGCGAGGCGCCGGGCCTCGATCTCCGGGTCGGACCGGGCGTCGCACAGGAACAGCTCCTTGCCCTCGCGGCCGAGCGCGTGCTCGACGCTCTCCACCAGCGAGGTGAAGAACGGGTTGGAGATGCTCGGCACGACCATGCCGACGGTGTCGGTGCGGCCGTTGCGCAGCGCGCGGGCGATGGGGTCGACCTGGTAGCCGAGCTCCTCGGCGGCACGCCGCACCTTGCGCTGGACCCCTGCCGACACCGGGCCGCGGCCCGACAGCACGCGCGAGACCGTCGCGGTGGAGACCCCCGCCCGCTGGGCGACCTGGGCGATCGTGGGCCGCTGCAATCGTTTACCTCTCTGAACCGATCCGACCCCGGTTGTCCGCGGTCAGAGGATGCGATGCCCGAAGCATAGCCCCTTGACGGCCTGGGGGTTCGGTATCTACGGTTCACCAAACCGCACTGCAATCGATTACATGGAGGCGACATGGCGGAGCCGGCCGGGAGCGATCGGGCACCGGGGGTGTTCCCCGCACGGCCGAACGCGCTGGTGGAGCTGTTCGGCGCCCCGAAGGTCGTCATCGGCGTCGTGCACCTGCCGCCGCTGCCGGGCAGCCCGCACTACGAGGGCGTCCCGCTGGACGAGATCTGCGCGTTCGCGGTCCAGGAGGCACGGGCCTACCTGGAAGGCGGCTGCCACGGCCTCATCGTGGAGAACCACTGGGACATCCCGTTCCTCAAGCCGGGCGAGCACGGGTACGAGACCGCGGCGGCCATGGCCGTGGTGACTGACCGGGTCCGGCACGCCACCGGCGGACGGCTCGGCGTCAGCGTCCTGTCCAACGCCGCCGAGTGCTCGATCGCCTCGGCCTGGTCGGGCGGCGCCGGCTTCGTCCGGGTCAACCAGTGGGCCAACGCCTATGTCGCGAACGAGGGGATCATCGAGGGCCAGGCGGCGCACGCCGCCCGCTACCGCAGCCGGATCGGCGCCGGCCCGGTGAAGGTCTTCGCCGACGTCCACGTCAAGCACGGCGCGCACGCCATCGTCGCCGACCGCACCCTGGCCGAGCAGACCGAGGACGCCGAGTTCTTCGGCGCCGACGTGCTGATCGCCACCGGCTCGCGCACCGGGGACGCCGCGGCCCTGGACGAGGTCGAGGGCATCGCCGCGCACACCGCGCTGCCGGTGGTGATCGGATCCGGGATCACCGCGGGCAACGTCGGGGAGCTGATCTCCGCGTGCGACGGAGTGATCGTCGCGT
Source organism: Actinomadura darangshiensis (assembly GCF_004349235.1). Taxonomy (GTDB): domain Bacteria; phylum Actinomycetota; class Actinomycetes; order Streptosporangiales; family Streptosporangiaceae; genus Spirillospora; species Spirillospora darangshiensis. The sequence continues at coordinate 6,982 of NZ_SMKY01000170.1, read as the reverse complement.
CCTCGGTCAAGGAGAACGGCCGGTGGTGGGGCCGCGTCGACGCGGCGAAGGTGCGCGAGCTGACCGCCGCCGCGGCCGGGGCGGGCGTGGTCCTGCCGTGATCGTCTTCTGCGGGTACGCGAACGCCGACCTCACGGTCGCCGTTCCGGTGCTGCCGGGCCCCGCGGCGCGGGTCCAGGCGACCGGCGTACGCCGCGGCGACGGCGGGATGGCGGCCAACGCGGCGGCGGCGGCGGCCCGGATGGGCGCCGACGCCCGGTTCGCCGGCGTGGTCGGCTCCGATCCGCTGAGCACGGAGTTCCTGCGGACCCTCGCCGCCGACGGCGTCCGGACGGACTGGGCGTCCCGCACGGGCACCCTCACCACGGCCGTCGTCCTGCTGACCCCGGACGGCGAGCGCTCGATCATCAGCCAGGACGACCAGGTCACCACCGGCCACGTCGCGGACGTCGCCCGCCGCGCCCGCGCCGCGGGGGCCGACTGGCTCTACCTCGACGGCTACCGGTTCCCCGCGGCCGCGGCCGTGCTGGGCGGTCCCGGCGGGCCCGCGCTCGTGGTCGACCTGGACGGCTGCGACGGCCCGCAGGCCATGCGCGCCGCCCTGGACGCCGCCGGCCACGCGGTCGTCGGCCGGGCCCAGGCCGCGGCCTTCCTGGGCGGGGGCGCCGCCGCGTTCGCCGCGGCGGCGACCGCTCATCGGGTAAACCTGGTGGTCACGGACGGTGCCCGCGGCTGGACGCTGTTCACGCCGGACGGCGCCCGGCACGGCGGCCGGGCGATCGAGGTGACCGCCGTGGACGTCACGGGCGCGGGCGACTGCTTCGCCGGCGCCTACTGCGCGGAGCTGGACCGGGGCGCGTCCCCGCCGGCGGCGGCCCGGGTCGCCGCCGTCGCGGCGGGCCTGTCGTGCACCCGGCCCGGCGCCCGGGACGGCCTGCCCCGCCGGGAGGCCGTCCTCGCCTACATCGAAGCGAACCCAACAGAACCGGCCCCGGCAGAACCGGCCCCGGAGGCCGCTTCGGGGCTCGCCCGGTCCCGCGGAGAGGAGTTGACATGCGACGAAGGGTGACGGCCGCGGCCGCGGCCGTCCTGCTGCTCACGACCGTCGGCTGCGACGTGCAGGCCCGGCGCGACATCGCGGCCGAGAAGAAGGCGACCGAGCAGGGCCCGCCGCCGCCCGCGCGGGTGGCGCAGGCGTGCAAGGTGCAGGGCCGCACGCCCAAGATCGGGATCGTGCCGATCAACCTGCAGGCGCTGTTCTTCAACCAGATCAACGCCGGCGCGCAGACCGTGGCCCGCAAGGCGGGCGCCCAGGCGCAGATCGTCGACGGCGACGACGACTCCACCACCCAGGCCAACGCGCTCGACAACATGGTGGCCGGCGACTACGACGCGATCATCGTGGACGCGGTGGACACCGAGGGCATCAAGCCCGCGGTCCGGCGCGCCCAGGCGGCCGGTGTCCCGGTCGTCGCGGTGGACGCCACCGTCGACGACCCCGCGGTCGCCACCCAGGTCGGCACCGCCAACGCCGAGGGCGGCAAGCAGCTCGGGCAGGCGCTGGTGAAGTCGTCGGGCGGCAAGGGCGAGATCGGCGTGGTCGGCGCGCTGAACAGCACGGTCCAGAACGAGCGGCAGAAGGGCTTCACCGACGCGGTCACCGCGGGCGGCATGAAGATCAAGACCGTCGTGGACGGCCGCAACATCCAGGAGAACGCCCAGACCGCCGCCGAGAACCTGCTCACCGGCAACCCCGGCCTGCCCTACGCCTACGCCACCGGCGAGCCAGCTCTGATCGGCCTGTCGGCCGCGGTGGTCGGGCAGCAGCGCACCGAGGACCTGAAGGTCGTCGGCTGGGACCTGTCCAAGCAGGCGGCGGACGGGCTGCGGGACGGCTGGATCACCGGCGTCGTCCAGCAGGACACCTTCCGGTTCGGCTACGAGGCGATGAACGCCGCGATCGACCTGGCCTGCAAGCGGACGGCGCCGAAGGACGTGCCCGTCCCGACCCAGATCGTGACCCCGGCCAACGTCAAGGACTACCTGTACTACCTGGAGAAGTGATGGGCGATCGACCACTGGTCACGCTGCGCGGCATCACCAAGTCGTTCGGCGCGGTGCAGTCGCTGCGCGGCGTGGACCTGACGCTGGCGCCCGGCGAGGTGCTCGGCCTCGTGGGCGACAACGGCGCCGGGAAGTCGACGCTGATGAAGGTGCTGGCGGGGGCGGTGCAGCACGACTCCGGCCAGATCACGCTCGACGGCCGCGACGTCCGGTTCGCGAGCCCGGCCGACGCCCGCCGGGAGCGGATCGGCATCGTCTACCAGGACCTGGCGCTGTGCGACACCCTCGACGTCGCGAGCAACCTGTTCCTCGGCCGCGAACCGCGCAGGGGCCCGTTCGTGGACCGCCGGACGATGCACCGCAAGGCCGCCGAGACGCTGTCGGAGCTGCACGTCCGCGTGAAGTCGACCTACCAGGAGATCGGCCACCTGTCCGGCGGGCAGCGGCAGGCGGTCGCGATCGCGCGGGCCGTGTCGTTCGAGCCGAGGGTGCTGATCCTGGACGAGCCGACCGCGGCCCTCGCCGTCGCGGAGGTCCGCCAGGTGCTGGCCATGATCCGGGACGTGGCCGCGCGCGGCGTCGGGGTCATCCTGATCACCCACCGGCTCCAGGACCTGTTCGAGGTCTGCGACCGCATCACCGTCATGTACGAGGGCCGCAGCGTCGAGGACGAGCCGGTGTCCGCCCTGGACATCGAACGGCTCGTCGCCATGATCACCCGGTCCGGCACCGCAGAGGAGGTGGCCTGAGCATGAGCGCCCCGACCGCGTCCGCACCCACCGTCCTGGCCGAGACGCCCGGCTGGTGGGAACGCGCCAACAAGGCGACGCTGGCCATGGCCGCCGTCACCGTCCTGCTGTTCGCCGGGTTCGGGATCGGCGCGGACAACTTCCTGAGCTTCGGCAACATCTCCAACCTCGCCACCCAGGTCGCGATCACCCTGATCGTCGCGGTGGCCATGACGTTCGTGATCACCACCGGGCAGATCGACCTGTCGGTCGGCTCGACGGTCGCCTTCGTCGCGGTCGGCACCGCTGAGATGCTGAAGGCCGGCTGGGACTCGTCCCTGGTGATCATCGCGGCGCTGCTCGCCGGGCTGTTCTGGGGCGCGGTGAACGGCTGGCTGGCGGCCTACCAGAAGATCCCGCCGTTCATCGTCACGCTGGCGATGATGTCGGTGATCCGGGGGCTGGCGCAGCTGTGGACCCAGGGCTTCTCGGTCCCGATCGACCGGCGGCTGTACGTCGCGAAGATCGGCGAGGCGAAGTTCCTCGGCTTCTCGGCGCTGGCCTGGATCGCGCTGGCCGCCGTGGTGCTCGGCGCGGTGCTGCTGGCCAGGACGCGGTTCGGCGGCTACGTCAACGGCATCGGCTCGCAGGAGGAGTCGGTGCGCCGGGCCGGGGTGAACACCGACCGGATCAAGATGATCACGCTGATGCTGGCCGGGCTGGCGGCCGGCGTGGCGGGCCTGCTCACCGCGGCGCGGCTGGGCTCGGGATCGGCCAACTCGGGGCAGGGCTTCGAGCTCACCGTGATCGCCGCGGTGGTGCTCGGCGGCACCGACCTGTTCGGCGGCCGGGGCACGATGACCGGCACCGTCATCGGCGCGGTGATCACCGGTGTGATCGCCAACGGGCTGACGCTGCTCGACGTCAGCCCGTTCCTCACCCCGATCGTCACCGGCCTGGTCCTGCTGGCCGCGATCTGGGTCAACCTGCGCGGCCGGTCCCTGAGCGACCTGGCCGCCCACCTGGTCCGCAGAACATGACGGCGGACGGCGGGATCCGGCCAGACGGCGGGACCCGGCCAGACGGCGGGACCTGGCCGGACGGCGGGGGAGCGGTCACGGTGACGACGGTGACCGGCCCGGTCTCCAGCGCCGGGCTCGGGCTCACCCTCACCCACGAGCACCTGCGCAACGACGTCAGTGCGGCGGTCACGGCAACGGACGACCCGTCCCTGGCCTTCCTGCGCGACGCCCGCACCGAGCCCGGCCTGGCCTGGCTGCTGCGCGAGCACCCGTACGCCTGCCTCGACCACTGCCGGCTGGACGACGACGCGGCGATGCTCGCCGACCTGCGCGCGTTCGCCGAGGCCGGCGGCGGCACCGTCGTCGACGTCACCCCCGCCGGCATCGGACGCGACCCGCTCGCGCTGCGCTCGCTCGCCGAGCGCAGCGGGCTGCGGATCGTGATGGGGTCGGGCTGGTACCTGGAGCGCTACCACCCGGCGCACCTGTCCCGGACGGACGAGCGGACCCTGGCCGCCGGACTGGCCGCCGAGTTCGCCGACGGCGCCGACGGCACCGGCGTCCGGCCCGGCGTGATCGGGGAGATCGGAGTCTCACCGGACTTCACCCCGGGCGAGCACACCGCGCTGCGCGCCGCCGCGCGGGCGCAGCGCGAGACCGGCGTCCCGCTGTACGTGCACCTGCCGGGCTGGCAGCGCCGCGCGCACGAAGTGCTCGACATCGTCCTGGGGGAGTACGGCGTCCCGCCCGGCGCCGTCGTGCTGTGCCACATGGACCCGTCCCACGGCGACCCGGCCTACCAGGACGGCGTCGCCGAGCGCGGCGTCTGGCTGGAGTTCGACATGATCGGGATGCCGTTCAGCTACCCGGGCGAGGGCCAGTCGCCCGCCCCGCACGAGACGGCGCGCGCGATCGCCGGGCTCATCGGACGCGGGCACGCCGGGCGCCTGCTGCTCAGCCACGACGTGTTCCTCAAGAGCATGCTCACCGCGTACGGAGGCAACGGGTTCCGGTACGTGCCGGAGCTGTTCGCCCGGCGGCTGGCCGGCCTCGGCGTCGCCGCGGACGTGGCGCAGGGTCTCCTCCGGGCCAACCCCGCCCGGCTGTTCGAGGCCGCTGCGGCCTGAAGACACGAAAGGAAAGGATTCACAAGTGAGCCGCGTCCTGATCGCAGGCGAGAGCTGGGTCACCCAGTCAACCCACATCAAGGGGGTGGACTCGTTCACCACCAGCTCCTACGTCGTCGGCGTCGAGCCGCTGCGGCGGGCCCTGGAGAGCCGGGGCCACCAGGTGAGGCACCTGCCCGCGCACCTCGTCCCCGCGCAGTTCCCGGCGGACGCGGACGCCCTCGCCGCCTACGACGTGGTCGTGCTCTCCGACATCGGCGCGAACTCCCTGCAACTCGCCCCCGAGGTCTTCGAGCGTGCGGTGCCGGGCGCGGACCGGCTCGGCGCGCTCCGCGGCTGGGTGGGGGACGGCGGCGGCCTCCTGATGGTCGGCGGCTACCTGTCGTTCACCGGCTTCGAGGCCAAGGCCGCCTTCCGCAACACCGTCCTGCACGAGGTGCTGCCCGTCGAGCTGCTTCCCGAGGACGACCGCGTCGAGCTTCCCGCGGGAGCGTGCGCGGCGGTCACCGCCGCGGACCACCCCGCCCTCGGCGGCGTGACCGGCGAATGGCCGCCGCTGCTCGGGTACAATCGCGTCCTGCCGAGGCCCGGCACCGAGGTCCTGGCCACCCTCGGCTCCGACCCCCTGGTCGCCGTCGCGCCGTACGGGTCGGGGCGCTCGGCCGTGTTCACCTCCGACTGCTCGCCGCACTGGGCGCCCACGCCGTTCTGCGAGGAATGGGACGGCTACGCCCGGGTGTTCGGCGGGCTCGTCGAGTGGCTGGCGCGATGAGCCGTTCGCGCCGGCTGCTGGAGGCGTGCGCGGAGCCGATGGAGCGGGCGGTCGCCATGCGGTTCGCCGAGGAGGTCCGCACGGGCGTCGTCGGCGACCAGGCGTACGCCGACTACCTGGCGATCGAGGCGTCCTTCGTCGAGACCGCGGCACGGCTGCACGGCCTCGCGGTGTGGGACGCGCCCGGCCGGCTCGCGATGGAGCGCAACGCCCGGGCCGTCCACGCGCTGACGACCGAGCAGACCGCCTACTTCGGTGCCGCGCAGGCCGCCTGGCCCGTCCAGGCGCGCCCGGACGCGGCGCGGCGGGCGGCGATCCTCTCGCAGTTCGCCCTCGCGAGCGCCCGCGAGGGCGGGTATCCGGCGGTGATGACCGTGCTCTTCGCGGCGGAGAGCCTCTACCTCACCTGGTGCACCCGCGCGTTCCGGGAGGGCCGCGTCCCGCCGGGCCCGGTCGCCGACTGGGTGGCCATGCACACGGCCAAGCCGTTCCGCGACGGGGTGGACGCACTCGCTCACGAGGTGGACGCCCTTCCCGCCGGCGTCCCCGACGAGCTGCTCACCCGCTGGTTCGCGGGAATGCTGGGGGCCGAAATCGCCTTCCACGACGCCGTCTACACCTGACGTGCGCCGGTCGGTCGTTTCCGCGTGAAGCAGGCATGAAGCCGATCTGAAGGCGCCCGGTGGTCTGATGAGGACCGATCGGAACCGTGCCGCGTGGCGGGGAGCCGATGGACGGGATCACGGTGCAAGCCCGACGCCCCGTTCCGGGCCCGAACGCCGAAGTCATCGGAAGAGGCTGAAGAGCGATGCTCACGAAGATCGAGAAGCTCGGCGACCGCCTGCTCAGCCGGGTGGTCCCCCACGCGGACGCGTCCGCGCAATGCATCTGCAGCTGGGTCGGGGTATGCGACCGCACCCGCGACACGTGGAAGTGCTGCGATCCGTGGCCCAGCACCGCGCCCTGCTGGTACCGGTGCTCTTACTCCAACCCCTGTTCGTAGTGACCACCGGTGGCCGGGGCGTGTGGTCCTGAGCCCCTCGTGCCGGCCGCGGAGAGAGGCCGCGATGGATTACGTCGTGCTCGGGTGCCGCTGCATGGTCGGGCTGGTGTTCATCGCCTCGGTCGTGGGCAAGGTGCGCGGACGTGAACCCTACGCCGGGTTCGTGGGCGCCACCGGTCGACTGGCGCCCGGGTGGCTGGCCGCCCGGGCTCCGGCAGGTGTGCTGGCCGGTGGTGTGATCGCGGCCGAGGTGGCGGTGCCGGTGC